>DASZPU010000758.1:0-9351 GCA_035550195.1 Nannocystaceae bacterium
CCGCGACCGCGTCGTCGGGCATCAGATAGAGCGCATGCTGATCGAACCACGCCGCCGCTTCACCCGAGGGCGGCGCGAGCGGCACGCGCTCTTCGCCGAGCCGTTCACCGATCGCTGCCGCGGCGGTGAGCAGCGCATCGCTCGTCACCGCGCCCGCATCGCCTTGCAGCTCGAGCAGCACGAGCGGCTCGTTCACGAGCGATCGATGATGCGCGGGCAACAGCGCTTCGACCTCGCCGGCCGCCGATGGCGAGCCACGCACGAGCAACACCAACGCGATCACAGCGAGCCACACCGCGAGCACGGTCTTCGGCCACTGCCGCGCCAGGCGCTGCAGGGAGATCCCATCCGCGGGCGCGACCTCGGGCGGCGGTGCGGCGTCGCTCACGGTCGTGGGCAGACTACCAGCTTCGCGATCCGGTGCGTGTGCTATGGACGTACGTCGTGAGCCTCAACCCCGAGCAGCAGCAGGCGGTGGCCCATCGCGGCAGCCCGCTGCTCGTGCTCGCGGGTGCCGGTACCGGCAAGACGCGCGTCATCACCCACCGCGTCGCGGCGCTGCTCGACGAAGGCATCGAACCGTGGCGCATCCTCGCGGTGACGTTCACCAACAAAGCCGCCGAAGAGATGCGCCAACGCATCGATCGCGTGTGCGAAGGGCGGCACGACACGAAGCAGATCTGGGTGGGCACGTTCCACTCGATCTGCGCACGCATCCTGCGGCGTTGGGGCACCGGCATCGGGCTGTCGCCGCGCTTCACGATCTACGACACCGCCGACAGCACGCAGGTGATGAGCCGTGTGCTCGAGGATCTCGACGTGTCCGACAAGCTCTACACGCCGCGCGGCGTGCTGGGCTGGATCGATCGCGCGAAGAACCGCGGCGTGGGCCCCAACGAGCTCGCGCAGATCAACCTCGTCGAACCGGTGCGCTCGGTGGTCAGCAAGGCCTTCGTCGCGTACCAGAAGAAGCTGCTCGCCGCGGACGCGGTCGACTTCGGCGATCTGCTCGTGCACGCCGTGGATCTGCTGCGCGCGGCGAAGAAGCCCAGCTCGGGGCAGCTCGCCGACACCGACCCTGCGCGCGTGCTGCTCTACCGCTTCCAGCACGTGGTGGTCGACGAATTCCAGGACACCAACCCGATCCAGGCCGAGCTCGTCGACCTGCTGGCGAACCGCGCCGAGCTCTGCGTCGTCGGTGACGACGACCAGGCGATCTATGGTTGGCGTGGCGCCGACGTCGAGCAGATCCTGCGCTTCGCAGAGTGGCACGACGGCACCGAGGTCGTGCGACTCGAGCACAACTATCGCAGCACCGCGAACATCCTGAAGTGTGCGGACGCGGTGATCCGCAAGAACGCGGGCCGCCTGGGCAAGACGCTGTGGACGGACGCGGGCGAGGGCGATCACGTGCGCGTGCTCCGGCTCGTCGACGAGCGCGCCGAGGCGCGCTTGGTCGCGCACGAGATCCGCACCGCGATCGACGAGGGCTCGAACCCGGACGAGTTCGCGGTGTTCTATCGCACGCACGCGCAGTCGCGGGCGTTGGAAGACGCGCTGCGCACCGCGGGGCTCGGCTGCCGCATCGTCGGCGGCGTCGCGTTCTACGAGCGCGCCGAGATCAAGGACGTGCTCTCGTATCTCGTCGTGCTCGCGAATCCCCACTCGGATGCGCATCTGCAGCGCATCGTGAATCGACCCGCGCGCGGCATCGGCAACACCACGGTGCAGAAGCTGCTCGCGCTCGCGGGCGAGCGCGGCGTGTCGCTGTGGACGGTGCTGCCCGATGCGAAGCCGGCGGGCGTGTCGTCCGCGGCCGCGAAGAAGCTCGCGGGCTTCGTCGAGCTCATCGCGCAGCTACAGGCGCTCGCGCCGACGATGGGCATCGACGCGCTGCTCGTCGAGATCGTCGAGCGCACCGGCTATCGCGAGATGCTCGCGCTCGACGGCGACGAAGACAGCAAGCAGCGCCTGGAGAACTTGCAGGAGCTCCTCGGCAACGTCGAGGAGTTCGTGTCGGAGCATCCCGGCGCGCAGCTCGAGGACTATCTCGAGCAGACGAGCCTGGTCGGCGGCGAGCGTGCGGAAGGCGATCGCTCGCGCGCGGTCACCTTGATGACGGTGCACTCCGCGAAGGGCCTCGAGTTCGACACGGTGTATCTCACCGGCATGGAAGAGAAGGTCTTCCCGCATGCGCGCGTGCTCGAGGATCCCGTCGCGATGGAGGAGGAGCGTCGGCTCGCGTACGTCGCGCTCACGCGCGCACGCAAGCAGCTCACGCTGACGTTGACGGAGCGCCGGCGCATCTACGGACAGCTGCAGGTGGGGATGACGTCGCGCTTCGTGCTCGATCTACCCGGCGACGCGATCGCCAGCGTGGGGCAGCGCCCGCGTCCGAGCGCCGCGCCACCGCCGGTGCGCGAGCGTGCGTGGAACGAAGACGTCGTGTACGACGATCCCGACGTCGGCCTCGATCGCGACGAAATCGCCGGCACCGTGGAAGACGCCGGCGAGGGCGTGCCGCTGTACGTCGGCATGCACGTGCGCCACCAGCAGTTCGGCGTCGGCGAGCTGCTCGGTTGGCAGGGCGTGGGCAAGAACCTCAAGTTCACGCTCCGCTTCTCCGGCGCCGGCACGAAGACGATCCTGGCCCGCTTCTGCGAACCCGTGTGATTTCGTGGGACGGCGCGCCGCGCGTCGATCGTTTCGCGCAGCGATACATCGATCGTTCGGAGAGATTGACGCGCGCGCCGAGACGATGCGTGATGATGTCGCAATGCGATCGAGTTGGCTTGGTGCGTTCGTGGTGGTCGTGGCCTGCGGGCCGGTCGTCGGCACGGTGCCGGGCGAGGGCGGTGCGGAGGAGGACGCGACGTCGGATGCGGTGACGTCGAGCGACACGGGCACGAGCGGCGCCGTGGGGAGCTCGGAGGATTCCGCGGCCGACGAGAGCAGCAGCACGGGCGAGCCCGTGATGCTGTTGTGCGATGCACCCGACGCTGCGACGCCGCTCGCGGTGTTGAGCAGTGCGACCTCGGCATCGGTGCTGCACGGCGATGGCTCGACGATCGCGCTCGCGTTGCCGGACTCGGGCGCGCCCGCAGATGCGTCGGTGTATCCGGCGTACGCAGGACGCGGTGCGTACGTCGCGGCGTTGCAATCGTGGTCGGTGTTCACGGAGGGCGTGCACTACGGCGCCGAGCTCACGTTGTTCACCGATGCTGGCACGGAGATCTGGTCGGCGCACGAAGACGGTGCGAGCTTCTCGACGATCTATCTCGCCGACGATGGATCGATCGCGACGCTGCGCAGCTACGAAGAAGGGCTCGCCGAAGGCGTGCTGTATCGCGACGCCGACGATCAGCTGGTGCTGCCGGATTTCATGCCCCAGGGTCGCAAGCGCGACGACGACTGGATCCCCGGCTCGCAGTTCGGTGCGAAGCTCAGCGTGACCGGCTGGATGTCGACGGACCTCGAGTTTCGCGCGCTCCACTATCCGGTGATCTGGAGCTGGATTCCCAGCGACGATGGCGAGCTCATCTACCTCACCGAGGGCGCGGGCGCGCCGATCCTGGTGATCGACGAGCCCGAAGCGTGGGTGACGTTCGACTTGCCTGCGCTCGGCGGCGTCGACCAGCAGCTGCTGACGATGAGCGCGAGCCCGAGCTTCGGTTGGTTGCTCGTGCACGACGGCGCGGACGGTTGGTGGCGTGTGGAAGTCGCGAGCGGTGCGACCGAGGTGTTGGACGTGACACCACCGGACGGCGCGACGATGTTCGAGTGCTACTCGCCGTCCGCGGTGATCGACGACGCCGGTCGCTTGCTCGTCGCGACGCGCGATGCGACGGCCGCTGCCGCGCTGCGTTACGATCCGAGCGCGAACACGTGGGAGTCGCTGGGCGAGCGCGTCACGTATGTCGACGACATCGGCGCGCTGCCGTTCGGCGAGACGCTGCTCGTGCGCACGTCGGGGCAGGGCACGACGTTCTGTCCGCCGCAGGAGTTCGATCCCGGCACTGCGGTGCTGGCCGGTACGACGCAGCAGCTGGTGCGGCCGATCGACGGTTACGCGAAGGTGCTCGCGCCCGACGTGTATCCGCTGCCCGATCGTTCGGGCAGCTGCGCTGCGCTGACGTCGTCCGGAGGTCTGACGTTGCTCGACATCACGCACGATCTCGAGCTCGATCCGGTGGGCGACGACACCTTCGTCACCTGGTGGAGTCGCTGACGCGGCCCGATTCGGTGTGAATCGATCTGCGCGCTCGCGTCACTTCGTCGGTATGCCGAGCGCCACGGATCCGCCCGCCCCGGCGGACCCGTCCGATCCCGACCCGCAGGCGTGGCGACGCGCCTGGCTCGCCGCGATCGGCGGGCGTGCCACCCCGTCCACACCAGTTGGTATGCTCGGGGAGGTGACCGATCCGGCAGCAGCAGAACGTGCCGGACAGGAGCGCGACCTCTATCTGCAGTGTCTCGAGCTCGTGCACAGCAGCGATCCGGCGCCGCTGCTCGCGGACGCGCTCGCGTTACTGCGACGTATCGCCGGGGCTGAACGCGGGTTGATCGAGGTTCAGGACCTCGGATCCAACGGAACGCATCGCTGGGCGATCGGTGTCGACGACGAGGAGCGCCAGCGGATCGAAGAGCGAATCTCCCGCGGCGTGATCGCCGAAGCGATCGCGACCGGAGAAATCGTGCACACGCCCTCGGCGCTGCTCGACGAACGCTTCCGTCACCGCGAGAGTGTGCGCCAAGCGTCGATCGAGACCGTGCTCTGCGTGCCACTGCGCGCCGAGGGCATCGTCGGCGTCGTCTACCTGCAGAACCGCGTGAGCGGCGGGCCGTTCTCCGACGCCGATGTCGCGTGTGTCCAAACGGTCGCGCGGTTCGTCAGCTCGTTGGCGGGGCGATTGCTCGAGCTGCGACGCCGACGCGGCAGCGATGATCGAACGGCCAGCGTGCGCTCGCGGCTGCGCGCGGATGGGGTGATCGGCCAGAGCGCCGCGCTGGCCGACCTGCTCGAGCAGCTCGAGATCATCGCGGCGATGGAAGCGAACGTGCTGCTCACCGGCTCGCACGGCACGGGCAAGTCGCTCTTCGCACGGGTGCTGCACGACAACAGCCCGCGCGCATCGGGCCCGTTCGTGGAGGTCAACTGCGCGACCTTGCCGGAGCCGCTGGTGGAGAGCGAGCTGTTCGGCGCGGAGCGAGGTGCGTACTCCGGCGTGGGCACGCAAGGTCGGATCGGACGCGTCGCCGCAGCGGAGAAGGGCACGCTCTTCCTCGACGAGATCGCCGAGCTGCCGATCGCGATACAAGCGAAGCTCCTGCAGCTCGTCCAGGACAAGCAGTACTTCCGACTCGGAGGTACGACGCCGATCCGCGCCGACGTTCGAATCGTGACGGCGACGAATCGCGACCTCGAAGAGGCGATGGCCGATCGCCGCTTTCGCGAAGATCTCTACTACCGCATTCGCATCGTACAGCTTCGCATCCCGTCGCTCGCGGAGCGCCGCGACGACATCGGCATGATGGCGCAGCACTTCTGCGCGAGCAGCTGTCGCCGCGACAACTTGCCGACGCTCGAACCTTCGCCCGCTGCGATCAGCGCGCTCGAGGTCGCCGAGTGGGTGGGCAGCATTCGCGAGCTCGCCGGTGCGTGCGAGTCCGCGTTGGTGCGCGCGCGCCGAGACGGCGCAGGGCAAGTGGAAGTGCGCCACTTCTTCCCCACCGCGGGCCCCGACGAGCCGCCGACCGGTGCCACGTTCCAGGGCGCGAAGCAGCAGTGGGAGCGCGCCTTTCTCGGGGACGAGCTCGACCGCCGCAACTGGAACATTGCGCTCACGGCACGGGACCTCGACATGAGCCGCGCGCACCTCAACGCGCTCATCAAGCGCTACGGGCTGGTACGGAAGGGGTGAAGCGGTGCCGGCCGCGGTGGCGCGCGGGCGTGCCGGCGTGCGATGCTTCGCAGCATGAGCGCGCGAGCGGAGATCGCAGTGGTCGGTGGGGGGGCTGCCGGTTTTGCGGCGGCGCTGGCATTCGCGGCCCGCGGTCGCGCCGTCGATCTCTACACCGGGACGATGCCGCAAGCGCAGGGTCCACTCGACCCCCGAGTCTTCGAGCTCTGGCCCAACGCAATGCGAGCGCTGGCCAAGATTCTCTCCCGCGAGGCGATCGCCGAGCTGAAGTGGCCGACGCTCGAGCGCTATGATCTTCGATCACGTCATGGCGCGCTGCTGACATCCCTGCCCGTCGGAGCGATCTCTCGTCGCGCCGGCTACGACACATACGTCGCGACCCCGAGCGCGCTGCATACCGCGCTCCTCGGCCACGTGCGCGCATCGAAGAGGATCGACGTGCGCGTCGCCACCGTGAAAAAGATGGAGGGCGACAGCATTCTCGGCGTGACGCTGTCCGCCACGAGGGGGAAGGGCGGCCCGTATCGACTGATCGTCGGCGCCGATGGTCGCGCGTCCACGGTGCGAAGGTTGACCGAGTCGAGCAACGGCCCTTTCCCGAATCGCGCCGACGCCCAGCTGACGCGGCTCGCGGCAATCTGCGGTTACAGCGATGCCGGCCTGGCCGGCGATCGCGATGCGCTCGGTAGCGGATCGGCGTTTGCGTCTCACGGGCCGGACGCGCGCATCGGTGTGTGGAGCCTCCCTGGGGACCCCACGATCACGCCGTGGATCGTGTTCGCTCCGCGCAAAGCCATCTTCGACGATGTCGCGCATCTGCCCGAGGGAGCGGAGCTCCTCCGACGCACGCGCGCGGTCGTAGAGCCGTTCTGTCTGGCCTATCGCGGCTTGATCGAAAGCACGCGCCCCGATCAGGTTCGCTGTTTCCCACAGTGGCATTTGCCGGTGACGCTGGCGGACTGGTTCATGGGGTCGATCGCGCTGGTGGGTGACGCAGCGCATTTCGTATTGCCCGATCTCGGCCAAGGCTGCGCGATGGCGTTCGAGGATGGCGAGGCCTTGGCGCGCCACTTCGAAGGCGTCGATCTGAAAGACCGGGGTCAGAAGCGCGATGCGTTGCTGCTCTGGCGGCAAGAACGCTTCGAACGCGTGCTCCGAGTTCAACGCGAATCGCTGGCCGCCCACCACTATTCGCACATCGATCTCGGCATGCCACAGCTCCGCGACAGGGCTATCGCCAGCATCGGCGGAGCAACGCTCGGCGAGGGAATCGAGCGCATGATTCGCGATGACGGAACCGCCGCGACTCCGTGCTGAGCCAATCGTGATCCTAGACTCGCCGGCAATCGAGCGCGATCGCTTCGAAATACGCGGCGAGCTCGGTCGCGGGGCGTCCGGCGCAGTGTTACGCGCATGGGATCGCGAGCTGGAGTGCGAGGTCGCGCTGAAGACGATCCGTGCGGAGTCGATCGGCGACCTCTCCTATCTGAAGCACGAGTTCAGGAGGCTCGCGACGGTCCATCACGCCGCGCTCGTTCCGCTCTACGAGCTGTTCAGTGACGGTCGCGAGGCCTGCTTCTCGATGGAGCTCGTCGACGGGCGGCCGTTCAACGCCGCGGTGCTCGGCGAGTGCACGACGCTGCGCGAACGCATCACCGCAGTGCGTCCGTTGCTACGATCGCTCATCGCCGGACTCGTCGAGCTACACGACCGGAAGATCCTCCACGGTGACGTAAAACCGGAGAATGTGCTCGTCACCGCCGGGGACCGCGTGGTGTTGTTGGACTTCGGTCTCGCGCGGGCGCTCGACGACGAGCACGAACGAGGTGGCGTCTCGGGGACGTGGCCGTACCTTGCGCCCGAGGTACTCTCGGGTTCGGAGCCCGGGCTCGCCGCCGACACGTATTCGCTCGGCGTCTTGCTGTACGAGACGCTCTTCGATCGCTTGCCGATCGATCCGCGCGCGCGCGACTTCCTGAGCGCGAAGCTGCAAGGCAAGCACACGCCGGTGCGCGAGCTGGCTCCGGACGCGCCGGACTACCTCGTCGCGGCGCTCGATCGCATGATGAGCCCGGAGCCCTCGAATCGTCCGACGCTTGCCGACGTCGCCACGCTGTTCGATGTGACGATCGAGCCCTCCACGCGCAACGACGACCACGTGATCGTTGGACGCGAACGCGAGCGGGCAATCGTGCGCGGGCTGTTGAGCGACGCTACGCGGCCTCACGTAGTGACGGTGGCGGGCCCATCGGGCATTGGCAAGTCGACCTTCGTACGCGCGTGCATGGCCGACGCGCGGCAAGCCGGCTTTCTGATCGCTCGAGGCACTTGCTCGATGCGCGAGTCGGTGCCGTTCGGTGGGTTCGATGCGATCGTGGAGGACCTCTGTCGTCGGGTCGCGTCGCGCGTGGAATCGACCGCTGCCCTCGACCGCGACGATGTCGTCGATGCGGCGCGCATCTTCCCGATACTCGCGAGCCTCGTGAGCGGCGAGGAGTCGCCGCGTTCGCCGGTTCCACAAACGGAGAGCGAGCATCGTGTGCGCGCGGTTCGTGCGCTGCGTCGCCTGCTCACGCAGATCGTACGCGCGCAGCAACTCCTGATCGTCATCGACGACATGCAGTGGGCGAGCGCCGACTGTGCGGAGCTGTTCCGCGAGCTCGTCGATGGTGACGATGCGCCGGCGATCCTGTGGCTCGTCGCGACGCGCGAGCTGCCGGCCGAGCCAAGCACCGCGCCGGGCACCTCGTTCACGCTGCCACCGCTCGGGCACGCAGAGATCGACGAGCTGTGGCGGTTGCACGGTCGCAGCGACGCGCCCCCGGGCGACGAGGCCGGCGGCTCGCCATTCATTGTCACTCAGCTCGCACGATTCGATGGCGCCGCCACCAGCTTGCCCGAGGCGGTCGTTCGCCGCATGGACCACCTGGATCCGGAGTCGCTGAAGTTGGTCGAGCTCGTCGCGATCAGCCCCGCGTCCGTACCGCTGCGGGTGTTGTTGCGCGCCGCGGAGCTGGGCCGCCCGGCGCGCTCGCGCATCTATGGGCTCGAGAACGACGGGTGGGTTCGTACGGAGCTGCGACCCGACGGCTTGTTCGTCGCGCCGTATCACCTCGTGCTCGCGGATGCGATCCATTCCTCGTTTGCATCCGACGCCACGACGCGACTCCATCGCTCGCTGCACACCGCATACCTGGAGCTGGCACGGGAACACACCGCACGACTCTACGAACACGCGCTCGGTGGTGACCGACGCGAGCGCGCGAGCGAGCATGCGATCGATGCGGCGATCCAGGCCAAGGAATCGCTCGCATTCCTCGATGGTGGCAAGTGGTACGAACGTGCAGCTGCGCTCGCCACCGACGACGACACGGGCGCGGCGCTCTCCACGGAAGCCGCGGCCGCGTATGGTCGCGCCGGACATTGTGGG
>DASZPU010000759.1:0-11103 GCA_035550195.1 Nannocystaceae bacterium
TTTTTCGCAGCACGAGGACGGCCCCCGACCCCCCCAAACCAATTTTTTCGCAGCACGACGACGTACCCGAACGCTCCGCGCCTATTTTCAAATCACCAAAACACGTCCGCACACCTCCGCCCCCCTCCCGAAAACCCGCAAGCCCACGTCCGCAACCCGAAGCGCCCGTTCCAGCATCGACCATCCGAGTCACGCACGCCTCGAGACGCTCGCAGTCGCCGCGCGAACCCATCTCCCCCCGCTTGCCCCCCTCCCCCCCTCCCTCGATCCTCCCCCCTCGCATGCCCCGCCCGCGCCCCCGCCGTCGCTCCCTCCCGCGCGCCGAAATCCGCATCCTCATCGTCCAACTCCTCGAACGCGCCGGCACCAAGGGCATGAGCAAGCGCGAGCTCCTCACCGCGATCGGCCGCACGAAAACCTCCGCACCCACGATCCAACGCGCCCTCGTCGAGCTGCGCGACACCTACGACGGCTGCATCACCTACTTCGGCAAAGCCAAACGTTGGCGCCTCGACGCCCCGCTCGCGATGCCGCTCGAGGCACCCCGTCCCGACGATCGTCTCGCGGTCCAAATGGCGAAGGCGATCCTCGATTCGATGGCCGACGTGGCGCTACGCGAGCGCATCGGCAGCATCGTCGCGGACATCGACGATCGCGTGCGTCGGCTCGTGCCCGGCAGCGAGCTGCCGATCCACAACGCAGTCACCGCGACGCTCACGCTCGGCACGCGAACGGATCCCGACATCTTCCGTCGACTGGCCACGGCGTGTCGGCGCAAGACCGTACGGATCCGTCACGCATCCCCGTGGGGACCCAAGCCCAACGTCGCGCGCTGGAAAGAGATCGAGCCATGGGCGCTGCACATGCACGACGGTGCCGTGTATGTACGCGGCTGGGCGATCGGCGCGAAAGCCCCCGCGAAGTTCCGACTCGCCGACATCCAAGCGCTCGAAGAGGTCGACGACACCGTCGCCCGACCCCGACACCCGGTCCCCGCGGATGTCTGGGGCGACGAGCGCGAGGGCTACGGGATCGACAGCGATCGTCCCGGCGTCGCCGTGATCCGATTGCGTGGCGCAGTCGCGCGGTGGGTGTCGACCATCATCTGGCACCCGAGCGAGCAGGATGTCTGGCTCGAAGAAGGCGAGCTGCTCGCGCGCACGATCCCGTACCGCAGCTGTCGCGAGCTCGCGCGGCGGCTCGTGTCGGTGATCGACGGCATCGACTCGATCGAGCCGCGAGCATTGTTCGACGAGGTCATCGGGCTCTGCGCGCACGCGACGAAGCTGTCAAGGACGCGGAAGAGAAAATCTCACAGATGATCGACTTTTGATCACCTGTGGCTCACCCCAGTGACGCGCTCGGGGACGCTGCTAGCTTCCGATTCATGGCGAAGAAACAACAACCCAAGCGAACGATCATCCCCACCAGCGGTGCCCAGGCATTCGAGCATCTCCGCGACGAGATCGCGGCGGTCCCCGAAGACCAACTCATCCAGATCAGTGCCGACATCTCCGTCGCACATGAGATCGCCCGCGCGGCGGCCGATCGCATCGACGACTTGATGCCGGAGCTGGTGAAGCTCTCGGGTCTGGACCTGCACCGCATTCGCAAGCTGCGTGTGTATGCCGCTGCTTGCGAACACTCGCACGTGCTCGCAGCGTCGCCCGACGAGGACGACGTGCGACTGCGTCGGCTGCTCGACGAAGCGGTGAAGCTTCGTCGGACGCTGCTCTCCACCGCCTCGTTGCTCGTGGTGGTCGGAGAGCTCTCCGAGGATCGCGTGGCTGCGATCCCCAGTGGCATCGGCCACGTCGAGACCGCTCGAGCGATCGAGATGCTCGGCGTGTTGTTCGAGCAGATCTGGGATCGCGTGGAGTCACGGATCCCGGTCACTGCCGAGATGGTGGAGCGTGCGCCGGTGCTGGCGTACGAGCTCCACGGCTTGCTCGGTGCGAACCGGGTCGAGCCCATCGCCAAGGCGAGTGATGCCCAGCGCATGCAGCAGCGTGCATTCACGCTGCTCGTGCAGGTCTACGACGAGTGCCGCAGTGCAGTCGCGTACCTGCGTCGCCGTGAAGGTGACGCGGAGCTCTATGCTCCGTCGCTGTTCGTGAAGAAGCGTCGTCGTCCGACGGCGCCGGAGATCGAGCCTCCGGAAACGGAAGAGTCGGAGACGACTCCGACCGTACCGTCCACGACGGTGCGGCCGCAGACTCCGATCCGCTTGCCGATCACGGAGCTCGAGCCCACGGGCTGAGCAACGAGTCACGAGGGGGCCCGCTCGTCGAGAGGCGGGCGCGCCCTTGCGGCCGCAGCGCCCGCGCAGCGCGGCCGGCTACCCCGGCCAAGCGGGGCATCGTCGCTCGCGTTGCATCGCCTTCGGACTCGTCGCGAGCACGGCCATCGTCGCGGTCACGATCGCCCGCCGCGTCACCGTGAGCTCCTCCGCCGCCAGCATGTTCACGACCTGCAAGATCATCGTGCGCGACGCCATCGACCCCGCCGCAAACGTCATGAGCTGATCCTCCAACGCCCGCAGGATCACGAACCTCCGCCCGCAACAATGCTCGAGCATCGACCACGCCGCCGACAACAGCTCGGCGGGCGTCGCCGGTCCCAACGCAGGATCCGCGAGCATCTTGCTCATCAGACTGCTCGGTGGCGGCGGGCTCGGGCGATCCACGACATGCGCCGCGAGCAACACGAACGCCAGCGCATGCCCGGCGGACCATCCCATCGGCCGCGACAGCAACGCGGCGCAGCTACGCAATCGCCAGCTCGTCTCCGCGAGATCCGGCAACGGCGGCAACCGCTGCGTCTCCTTCAGCTCGCGGATATCGTCGTCTCCGAGCTGCCAGCGCGACGGTCCGTCGTCGACCGAGCAATGTCCGGGTGCATTGATCGCGATGTCGTGCAGCCACGCTTCGATCTTCGGCGTGAGCCCGCTGCCGAGCGCAGCGATCCTCGCGCACGCCGACAGGGCGACGTGCAACAGCTCGCGGCTGCGACGGCGGAGGATCTCGCCACCGTGCGCACGTCCGAATGTGCTCGGGTCGTGCCAGTCCTCGCCGGTGACCTGCGTCGCGGAGAACTGCAGCGCATCCGCGATCACCACCTCGGGCACCGGCTCGTGGCACGCGAGCGCGTACTTCTCGAGCTCGAAGCGCGCGAGCCCGAGTTGGCGCTCGGACAGCGCGCCGCCGCAGAGATAGCCGGTGAACGACATGAGCGCGGCCGCAGAACGACCGGCGGTCCAGCTCGCAGGCGGCGGATGACGTCGCATGACCTCGCTTCCCATGGACGCCAACTGCAGCGCAATGATCACTCGCAGCGATCCGTCGCTCGATGTCGCCGGCACATCTCGACGCCGGGCCGAGCGACGATCGCCGCGCGCAAATCGGTGCGGCGTGGGAGCAGCGGCCCATCTTCGGCCAGCCAGCGGGCCACTGCTCTCGCCGACGCATTGGGTGATGCAGCACCGACGAGGCGCCGACGATCTCGACGGTGTCGTCGCTGCGGTGAGCGACCGCAAGGCCCGCATGCGCTACGCCGCTCTCGCTTCACGCGCGTCGCTCTGGCCGCACCGCGACCGGCGCCGCTTCTCAATCCGGCGGCGCCGCGACGACAGGTTGCAGGCGGCTTCGTGCGGGTCGTGGCGGCCGCGCGAGCTTCGCGCGACGCGGAAACCGAGAAATCGTCGTCGCGGTGTCGATCGGCTCGTGCGCCGTTCGTCGTTCCTGCGAGGAGCTTCGAACATGCGCAAGATCGTCCTGCAAATGCAGATCAGCCGCGACGGATTCGTCGCCGACGCCAACCGGGGCATCGACTGGATCTTCGAGTCGATCGACCCCGCCGCGACCGAGTGGATCGTCGCGCGTATCGCCGAGGCCAGCGCGCACGCGATGGGCAGCCGCACGTTCGTGGACATGAAGGCGCACTGGCCGACGTCGACCGAGCCCTACGCGGCGCCGATGAACGAGATCCCGAAGATCGTGTTCTCGCGCAGTGGTCTTTCCGGCGCAACCACGACGCGCGCGCTCGCGGATGCATCCGCGCGCACCCCACCTTCGCGCGCGGCGGGCAACGGGGCGAGCTGGGCGAATCCCCGCGTGCTCGGTGGCGCGCTGGTCGACGACGTCACGCGCCTCAAGCAGGAGTCCGGCCGCGAGATCCTCGTGCACGGCGGGGCCAGCTTCGCGCGCAGCCTCGTCGCGACCGGGCTCGTCGACGAGTATCGCTTGATCGTGCATCCGATCGCGCTCGGACACGGGCTGCCGATCTTCAGCGAGCTCGCGGCACCGCTGCGCTTCGCGCTCGTCGAGAGCGAGCGCTTCGGGAGCGGAATCGTCGCGAACGTGCTGCGCCCGCGTTCGTAGCGATCACGTGCTCCACCGAGCAATCGCTCGAGCGCATCGACGACCTGCTCCTCTCCGCGACCCTCCATCGGGATCGTCGACGCGAGCATGTTGAAGCGAGCGCACTCGCTCGATTGCGAAGCCCGGCTGATCGGCGAGCACCCGCGCATACGCGGCCGCTGACTCCGGTCCGCTTGCCGATCACGGGCACGCCTGCCCTTCGAGCACATCCGCGCCGCATGGCAACGCGTTCGCGATGAGACGATCCCGTCGCACTCGACGAGGACGTGATCGCCCCGCGCCCGTGCGCGGCGACACGCTGCGGAACGCGCGAGACGGCTGGCCACCCCGGCCAGCCAGCGGGCCACTCGTGGCCCGAATTCGGGCCATCCTGGCCACCTCGATCACTCGCGCACGAACGAATACGCGTACTTCGTCACGCGGCACGTTGCTCGCAAAGCGACGGCGCGAGCATGCCATCACTCGAGCACGAGATGCTGGTCGACTTGCTGCGCGAGCATCCCGAGCTCGTGATCTCGCTCCTGCGTTCGGCCTGCGGCATCGCGATCGAAGGCGAGGTCGAAGTCGTCGCGAGCACCGAGAACCTCACCGAGATCCAGCCCACTGAACGTCGCGCCGATCTCGTGCTCGTCGCGCGTGCGCCGGGCTCCGCGGTCGCGACGCATGCAGCCGTTGTAGAGGTCCAGCTCCGACCCGATCCGCGCAAGCGCTTCAGCTGGCCGCTCTACCAAGCCGTGCTGCGCGCGCGACTGAGGTGCCCGGTGGAGCTCGTCGTGCTCACGCTCGACGACGCAACCGCCCAGTGGTGTGCGGAGCCGATCGCGCTCGACGGCCTCGGCTCTCGCGTGTGTCCGGTCGTGATCGGGCCGTCGCGCGTGCCGATCGTGGTGGAGATCGAACGTGCGCGTCGCCATCCAGAAATCGCGCTGCTCGGGGTGCTCGCACATCGCGATTCACGGACCGCATTCATCGCCGCGCGTACGCTCTTGCTCGCACTCGACGACGTCGACGGGCCGCGGGCAGGCTGGTACGCTGACATCGTCCTGGGCTTCGTCGACGAAGCCGTGCGCCGCGCCCTGGAGGCAGAGATGAATCCCGAGAAGTACGAGTTCCGCAGCGAGTTCATGCGACGAATCGTGGCCGAGGGTGAAGAACGCGGCAGGCTCGTGGCGCTCGCCGAAGCCGTGCTGAAGGTACTCGAGGCGCGCGGGCTGCCCATCGACGACGATCATCGGGCGATCGTGCTCGCCTGCAGCGACCGCACACAGCTCGAGGATTGGCTCGCGCGAGCCGTGCACGCGCGCGACATCGCCGAGCTACTCGCATCCGCGTAGGCGTCGGCTTGCGCTGCGCCACACTGGGGAACGCCCCGCCCCCGCGGGGTACTGCGATCGCGTGACCCGATCGCACCTCCTCTGCTGCGTGCTGCTCCTGCCCGCCTGCACTACCGCGCCCGCATCCACTCCCGACTCCGCCAGCACGTCCGACGCGGGCAGCGACGCCGACGGTTCATCCTCGTCCGCTGCGAGTGAAGCGACCACGAACGCCCCGTCCGACAGCTCCGGCGCACCCGACGATTCACCCTCGGGCAGCGAGCGCTGGCGCAGCACGCTCGGCCCCGGTCGCGCGGCCGCGGTCGCGGTGGCGCAGGACGATCACAGCGTCGTCGTCGGCACCGACGATCCCTTCGGTGGCCGTGCGTGGGCGATCGCCGTCGACCCCGACGGTGCGGTGCAATGGAAGCGAGTGCTCGCCCAACCCGACGGCCACGCGCAGTACAACGATGTCGCGATCGCACCCAGCGGCGACGTGTGGGTGGTGGGCTATCGCGCGCGCTCCATCCTCGGGCCCGCATACTCGATCGTGCTCGAGCGGCTCGATCCCGGCACGGGTGACGTCGTCTTCGCCGATCCCGGACAGGACGTCGATCTGCCGGCGAACAGCGGCGCGGCACTCGAGTCGATCGTCGTGCTCGACGACGGCCCGCTCGTCGCCGGCATGCGCATCGACGACGCTACCGGCGAAGCACGGCCGACATTGTGGCGCTACGATCACGACGGCGTGCTCGCATGGGCGACGTCGTGGCCGGTGCACGGCGTCGCGTACGATGTCGCGGTCGCGGGCGACGTGGCGATCGTCGTCGGCGCGACGTTGGACGGCAGCGATCCCGTCGGCGCGTGGGCCGGCATCGCGGCGCTCGACGACGGGCAGGCATCGCAGCCGAGCTTGCCCTCCGGACGAGCCGAGCTCCGACTCGCAGTGCGCGGCGACGACGAAGCGGTGTGGGCGATCGGATCGAGCTTCGGCAAGAACGAGCACGGCTTCGACGCCGAGCTCGGCGGCATGTTCTCGATCGCCGTGAGCGGTGAGCTCGGCGCGGCGGTCGAGCTTCCGGCGCAGCTTCGCGGCGCAGCGCTGCGCGAAGGTGGAGAGCTGGTCGTCGTCGACGACGACGGAAGGGTCCGCGGCATCGCGCTCGACGCGACGATCACCTGGGAGCTCGACGACAGCATCGCGGTGCGCCTCACGAATGCCGACGCGCTCGCGATCGCGTCCGACGGCGACGTGCTCGTCGCAGGCGGCTTCGACACGATGGAGCTCGCGAAGATCGCTCCGCCCGCGTGATCGAGGTGCCCGCGCACGCGATCGATTCGGCGTGCACCACCGTCAGCTTCGAGTGAGCCGCTGCTCTTCGCGCTCGACGACGTCGACGAAGCGCGGGCTCGCGGGTACGCTGACATCGTCCTGAGCTCGTCGGCGAAGCCGCCGAGCTGCTGCTCGCGCGCCTACGAACCCTCGGCCTCACGATCGATGAAGACCTCGTGCGCCTTGGCGTCGCGCTCCGCGACGCCGGCAAGATCCTGCATCCGCGAGAATTCGATCATCCCGGCACCGCGCACGAGCCCGCTGGCGAACGCCTCCTGCTCGATCATCGCGTGACCCCCGAGGTCGCGCGCATGTGTCTCTCGCACGCGCGTTGGGACGCGATGCCGGTGTCGCTCGAAGAGCTGCTCGTCGCGCTCGCCGACAAGCTGTGGAAGGGCGCGCGCAAGCCCTTGCTCGAGCAACTCGTGATCGATCGCATCGCAACCGCGCTCGGCAGAGCGCGATGGGACCTCTTCGTCGAGCTCGACACGCTCTTCGAAGACGTCGCAGCCGACGGCGCACAACGCCTCGAGCGCAGCGTGCCGCGCTGAGCTCCGCCTCGAGCTCGCAGATCGGGCCACCCGGCCCGCCAGCGGGCCACTGGTGGCCCGAATCCTGGCCACCCTGGCCACCTCCGTCGCGCATCACGTCGCAATCACGTACGACCGATCTTGGAATGCGCCTCGCACTGAGCTCGCACGTGGCCGGGCCCCGCGACGAGATCGAAGATCGCCTCTGCAGCAATCTCTCGCGCGTCGACAGCCTGGTCGCGGCGTACGAGCAACGCATCAGCGCGCGAGCGGGTCGCTCATCCGTGGTGGATACTGATCTACTGCGTGCGGCCGTCGTCTTCCTGCATGCGACGCTCGAGGATCTCGTCCGTTCGATGCTCGCCGCGCGCTGGCTGCACGCCACCTCTCCCGAGCTCTTCGACCGCGTGCGGTTCGTCTTGCCGGGCGATCGGCGTCCGGAGAAGCTCGGTGTCGGCGATCTCGCACTCCACTTGCGCGACAAGACTGCAGTCGAGATCGTCGCCGACGCTGTCGAAGGACATCTCGCGCACTCGAACATCGGCAACATCGACGATCTCGTGCTCGCACTCCGGCGCGCGGGGATCGGGTACGAGTTCCTTCCGCTGCATGCGGGTGAGCTCTACGGGCTCATGCAGCGACGGCATTGGATCGTTCACCGCGCCGATCGCAACGAGCGCTCGGGTCCCGGCCACCACGCCGCGCGTTCGCTTCGGCTGACAGAGGTGCGAAGGTGGCGAGCACACGTCGAGGCGATATGCCGCACGATCATTGCGAGGATGTGAGGTACATGCCATGATCGATTCGCAGATGCTCAGCGAGCAACGCCTGCGCGAGGTTCTCGCCGCGATCCCTGGCGTGGAGACCGTGCTCATCCACGAGGACGAGCGTCGGTGGGTTGCGCGTGTGCTCGCGTCGCGCTTCGAGACGATGGACGAGGCCGAGCGGCAGGCGGAGATCTACAACGTGCTGCTGCGCGAGCTCAGCTCCGACGAGCTCCGACGCGTCGCGTTCGTCTTCACTGATACGCCGGCCGAGTACGCAGCGCCGCTCGACGTCGCGGACTGAGCCGAGATCGATCGGCTGCTCCGGTCATCCCGGCGCAACCTCCCGACGACTACGCGTCGTCATCGTCGGCTTCGCCGCCTTCGACGACCAGCGTGCCGTCGATGACGCGCGCACTCATGACGAAGCGCGTGTCGCCTTCCCACTCCTCGTGGCGCGCCTCGACCATGTCCTCGACGTACTCGCGCAGCTCCGCCACGTCGCCCATGCGCGCGATCTCGGCGCGCAGCTCGTCGGCCGCATCGTGGTTGCCGATCTCCTCGAAGCTCGCGATGTTCCACGCGACCATCAACAGCTCGACCATGCGCTCGCGCTCGAGCTCCTCGCCAACGTGGAAGTCTTCGAGTTCCTCACCACCCAACTCGATGAGCGCCTGCGCGAGCTCGCCATCGGGAGCGCCCTGCACCGCGTCGTCGAGCTCGGCACGTTCGTCGCGCTCGTCCGCGTCGGCGTGGCAGCGCTTGTACTTCTTGCCGCTGCCGCACCAGCACGGTTCATTGCGACCGGGACGCTCGCGTCGACGCGCCGGCAGCACCTGCGCCGCGGGAACCAGCGGAGGCAATCGCGGACCGTGCACGCGCTCCTTCGCACGCGCGACGATCTCTTCGTGCGCGGGCGTCAGCGCGCCGAGCGAGTCGAGCGCTTCTGCGGCACCGAGCAGATCCGTCAGCGTCGCGCGGTCGTCTGCGTTCGTGACGCGATCGAATTCTCGCTGAACCCACGGGAGGCCGGCGGGATCGCCGTAGTTGCCGAGCAGGCCGGTGCCGTAGTCCGGCAGGCGCTCCCACACCTCGATCAATCGCGAGAAGATGCGCTCGTCTCGCGCGCCGCTCTTCGCGAGGAACTCGCAGTAGTAGTCGCGGCGCTCGAGATCGTCGGTCGCGTCGTGGGCCGCGAGCGCGGGCTCGAGCAGGTCGGCGCCGAAGCGCGGCATCACGACCGCGAGCATCTCGAACAATGGATCGTCCGGCTCGCGCGCAGCGAATCGCGCGAGCATCGGCGCGATCGCCGAGGCCGCGCGGATGTCCGCGAGCATCATCGCAGCGTGCAGCGGCGCATAGCCGTCGCCGGGCGAATCATCGTGCGCGAGCTCGTCGTCCTGCAGGATCGCGAGCAGCCGCGGCACCATCGCGTCTCCTTGCGCGACGATCTGCTCGCGCGCCTCGAGGTCGAGCGACGGCCCCGCGAGCAAGGCAGCCAGCCGTCCGTGGAAGCGATCATCGTCGGGTGACACGACGACGGGAGCGTAGTCGATTCATGCGCGTTGCATCCGCGTCGTCGGTCGACCCTGCGTTGCGCTCGCTGCACGCGAACCGCGGTGGCCAACCAGCGGGCCACGCGTGGCCCGGCTGCGCGATCTCCAGACGGCATGGAGCGGCCCGATCGGCTCGAGGAGACGACGCTGGCGGTTCTGCTGCCGACGTGCTGTGATCGTCGTGGCGGGATCGAGCTTGCGGAGGGTCGAAGCGGTCGCACGGACATCGGGCGCACTCGTGCTCGTGGTCGCTTGCATCCCGGCGTCGGAGCCCTCGATTGCGACCGCGAGCGAAACGACCGCGTCCACCGATGTGACGACGACATCGAGCGCGAACACTACGGCGATGGATTCGACCGTTGCTGATACGAGCGGCGCCAGCGATTCGACCACGTCGGGTCTCGCGCCCGATGGCATCTGCACCGACGATGCGCAATGCGGCGGGCTCGAATGCCGCAACGCGCACTGTTTCGGATGTCACAGCAACGACGAGTGTCCCGCCGACCTGCTGTGCTGGAACTTCTCGTGCTACGCGGCGGACGATCTGCCGCAGTGCAACTCGATCGTCCCGCCCACGTGCGGCGACGGAATCATCGGTGCGCTCGAAGAATGCGACGGCGGACCCGGCTGCACGGACTGCAGGCGCGACGAAGCGATCGAGGTCCTGATCGAGAGCTCGCCGGTCGACGCGCTCTACTTCGCCGATGACGACACCATGCTCACGCAGAGCTCCGTCGGCGTGGCGCGTTGGGCCGGCGACGGCACCCCGATGTGGTCGACCGAGGTCGACTTCCGCGTCTCTTGGATCGCGTCCGATCTCGCGGGCGCGATCTACCTCGCCGGAAGGACGCTGACGAGCCCTCCGTTCCCGCGTGTCGACGCGTGGGCGCCCGACGCGATGCCGCGTTGGTCCGCGCAGGATCCAGAGGAGGGCACACGGACCGTCGTCGCAGTCGACGACATGCGAGTGCTCGTCGGCGGTTCCACCGAGCAGGACAACTCGCCGTGGGACCGTGGCTTCCTCGCGCAGTACGATCTCGACGGCACGCTCGCGTGGTCGCGGAAGCTGACTGAATTCTCGCACTTGGGATCGCTCGTCCTCCAAGGCGAGCACGCCACGGTGATCGGCGTGCGCAACTTCGGACCGAGCTGGTGGACGTTGATGCAGCTCGACGACGCGGGCGAGACGACGTGGTCGTTCGAGCTCGAGCTCGATCCATATGGAGAG
>DASZPU010000760.1:0-5958 GCA_035550195.1 Nannocystaceae bacterium
TCGCGTGCGATTGTTTCGCTTCACCACCTTCGTCGGTCCATCGCGCCACGACGGGCTGCCCGCGGTGCAGCTCGACTACGATCATCCCGGCAACCCGTTCTTCATCCGCGCGATCGAAGACGAGGTGCGCGAGCTCGTGCCCGGCTTGTTCCTCGGTCAGGCGTGGCTGCGCACCGGCGACAACCGTCGCTTCGTGCTGTGGTTCGGGCTGCAGCGGCGATGAAGCGCGCGCTCGTCACCGGCGGCACCGGCTTCATCGGCAGCCACGTCGTGCGTGCGCTGCTCGATCGCAGCGTCGAGGTGCGCGCGCTCGTGTTGCCCGGCGATCCCGCGGTGCACCTGCGCGACCTCCCGGTCGAGCAGATCGCCGGTGACGTGTGCGATGCGGCCGCGCTCGCGCTCGCGATGCGCGGCATCGATCACGTCTTCCATCTCGCGGCGATCTATCTGCTGTGGTCGCCCGATCCCGGGCTCATGCACCGCGTGAACGTCGAAGGCACGAGGAACGTGCTCGAGCAGGCCGCGCGCGCGGGCGTGCAGCGGGTGATCCACACCAGCTCGATCGCGCGCTTCGGTGGCCAAGGTCTCGGTCGCCGCGCGACGGAGCACAGCGAGTTCCGGCTCGCGGTCGATCCTTATTGTCGTAGCAAGGCCGAGTCGCACGAGCTCGCGGTCGCTGCAGCGGCGGCCGGGCAGGACGTCGTCATCGTCGCGCCCACCGGCCCGATCGGCCCCGGCGATCTCGCGCCGACTCCGACCGGAAAGCTGCTCATGCAGTGCGTGCGCATGCCGATCGTCGCGGTGCCGCACAGCGTGTGCAACTTCGGCGACGTGCGCTCGATCGCCGAGGGTCACCTGCTCGCAGCCGAGCGCGGCAAGTCGGGCGAGAGCTATCTGCTCGGCGATCGCGATCTCACCTTCGCGCAGATCGCCGAGCTCGCGCTCGCGGCCCTCGGCAAGAGCGCGCCGGTGATCGAGGTCCCCGATGCGCTCGCGGGCGCGGCCGCAACGGTGCTCACCGCGATCGCGAATCGCATCACGCACCGCGCCCCGCTGGTGACGCGCGAGAGCGCCGCGATCGCCCGTCTCGGCCTCGCCGCCGATTGCAGCAAGGCCGAGCGCGAGCTGGGCTACCGCGCCCGCCCGATCGACATCGCCGTCGCAGACGCCCTCGCCGACTTCCGCCGACGCGGCGTGCTGCGCTGACGAATGCGGCGATTTGAGGCATGCTCGGCCCCGTGACGAGCGTCGCCGAGATCTACGAGAGCATGGAGTACGGGCCTGCGCCCGAGTCGGCCAGCGCGGCGCAAGGATGGTTGCGCGCGCACTCCGGGAAGTTCGATCTCTACATCGACGGGCGTTGGATCGCGCCCAAGACCGGGCAGTGGTTCGACACGATCGATCCCACGCGCAACGCCGTGCTCGCCCAGGTCGCGCAGGCCGGCAAGGACGACGTCGACGATGCGGTCGCCGCGGCTCGACGCGCGCAGCCGCTGTGGGCCGCGCTGCCCGGCCACCAACGCGCGCGTCACCTCTACGCGCTCGCCCGGCTCGTGCAACGCCACGCGCGACTGCTCAGCGTCGTCGAGACGCTCGACAACGGCAAGCCGATCCGCGAGACGCGTGACATCGACATCCCGCTCGTCGCGCGTCACTTCTATCACCACGCCGGTTGGGCGCAGCTCGCCGACAGCGAGCTGAAAGGCCTCGCGCCGATCGGCGTCGTCGGCCAGGTCATCCCGTGGAACTTCCCGATCCTGATGGCGGCGTGGAAGATCGCGCCCGCGCTCGCGGCCGGCAACGCGGTGGTGCTCAAGCCCGCCGAGTTCACCCCGCTGTCCGCCCTGCTCTTCGCCGAGCTCGTCGACAAGGCCGGCATTCCCAAGGGGGTCGTCAACATCATCACCGGCGACGGCAGCTCGGGCGCGCACCTCGTCGCGCACGAAGGCGTCGACAAGATCGCGTTCACCGGCTCCACCGAGGTCGGTCGCATCATCCGCAAGGCCACCGCCGGCTCGGGCAAGCACCTCACGCTCGAGCTCGGCGGCAAGTCGCCGTTCATCGTGTTCAACGACGCCGACCTCGACAGCGCCGTCGAAGGCGTCGTCGATGCGATCTGGTTCAACCAAGGTCAGGTGTGCTGCGCCGGCTCGCGCTTGCTCGTGCAAGAGGACGTCGCGCCGCGCTTCATCGCAAAGCTGAAGGCGCGCATGGAGACCTTGCGCGTCGGCGATCCGCTCGACAAGTGCGTCGACATCGGCGCCATCGTTGCGCCGGTGCAGCTGCAGCGCATCGACGCATTGGTGAAGCAGGGCGTCTCCGAGGGCGCGAAGCTGTTCCAGCCCAGCTGGGCCGTGCCCACCGAAGGCTGCTTCTATCCGCCGACGCTCTTCACGGACGTGCACCCGGCATCGACGATCGTGCAAGAAGAGATCTTCGGCCCCGTGCTGGTGTCGATGACGTTCCGTACCCCCGACGAAGCGGTCGAGCTGGCCAACAACACGCGCTACGGCCTCGCCGCGAGCGTGTGGAGCGAGAGCATCAACCTCGCGCTCGACATCGCACCGCGTCTGCAATGCGGTGTGGTTTGGGTGAACAGCACGAACGTGTTCGATGCCGCGTGCGGCTTCGGTGGCTACCGCGAGTCGGGCTTCGGTCGCGAAGGCGGCATCGAAGGCATGCACGCGTACCTGCATCCCGCGTTCGAGCACGATCTGCCGCGCTACGAAGACGCACCGAAGCTCGACGCGCCCTACCCCGGGTTCGTCGAAGGCGGCGTGCACCTCGAAGGTGGCGCGATCGATCGCACGCCGAAGCTCTACATCGGCGGCAAGCAGGTGCGCCCCGACGCGACCTACAGCCGCGCGGTGGTCGGTGCGGGCGGCAAGCTGCAGGGCGAGGTCGGCCTCGGCACACGCAAGGACATCCGCGATGCGGTCGAGGCCGCGCGCGCAGATCCTCTATTACGTCGCGGAGAACCTCGAGGCGCGGCGCAGCGATTTTGTCGCACGCATCGCGGGCATGACCGGCGACGAGCCCGGTGCGGCGAAGGAAGTCGACGCCACGATCGCGCGGCTTTTCTCCTACGGTGCGTGGGCCGACAAGTTCGAAGGCGTCGTGCACAACCCACCCGGGCGCAACGTCACGATCGCGATGAACGAGCCCATCGGCATCATCGGCGTCGCGTGCCCCGACGAGGTGCCGCTGCTCGGCTTCATCTCGCTGGTCGCGCCCGCGATCGCCGTCGGCAATCGCGTCATCGCGGTGCCGTCGGAGCGCTGGCCGCTCGCCGCGACCGACCTCTATCAAGTCTTCGACACCTCCGACGTGCCCGGCGGCGTCGTCAACATCGTCACCGGCATGCGCGACGAGCTCGCCAAGGTGCTCGCCGATCACGACGAGGTCGACTCGGTGTGGTACGTGGGCCCGCCCGCGGGCAGCCGCATCGTCGAGCTCGCGAGCATCGGCAACATGAAGCGCACGTGGGTGAACTACGGGCGCAAGCGCGACTGGTTCGATCGCACGCAGGGCGAGGGCCGCGAGCTGTTGCGCCACGCGGTGCAGGTCAAGAACGTGTGGGTTCCGTACGGCGAATGAGCGCCGGACAACCCCCCGCCTCGAACGCGCACGGCCAGACTCCGGAGTGAGCACGTGTTCCCGCAGGAGATCATCCGCAAGAAGCGCGACGGCCAGGCGCTGTCGCAGGACGAGATCGCGACGTTCGTGCGCGGCCTCGTCGACGGCTCGTTCAGCGAAGGTCAGGTCGCCGCGCTCGCGATGGCGATCTTCTTTCGCGGCATGGACATGGACGAACGCGTCGCGCTCACGCGCGCGATGACGCGATCGGGCACCGTGCTCGACTGGCACGGCATCGATCTGCCCGGACCGGCGGTCGACAAGCACTCCACCGGTGGCGTCGGCGACAAGGTGAGCCTCGTGCTCGCGCCGATGCTCGCGGCGTGCGGTGCCGCGGTGCCGATGATCTCCGGGCGCGGGCTCGGCCACACCGGCGGCACGCTCGACAAGCTCGACGCCGTGCCCGGCTATCTCAGCACGCCCGACAACGATCGCTTCGCGAAGGTGTTGCGCGAGGTCGGCTGCGCGATCATCGGGCAGACCTCGGATCTCGCGCCCGCGGATCGTCGCCTCTATGCGATCCGCGACGTCACCGCGACAGTGGAGTCGATCCCGCTCATCACCGCATCGATCCTGTCGAAGAAGCTCGCGGCCGGGCTCGCGCGGCTCGTGATGGACGTGAAGTGCGGCAGCGGTGCGTTCGCGGACACGCCGAAGATGGCGCGCGAGCTCGCCGAGAGCATCGTCGCGGTGGCCGAAGGCGCGGGCCTGCCCTGCACTGCGCTCGTCACCGACATGAACCAGGTGCTCGGGCGCACCGCGGGGCATGCGATCGAGGTGCACGAGTCGATCGCGATGCTGCGTGGCGAGCCGGCCGAGCCGCGCTTGCACGAGGTCACCGTCGCGCTCGTCGCGGAGCTGCTCGCGGGCTGCGGGCTCGCGCGCGATCTGGACGACGCCACCGCGAAGGCCGAGCACTCGCTGCGCTCCGGCGCGGCGGCGGAACGCTTCGCGAAGATGATCGCAGCGCTCGGTGGCCCCACCGACCTCGTCGAGGATCCCACGCGGCACCTTCCGCTCGCCGAAGTCGTGCTCGATGCGACGCCCGAGCGCGCGGGCGTCGTCACGCGCGTCGACACGCGCGCGGTAGGCCTGTGCGTGATGGGGCTCGGCGGCGGCCGTCGACACGCCAGCGATCGCATCGACTTCGCGGTCGGGCTCTCGCACGTCGCCGGGCTCGGTGAGGCCGTCGACACGCAGCGACCGCTCGCACGGATCTATGCCCGCGACCGCGCGGCGGCCGAGGCTGCGGTCGCCGAGCTGCGCCGCGCGATGACGGTGGGCGATGCACCGGCGTCGTCGCCGAGCAGCGCGATCTCGGCGCGCGTACGCAAGTCGGACCTGCGCTAGCGCGCGCCGGAGCGAGCGCTCACGGCATGTCCATGTGCGTGTGCGCGTGGCCGGCCACCACCGCGTGTGCTTCGGTCGCGGTCGCGACGAAGGGCCGCGGCATCACGCCGATCACCACCGAGGCCGCGGCGGTGATGAGCATCATGAAGCTCGGGCGCGGCGGGGCACGATCGTGCTCCTGCAGGTCCGCGATGATGTGCACGATCGCGAGGTACAGCGCAGCCGCATTGATCGCGCTCACACCGACGAACGCGGCCGCCAGCCACGGACGCAGCTCGAGCAGGCCGTGCGCGAGCAGGTCTTCGGCGATGAAGCCGAGCGTGCCGGGAATGCACACCGCCATCGCCATCGCGAAGAACGCCATCGACTTGAGCAGCGGCCGACGACGCA
Source organism: Nannocystaceae bacterium (assembly GCA_035550195.1). Classification (GTDB taxonomy): domain Bacteria; phylum Myxococcota_A; class Polyangia; order Nannocystales; family Nannocystaceae; genus Xiheibacterium. The sequence goes on from DASZPU010000760.1 coordinate 5,377, forward strand.
GCGCGGCCTCGAGGGCGAGCAGCGCCAACGCGCCCGACCACCACTCGAGCAACGCGCCGACGCCCGCGAGGTGCTCGCCCGACGCGAGCCCGAGCCACACGAACGAGAGCAGCACCCCGCGCTCGCACAGGATGAGCTCGGACACGAGCGTGTCGGGCTCGAAGTGGTTCGCGCGCGAGCCCGCGGACATCAGCCACAGCGCGCACACGAGGCTGAGCACCGCCGCGACCACCGGTACGACGATGAAGAACATCTGCAGGTGGTCGGCGAGCGGCAGGGCGATGCGCGCGAACGCGATGAACGCGAGCGGAGCGGCCAGCGTCTCGCGCGGCTCGTCGCCGACGCGTGCGGGCACGATCGCGACGACGCACGCGCTGCAGACCAACACGAGCACGGAGATTCGCGTGGCGTCGCTGATGGTCGCGTGGGCGAGATCGGCGAACGAGCTCACCTGCCCCGATGCGAGCAGCGGAACGATCGCGGCGGCGATCAGTGCGGCCTTCAGGACCCCGCGGATCCAGATCTGTCCGTCGCGGGCACGCACGACGACGACACGGGCGATGCCGCAGCCGATGAACAACC
>DASZPU010000761.1:0-12901 GCA_035550195.1 Nannocystaceae bacterium
CGTGCAGTGCTGGCCGAGCACCGGCGACGGCTTCGCGGCGCCGATCGTCGGCCCCGCGCTCTCCGACGCGAGCGGCTGGGATGCCGAGCAGTACTTCGGCACGATCCGGCTCGCCGACATCGACGGCGACGGCAAGGACGATCTGTGTGCGCGCGCAGCCGACGGCTTCTCGTGCTGGCGCTCGCGCGGTGACGGATTCGACGAGCCGTTCTCGTTGACCGATCTCTCCGACGCGAACGGCTTCGACGTCGCGTCGCGCTTCGGCACCATCCGCATGGCCGACCTCGACGCCGACGCGCGCACCGACGTCTGCGCGCGCACCGATGTCGGCATGCGCTGCTGGCCATCGACCGGCACCGGCTTCGGCGCGCCGATCGAAGGCCCGGCATGGTCCGACGACGCGGGCTTCGGTCGCGTCGAGTACTGGAGCACGATTCGTCTGGTCGATCTCGACGCCGATCGCCGCGCCGATCTCTGCGTGCGCACGTCGACCGGCATGCAGTGTCACCTGGGTGACGGCAGCGGCTTCGGCGAGATGATCGCCGGACCGGCGTGGAGCGACGAGTCGGGTTGGTGGGACTACTCGAACTACGCGACGATCCGCTTCGCCGATCTCGACGCCGACGGTGATCTCGACGTCTGCGCGCGCGCGAACGCGGGCATGCGCTGCGCCGCGTGGCAAGACGGTGCGTTCGGCGAGACCGTCGAAGGTCCGGCGATGTCCGACGACACCGACTGGCACACGATGGCGCGCTTCGGCACGCTGCGCTTCGTCGATCTCGACGCGGATGGTCGCGCCGATCTCTGTGGGCGCGGAGCCGCGGGCATCACGTGCTTCCGTTCGACGGGTGCGATCTTCGACACGGCCGCGCTGCTCGGGCCCGAGTGGAGCGACGACAAGGGTTGGTCGAAGGCGCAGTACTTCGAGACGGTGCACGCGGTGCCGAGCCAGCGCCGTTGCGTCATCGACGAGCGCTGCGACGACGGTGTCGACGACGACTGCGATGGCGAGATCGACGAGGGCTGCGAGGTCGCAGAGTCCAGCGGCGACGAGGGCGGCGGCGACGACGAGAGCAGCGCAGGCGCAGAGACGACCGCGGCCGCGCCCGGCACGAGCGGCGACGACGATGCGCTCCCGAGCACGTTCGGCGAGCTGGACGACGGGGCGGGCTGCGGCTGCACGAGCGGCGGAAGCTCGCCGTGGGCCTTGGTGCTCTTGCTGCGTCGCCGTCGTCGTCGACGCTAGTCCGCCTGCTCCCAGCAGACCGCATCGATGTCGAGGATGTCGCACAAGAGCGGCGACGCGCTGCCGCACGGCATCGCTTGCACGAAGGTGTGCTTGCCGTCGGCGCACACGATGTGCAGCTCGCCTTCGTCGCGATCCACGATCTTCGGCGTGCAGATGATCCCACGCGACTCGAGCAGTCGCTGCGCGAGCGCGTCGTCGTCGAGGCCCGAGAGATCGGCGAAACGCAGCCACGCTGCGCCGAGGCCCAGCGTGACGCCGATCAGCACCACCTTGACGATCGGGTCGTGCACGTCTCGCGGAACGACGCGCGATGCAGTGCCGTCGATTCCCGCGTAGGCGCGGCTGCACTCGCGGCGCGGTTGAACAACGCTTGGGCGAGTTGCCCAGCGCCGCGCTACAGCGAGCTACGGATCGCAGCGATTCCCGCAGTGTTGCACCTGGCGCGCGCCTTGTAGGGTGGCGGCGTGATGAAGTGCCTTGCCCTGCCCGCGTCGCTGTTGCTCGCGTGTGCTGTGGATGCGGACGACCGTGGCGTCGAGCCCGATCCCGGACAGGACCGCGGCGCACCGACGTTCGCGGTGTGCGAGGACGCAGCGCCGCCCGCCGCGAAGAAGGTGTCGAGCTTTCGGCACACCAGCTCGAAGGTGATCTCGTTCGCGTCGGCGTGGCACACCGCCGACGACACGCTCACCACCGAGGAAGCCGACACGACCGTGCGCGCGAAGCTGGCCTACGGATCGATCAGCAAGGATCTCGAGGACGAGTGGGTCGAGGTGTGGCTCGACGACTGCGACGGCGCGCTCGTTCCGCTCGGCCACGCGCGCACCGACGACGACGGTCGCATCGCACTGCCGCTGGACGAGCTGCCCGGCATCGGCCGCTTCGCGCTGCACTTCCGCGTCGAAGGCGACGGCACGCTCGCGCGCTCGACGTTGTGGGTGCTGCCGGTGGGCACACGGCTCGCGGTGTTCGACATCGACGGCACGCTCACCACCAGCGACTGGGAGCTCTTCGAGGATCTGCTCGACGATCTCTTCGTGCCGATCCTGCACGGCAGCGCGCCCGATGCTCGCGCGGGCGCAGCCGAGATCACACACGCGCGCGACGAGCAGGGCTACGTCCCCGTCTATCTCACCGGCCGACCGTACTGGCTCACCGGCAAGAGCCGAGCGTGGCTCGACGAGCGCGGCATGGCAGACGGTCCGCTCGTGACTGCGCGACGCACCGCGCAGATCCTGCCCACGCAATCGGGCGTCGGCACCTTCAAGGCCGACACGCTCGCGCAGCTCGAGCTCATGGGCCTCGTGCCTGAGCTCGCGTACGGCAACGCGACCACCGACATCTTCGCATACGCCGACGCCGGCATCGCGCTCGCGCGCACGTTCATCCTCGGCAAGCACGGCGGCGAGCAAGGCACGATCGCGCTCGGCGACGACTACGCGGCACACCTCGCTGCGACCGACTTCACCGCGATCGTGCAGCCGTTCGAGTGATCGGCATCGCTAGCGACTCGTTCGCGCCGGCAGCAATCGTGCGTCGAAGAAGAGCGTGCCGTTGCCGGTCTCGGCGGGCATCACCACGAGGTGGTGGAAGCCGCGCTCGGCACACTGCAGGTACGTGGTCTCGCCTTGCACGTCCTGCGCACCCACGAAGAGATCGTGGAAGAGCGCGACGCTGACGCTCTCTTCGATCACATAGCCTTCGGGGCTGATCTTCAGGTCGACGCGCGTGATGCCGGCGCTGCCCGGCGACGCACGGCTCGCGGAGTCCCAACACAGGCGCAACACCTGCAGGAACTTCTCCTTGTCGACGTGACGCACGTCGTAGTTGGTGCCGCCCCACACGAGGTCCTGCACCAGCGCGGGCGCAGTGACCGGCAACGTCGTCTCCGGCGAACGCGTATCCGCATGGGAGTCGGGATTGAGCTGACTGCAACCGGTGAGCGCGAGCAGCACGGCACTGATGCGTCGCATGGCTACCTCGCCGACTAGCGTTCCAGATCCACCACGGGTCGACAACCACGCGGGGATGCGGCGCGCGGCCGCGTGATCACGGCGTATCGAAACGCGACGGCGCAGAAGGCGGCGAGGTGTTGCGGCTGCCGCTCAAGGGCAGTTCTCGGACGTGACGCTGTCGCCGGTCTCGGGCACGCCGGCTTCGACGAACTCGAGCGGGATCGATTGGCACTGCGCCATGCCGCAGTCTTCCATGCGCATCACGTGTGCGTGCGGACCGGTCGAGTAGCCGGTGGATCCCGACAGCCCCACTTGCTGGCCGCGCGGCACGAACTCACCGACGGTGACGTCGACGCGGTTGAGGTGCTTGTACAGCGAGGTGGTGCCGTCGCCGTGCAAGAGCACGACGAGGTTTCCGTAGGCGAAGCACTCCGGCCCGCCACCGTTGTAGCAAGGATCGCCGGGACCGGTCTCGTCGAAGGTGTACGCGACGATGCCGTCGGCCATCGCGACGAGCGGCGTCTCGATCGGGATCGAGAAATCGTACGCGTAGTACGCGTTGCCTTGATGCGTGAACGTGCCGTTGTTGCCCTGGGCGATCGTGCACGAGTAGCCGCACTCGAGCGGCAGATAGAAACCGTCGGGCGGCTGCAGATCGGGCGGATCTTCGAGCGTGCAGCTCGCGAACACTCCGGACACGTAGCCGACCAGGCCGTCGTGATCGATCTTCAACCACGTGTCGTTGCCGTCGACGGCTTCGCCGGTGGTCTGCTCGACGACGTCGACGACCGCGTTGTTGGGCAGCGATCCGATCGGATCACCAGCCGTCGACGGATCCGGGCGGATGTTGAGCGTGTCGCCGGGAGCGACCGCCACCTTCGCGCGCGGGCAATCGTTCTCCGCGGGAAGATCGGGCAGCACACCCTCGTCGCTCGAGCCGTCCACGTCGTCGTCGTTGCTCGACGTCGATGCGGTGGTGCTCGTCTGCGGCGCCGTGGTGCCCGGCGCATCGCCGGTGCTCTCGGACGAGGACGCCGCGTCACCGGACTCCTCGTCGCCGTCCCACGCAGCCGTCATGCTGCTGCCCATCTCGCCCCCGCTCGCGCAGCCACACGCGATCACGAGCGCCCCGATCGGGAATCGCCTCCGCCCCACGATCCTTTCTTATTCCGCCCTGCGCCGGTGAGCCAGCACGCGCGTCCGCGCCTGGTGGCACCGACGTAGAGCGACCTGCGTATCAATCCTCGTCGCCGGGCAGATCGAACGCGCGCTCTTCGAGAGCACCTCGACGATCAACGTAGGGTTGAGCAGCACGTCGTTGCTGCTCGCATGGATCTCGGGCGGCCCGCCATCGCGAACACCTCGCCGCGCCAGTACTCGTGCTTCTCGGACGCAGCTCGCTCGGCCGCGAGGTACTCCTGCGGCGTGACCCGCGGCCGTGCAGCCGACGTCACCATCGTCGTCCAACTTAGCATGCTCGGCGCTCGATCGAGCCTGGTAGCATCCGCGCATGAGGGGAGTGCTGCCGATCTTGTTCGTGCTCGCGTGCGATCGACCGGATCCAGTGCCGGAGCCCGAGATCACCGGCGCTCCGATCGCGACGCAGGAGCCGTCTGCGAAGACCGACACTCCCGAAGCGCTGCCCGACGGGGCCGTATCGAAATCTCGCGATACGCATCCGTTGCCCGATCTCGTGGGTGAAGGAGCGCTCGGGCTCGCGCGCGTGGTGAATCCGGCGGCGGTTCACGTGGTGGGAATCGATGCCGCCGGTGCGGTCACGTGCAACGAGAAGCGCAGCGAGAAGAACGCGCCGCAGGATGCGTGTCGTGACCCGCGGATCGCGTTGCGCTGGAACGACCGCACCACGCACGCCTTCCAAGACGCCGTGCATCAGATCAGCGGGCCCACGCAGACGAACGCGCGCGTCGATCTGTTGGCGCGCAACAAGGTGGCGCGCTCGTTCAACGTGTCGGCCAGCAATCAGCCGAAGGGCTGCGGCAGCAAGGGCACCGTGCTCGCACAGACGCACCTGACGCTCGACATCACCTGCGCCGGTGACACGGCGGTGGTGCGCTGGGCGATCTGGCGGGCGTTCCTCACCCGCGAGTGCGACGCCGGCGAGCGACGCACGCGGGCGATCGGTCCCGATCTACGCTGCCCGATGGCGAAGGACGACGAGCACGCAGAGGTCGCCGAGGCCGGCATCGTGCAGATCGATCTCGCCACGGGCGCAGCCGAAGCGATCGAGCTGCAGCGCGGCTAATTGTACTGCTTGTCTTTTGCGGGCGCCTTCGTCTCGGCCTTCGGCGGATCCGGCTCGTAGACGGGATCGGGCGGCGTGAAGCTGAACGTCAGCTCGTTGTCCTTGCAATCGACGTGCACGCCGCCGCCCTTCTCGAGCATGCCGAACAGCAACTCGTCGACCATCTTGCCCTTGATGTGCTCGTCGATGATGCGCGCCATCGGTCGCGCACCGAAGAGCCGATCGAAGCCGCGCTCGGCGATCCAGTTGCGCGCCGCTTCGGTGTACGTGAGCCGCACGTTGCGATCCGCGAGCTGCAGCTCGAGCTCGCCGAGCATCTTGTCGGCGACGCGCTGGATCACGGTCTGATCGAGCGACTGGAACGTGACCGTCTTGTCGAGGCGGTTGCGGAACTCCGGGCTGAAGGTGCGCTCGATCGCCTTGTTGGCGTCGGAGGCCTGCGGCCCCTCGTCGGCGAACCCGACCTTGCGCGCGCTGATCTCCTGCGCACCCGCGTTGCTGGTCATGATGAGGATGATGTTGCGGAAGTCGGTCTTGCGCCCGGTGGTGTCGGTCAACGTCGCGTTGTCCATCACCTGCAGCAGCACCGAGAAGATGTCGGGGTGCGCCTTCTCGATCTCGTCGAGCACGAGCACCGCGTGCGGCTGCTTCGACACCGCATCGGTCAAGAGCCCGCCCTGATCGAAGCCGACGTAGCCGGGCGGCGCGCCGATCAAACGGCTGACGCTGTGCTTCTCCATGTACTCCGACATGTCGAAGCGCAAAAACGGCAGCGCGAGCAGACGCGCGAGCTGCTTGGCGAGCTCGGTCTTGCCGACGCCGGTGGGGCCCGCGAACAGGAAGCAACCGATCGGCTTGTCCGCGCGCGCGAGCCCGGCACGCGCGCGCTTGATGGCGTGCGCCACCGTCTTCACGGCTTCGTGCTGACCGTAGATGACCTCTTGCAGGCCCTCCTCGAGCCGCGCGAGCACCTTGCGATCGTCCGTCGACACCGACTTCGGAGGAATCCGCGCCATGCGTGCGATGACCGCCTCGATCTCGAGCACGTCGATCGTGGTGGGCGGCGGCGTGTCGGCGGCGGTGGGCGTGTCGTGATCGAAGCCGGCACCGTCGTTGCTGTGATCGTGCTTGAGCGCGTCGTTGAGCGACACCTCGGGCATCGCGGCGCCGAGCCGCGCCGCGGCACCGGTCTCGTCCATCACGTCGATCGCCGAGTCGGGCAGATGGCGATCGCGCAGGTACTTGTGCGCGAGCTCGACCGCGGCCTGCAGCGCCTCGGGCGTGTACCTCACGTTGTGGTGGCGCTCGTAGACCTCGCGCAACCCCTGCAGGATGAGCAGCGTCTCTTCGCGCGAGGGCTCGGTGATCTCGATCTTCTGGAAGCGCCGCGCGAGCGCAGCGTCGCGCTCGAAGGCGCTCTTGAATTCCTTGTACGTCGTGGAGCCGATGCAGCGCAGCGCGCCCGACGACAGCGAGGGCTTGAGCAGGTTGCTCGCGTCCATCGAGCCGCCACTGGTCGCGCCCGCGCCGACCACCGTGTGGATCTCGTCGATGAAGAGGATCGCGTCGGGGTCGGACTCGATCGCGGCGATGACCGCCTTCAGGCGCTCTTCGAACTGGCCGCGGAACTTCGTGCCCGCCAGCACCGCGCCCATGTCGAGCGCGTAGATGTGCGCATCCTTTATAGCGGCGGGGACCTTGCCCTCCTGCACGCGCAGCGCGAGGCCTTCGACGACCGCGGTCTTGCCCACGCCGGGCTCGCCGACGAGCACCGGATTGTTCTTGCGCCGACGGCAGAGCACCTGGATCACGCGCAGCACTTCGGCATCGCGACCGATGAGCGGCTCGATCTTTCCGGCGCGAGCCTTCGCGCGCAGATCGACCGCGTAGGCCGCGAGCGGATCGTCGGCGACGTCGCCTCCGTCGGCGTCCTCGTTGGCGCCGGACTGCGGACCGCCGCCGGGCCCCGGTTGGGGACGACGCGCGAGCGAGCTCGACTGCGGACCCTTGCCGATGCCGTGCGCGATGAAGAGCGTCACGTCGCGCCGCGTGATGCCGTGGCTCGACAGGATGTAGACCGCGTGCGACTCGGGCTCGGCGAAGAGCGCGACCAACAAGTTTGCGCCGGTGACCTCGCGCTTGCCCGCACCTTGCACGTGATAGACGGCGCGCTGCAGCACGCGCCCGACCCCGATGGTCTGGTGGCACGTGAAGTTCGCGCCTTCGGGGATCCGCTCCATGTTCTCGTCGAGGAACTCCTCGACGTCGGTGCGGATCGCCTCGACGTCACCACCACAACCGCGAATCACCCGCTGCGCTGAAGGATCGTCCACGAGCGCGAGCAAGAGGTGCTCGAGCGTGAGGTACTCGTGGCGACGGCGCTGGGTGTCCTCGATCGCGTGGTTGATGGTCTCCTTGAGCTCTTCACTCAGCATCTTCTTCGTCCTCGGGCTCCATCGAAGCCATCAAAGGATGATCATTCTTCCGCGCGAGCAAATGGACCTGCGCCACTTTGGTCTCGGCGATCTCGTGCGTATAGACGCCAGCCACGCCTTGCCCGTGATGGTGCACGTGCAACATCACGGCGGTGGCCTCGGCCTCGCTGCGGTGGAACACGGTCTCGAGCAATCGCACTACGAAGTCCATCGGCGTGTAGTCGTCGTTGTGCAAGATCACGCGGTACATGCGCGGCCGCTTGACCTTCTTCTCTTCGCGCTCGCGGATTGCGACGCCGCTCTGGCGCTCTTCTTCGCGGCGCTCGCTCATGGACTGCCCACCGCACGAGTCTAGCAAACGGGATCGCCGAAGGCCCAGTTTCAACTGGGGGAGTTGTCGGAGCCGACGAGTCAGCGTACACGAGATGATGCGTGGGTCTGACCCTGCGAACGTGCCGAACGCTGACGAGCGTCGACCCCGCGGCCTGGGACGCGTTGGATCACGGCGGCAGCCCTTTTCTCGAGCACGGTTTTCTGCGGGCGCTCGAACGCTCGCGATCGGTCGGCGCGCGCTCCGGTTGGGATCCGCACTACATCCTGGCCGAATGGGCGGGTGATCCCGCGCCGGTTCACGGCGAGCGAACCGGCATCGTCGCGCCGGACGGCGCGACCAAGACGAGTCCCGCCCCGACGTTGGTCGGTGCGGTCGCAGCGTTCGTCAAGCACCACAGCTACGGTGAGTACATCTTCGATTTTCCGTGGGCGCGTGCGGCTGCGCGCGGCGGCGTCGACTACTACCCGAAGCTCGTCATCGCGGCACCGGTCACGCCTGCGACCGGGCCGCGCATCTTGTTGCGCGAGCTCGAACACGGACCGTCGCGCGAGACGATCGCACGCGCACTCGTCGAGCAAGTGCGTGCGCTCGCCGACGAAGCCGAGTGCTCGTCGATCCACTGGCTGTTCACGACGGCATCCGAGCAGCACATGCTCGCGGGCCTCGGCTTCGTGCCGCGTGCGAGCTTCCAGTACCACTGGCACAACCAGGGCTACGCGAGCTTCGACGATTTCCTCGCGCGGCTCACCAGTCGCAAGCGCAAGCAGATCCGCAAGGAACGTGCACGCGCGCGCGCGGCCGTCGACACGATCGAGATGGTCGGCGGCGCCGACTTGTCGGACGACGATCTCGCGACGATCGATCGCTTCTATCGCAACACCACCGACAACCACGGCGGACAGGACTACCTGCGGCCCGGCTTCTTCGAGGCGCTCGTCGAGCTCGCGCCCGAGCGCGTCGTGTGGGCCCGCGCGCGCAAGGACGCAGTGACGGTGGCGGGCGCGCTCTACCTCGCGACCGATCGCGCGCTCTACGGGCGCTACTGGGGCTGCGACGGGGCGATCGATCTGTTGCACTTCGAGCTCGCCTACTACGTAGGGATCGAGCACTGCATCGCGCGCGGCTTACCGCTGTTCGAGGCCGGCGCTCAAGGCGAGCACAAGCTGTTGCGCGGCTTCGAGCCCTCCGCGACGTACAGCAGCCACTGGATCCGCCACGTCGGCCTGCGCGCCGCGGTGGAACGGTTCCTCGCCGAGGAACACGCCGCGATCGAGCGTTACCTGGTCGAGCTCGCCGAGCTCGGCCCATATCGAAACACCGAAGAAGCGTAGTCGCGCGCGCGGGCCCCGTGGCATCCTGATCGCTCCTGTGGCGCAGGACTCGAGCGACGCGGCGGGACGCCCCGGCGGTAGCGGCACGGCCATCGACAGCCTCGATGCCGAGCTCGCGAGCGCGCAGAACAAGAATGCGCTGCGACTCGAACGCGGGCGCACGATCGGTCGCTACGTCGTGTTGTACGAGCTCGGTGCGGGCGGCATGGGCGTCGTGTATGCGGCCTACGATCCCGAGCTCGATCGCAAGATTGCGCTGAAGCTCTTGCACGCCGACTCCACCAGCTCGCGCGGTCGACAACGACTGCTGCGCGAAGCCAAGGCGATCGCGAAGCTCACCCATCCCAACGTCGTCACGGTGCACGACGTCGGTACCTACGAAGGTCGTGTGTTCGTCGCGATGGAGTACATCGACGGCGTCACGCTGCGACAGTGGCTGCGCGAGCGCACGCGCACGTGGCCCGAGGTGCTCGACGTGATGTGCGACGCCGCGGGTGGGCTCGCGGCTGCGCACGCGGCCGAGCTGATCCATCGCGACTTCAAGCCCGACAACGTGCTCGTCGATCGCGGCGGTCGCGTGGTCGTGCTCGACTTCGGGCTCGCTCGCCGCGCGCAGAGCCACGACGACAGTGGCGTGCAATCGCAGTCGCGGAGCGGCGAGCGCAGTCGCGACAGCAGCGAGCGCACCGGGCTGTCCAACAGCGACGAGAAACGCCGCGCGAGCCGAGACGACGACAAGCGTCGCAGCGAAGAGCGGCCGCGTCCGAGCAAGAGTGATCCTCGCGACAAGCTCGACGAGATCCCCGCGTCGGGCGACTTCGACGTCGAGCTCACGCGCACCGGTGCGCTGCTCGGCACGCCGGCGTACATGGCTCCCGAGCAACACCTCGGCACGCCGGTCGACGCGCGCACCGATCAGTTCGCGTTCTGCGTCGTGCTCTGGGAAGCGCTGTACGGCATGCGCCCGTTCAAGGGCGAGTCGGCGACCCAGGCCGCGGTGAGCGTCGTGAAGGGCGTGCTCGAAGAGCCGCCCAAGGGCGCAGGCGTGCCCAACTGGCTGCGGCGCGTGATGCATCGCGGGCTGTCGGTCGAAGCGGCCGCGCGCTTTCCCGACATGCACGCGCTGCTCCGCGCGCTGCGGCGCGATCAAGCCCGCAAGGTGCGGCGTGGGCTCGCGCTCGCCACCGGTGTGGTGGGCGTCGGCGTCGGAGCCGTGCTCGCGTTCGCGGCCGCATCGCGTGATCGCGAGCTGTGCGAAGGCACGGCCGAGCGACTCGTCGGCGTGTGGGACGACGACGTGCGTGCGCGCGTGCGCAAGTCCTTCGATCGCGCGAGCGTGCCGTATGCGACCACCGCGTTCTCCGGCGTCGAGCAAGCGCTCGACGAGTACACCGGCGCGTGGGCGAAGCAGCACCACGAGGCCTGCGAGGCGACGCATGTGCATCACGATCAATCGCAGGAGATGCTCGACCTGCGCATGTCGTGTCTGCGCGCGCGGCTCGGCGACGTCGGTGCATTGGTGGCCGAGCTCGAGACCGCAGATGCGGCGGTGATCGAGCACGCGGTCGAAGCCGCCGAGTCGCTCGGGCGGCTCGAGGCGTGCAGCGACACGCATGCCCTCGCCGCGCGCGTGCGACCGCCCGAAGACGCACGCACGCGCGACCTCGTCGATCGCCTGCGCACGACGCTCGCCGATGCGAAGGCGAAGGAATCGATGGGCCGCTACGACGCGGCGCTCGGGCTCGCCGAAGAAGTGGCCCAACGCGCGAGTGGGCTGGGCTATCCGCCGGTGCTCGCGGAAGCGAAGCTGCGGCTCGGCAGCGTGCTCGAGCGCAAGGGCGACTTCGCGGCCGCGGAGCGCGAGCTGCTCGAGGCGATCTGGCACGCCGAAGCCTCGCACCACGAATCGGTGGCCGCCGATGCCTGGGTGCGGCTCGTGTGGGTCAGCGGGGTCGAGCGCGGCGACACGAAGACCGGCGAGCTGTGGATCAACTTCGCGGACGCCGCGGTGCAGCGGCTCGGCAGCAACGAGCTGTTGCGCGCGACGCTGATCCACAACGAAGGCGGGGTTCGCTATGCGCAAGCGCGCTACGACGAGGCCTTCGATCGCTATCGCGAGGCGCTCGAGCTGCAGCAGCGATTGCTGGGGCCCGACGATCCCCAGGTGGCGATGACCTACAACCACATGGGCAACGTCAAGATCATGCAGAACGATCTCGCGACTGCGCGCGAGTACGTGCTGCGCAGCTACGACGTGCGGCGGCGCGTGCTCGGCGAGCGCCATCCCAAGGTGGCGGCGTCGATCAACAACCTCGCGGTGATCGCCGGCATCCAGAACGATCACGACGATGCGCTCGAGCAGGTCGAGCGCGCGCTCGCGATCGTGGGCGACAGCGGCGGCGCGGAGGAGATCGTCAGCCTCACCGCGGGCAGCCAGTCGGCGCTGAAGCTGAATGCGTCGGAGCGGGCGGTGCGGTACCTCGATCGCCTGTTGGAGCTGCGCGAGCGCGCGGTGCCGCTGCAACCGCTGCTCGTGGCAAACACGCTCGAGATGCTCGCGGAGGCGCGGCAACAGCAGGCGCGCATCGACGAAGCGATCGCGCTGCTCGAGCGCGCGGTGAAGCTGTCCGCCGAGACCGCGCCGCGCCATGCCGCCGAGGTGTTGCTGCAGGTGGCGGCGATCGAGCGCGGACGCGGCAAGCCCGACGCCGCGAAGACTGCGATCGCGCGCGCACAAGAGCTCGCGATGCGGGAGAAGGAGCGCGACCCGGCGCTCATCGATCGCATCGCCGCGGCGCGCGAGTAGCGTCGGGCTCGAGCGGCGTCACAAGGTACCGAGCTCGCGCGGGGAGAAGCGCTCGAGGGTGTCGGCGACGGCGTCGAGATCGGATTTCGTCGCGGGCTCGACGACTACGAGCACGCGGCCGTCGACGATGCGGGCCTCGATGTCGCGCAGCGCGGGCTTGAGGATGCGCGTGCCGGCCTGCATCGCGCCCACGAGCCCCATCAGCAGCCCGGTGACGAAGCCGAGCGCGACACCCATCGCGATGCCCATGCCGAGCAACAGATCGAACGCGCCCGCGATGCCGCCGGCGATCGTCATGACGATCGCGCCGGCGCCCATCGAGATGAAGAGGTTGCGTCCGAACTCGGTGGCGCCTTCGGGCAGCATCGTGCCGTCGATGGGCTTGCGCGCGAACGCTTGCACGGTGCACGCACCCGCACGGCTGTGATCGCGCCGCACGGTGACCTCGGCTTCGCTCGCCGAGCTCGCCGAATAGTAGAGCGCATAGACGATGCGGGCCACGGTCGGCCCGACGTTGCACCGTCGGCG
>DASZPU010000762.1:0-4676 GCA_035550195.1 Nannocystaceae bacterium
CCGCGACCGCGAAGATCGCCAGGAGTGCGTCGAGCCGTGCCCGCCGGAGATCGAGGCACGCGCTCTGGCGATCGAGCAGCGCCTGCGATTGCACGCGCGTCTCGTGGGTCGCGACGCAGGCCTCGTGGTACGCGGCTCCGAGCTCGTCGACGTAGGTGTCGATGCCCGCGACGACCGCAGCGCTCGCGGCCGGCACGAACGCGCGATCGTCCCGCGCGAACGCATCGCGAACGCGGGTGCGCGCGGCGTCGTCCCACACGCCCGCGAGCGCCGTGTCGGTCGCGCACGCCGGCTCGTCGTAGGCCGCGATCGCGACCGCGGCCGCGACCGCGAGTGTCCCGACGCCGATCGCGACGCGACGACGAGCACCGCGGACGCGATCGAGCGCGCCCAGCAGCGCGTGCATGTCCGGCCACCGCTGCGCGGGATCGGGCGCGAGCCCACGCAAGAGGATCGCGCGCACGCCACGGGGCACGTCACGACGCCACGGCGGCTGCACGAAGCGACCGAGCCGGCGCTCTTCGGCGATGGTCAGCGCACTGTCGCCCGAGTGCGGTCGCACGTGCCACAGCGCGGTGAAGAGCGCGACGCAGAACGCGTACTGGTCGCTGCGCGCATCGGCAGCACCGCCCTCGAATTGCTCGGGCGCCATGTATGCCGGCGTGCCGACCAACGTGCCGGTCTGCGTGAACGACTCGAGATCGAGCTTCGCGAGCACCGCGAGATCGATCGGTGCGCGTGGCTGGTCGGCGGTGGGCACGTGCGCGAGTCCGAAGTCGAGCACGCGCACGTGGCCGCTGCGATCGCGCATCGCGTTGTCGGGCTTCACGTCGCGGTGGACGAGCCCGGCTTCGTGGGCCGCGACGAGCCCACGCCCGAGCTGCAGATACGCGTCGATGATCTCGCGTGCGCTCGGGCGTGCGCGCCGACACCAGTGCAGCACGTCCTCGCCGTCGATGAACTCCATCGCGATCCACACCAGCGAAGCCGCGGACTCGGCGGGCTGCCACACCCCGACGTCGTGCACGACGCCGACGTTGGGATGGGAGAGCCGCGCCATCGCCCGCGCTTCGCGGAGCAGTCGGCCGTGGCGCTCGTGCACACCCGAGGGGCTGCCGCCGCTGCCGTCGCGCAGCAGCTTCAGCGCGATCTTGCGGTCGAGCCGAGGATCGTAGGCGGCGTACACCGAGCCCATGCCGCCGGTACCGAGGCACTCGAGCACGGTGAAGCGATCGATGACGGTGGCGGTCGGCGTGTTGCCGAAGAGCACGCTGCGCACGCGCTCGCGCGCCAGCGCGCGGTCGACCTCGCTGCCCGCGCGGGCTTCGTCGAGGGGTGTATCGAGCTCGCTCATGCGAACGCGGACCCTTCGGCGGTAGACCAGCGATCTCGCGTTTCGATCATTCTTTCGACGTGAGCACGATGCCGCGCGCCTCGCAGGTGCGATCGAGCTGCTCGCGACGCGACTCGCTGAGCTTCGCGCGCGCCTGCTGTGCGCTCTTGGAATCGCCGGCGCGACACGAGGCGACGCCGAGCAACGACCACGCTTCCTGCGAAGGGCTCATCGCGATCGCACGACGCGCGCGCTCTTGGGCCTTCTCGGGCGCAGAGAACACGAAGGCGCGTCCTTCCTCGACCAGCTTCGCGGCGTCCTTCTTGCGTTGCGCATCGCTCTCGCGCTTCGAAGGGCGTGACGACGTCGCGCTGCTCGGCGACGATGGGCGCACGGCATCCGGCTCCGGCGCAGGCGTGGGCTCCTCGGGCGCGCGCGCGATCGCGGGGGGCGGCTCGTCGGGCGGGCGCGTCGGCGTGACCTTCATCGGTGCGGCGTCGATCGGCGGTGCCACCGGCTCGGGCTTCGCGGGCGCGAGCGCAGCAACGACGGCGTCGGGCCGCGGCTCGGCCGATGGCGTGGCCTCGGCCTTCGGCCACGCGAGCGCGGCCGCGACGACCGCGACGATGGCCGCACCACCGAGCACGAACAGTCCCGCACGTCGACGCGGCGGCGCGGCCTCGAGCAGCACATGAACCGGCACCGGCGTCGGCTCGGTGCGCAAGAGCGGCGGCGTCTCGACCAGCATCACGCGCGCTGCGATCCGCGAAGGCTCGGTGGCCGGACCTTCCTCTTCGGTCGCCGTCGAGCCCTCGTGCGACGGCGTCACGCCCTCGTCGATGCGCTGCCGCGGCGTGGTGACCAGCGAGTCGGGCTCGCGCGGACGCGTCCACTCCGGCAACGGCGGCGGCGAGACGCGATAGTGCTGCGCCCACGGATACGGCTTCGCACCGAACAGGTGCTCGAGATAGCGGCCCAACGCGCCCGGCAGCGCGTGCAGCTTGTGCTCGCGCATCACCAGCTCGAGATCCTCTTGCAGCGAGAACGCGGTCGGATAGCGGTCGTCGGGACGCTTCGCCAGCGCGCGCAGGACCACGCGCTCGAGCGCGATCGGGATACCCGGTCGCAGCTCGGTGGGGCGTACGACTTCCTCGTTCACGATCTTCGCGAGCACCGCGAGCGGCTCGGGCGCGTTGAACGGTCGCTGCATCGTGAGCAGCTCGTAGAGCGCGATGCCCAGCGAGAACACGTCGCTGCGGCGATCGAGCGCCTCACCGCGACACTGTTCCGGCGACATGTACGAGGCCTTGCCCTTCACCACACCGACCTCGGTGATGTGCTTGGCCGACGCCGCCTTCGCGATACCGAAGTCGATCAGCTTCACGCCGCTCTGGTAGGTGACGATGATGTTCGACGGCGACACGTCGCGGTGCACGATGTCGAGCGGCTCACCGGAGTACGCGCGCTGTTCGTGCGCGTGATGCAGACCCGCCGCGCATCCGATGGCGATCTGCAGCGCGAGCTCGACCGGCACCGGCTCACCGACCTGCTTCGCGCCCGCGAGGATGCGCTTGACGTTCTCGCCGTGGAGATACTCCATCGTGAAGAACACCTCGTCGCCATCGCGACCGATGTCGTGCGTGGTGACGATGTTGGGGTGCTCGAGCGTCGCGGCGACACGCGCTTCGTCCTCGAACATGCGCACGAAGTCGGGATCGTGCGCGCGCGAGTCGAGGATGCGCTTGAGCACCACGACCTTCTCGAAGTCGCCGATGCCCACCGCGCGCGCGAGGTAGAGCTCGGCCATGCCGCCCAGACCCAGCCGTCCCATCAGCTCGTAGCGGGCCGACAGTGCGCTCTCCGGGGCGATGGCACCGACCGGCGTCGCGGAGATCTCCCCGACCTTCACGAGCTTCTTCGACCGGGGTTGCTCCTCTGCACCCAACTGCGCCAGTCTACCAACGCGGAGCGCGCTGCGGCGCGATCGACGAGCCGGACGCGGGGATGGGGAGCGGAGGACGATTCGGGCGCGCAATCCTGGCGATGGTCTGCGCGCTGCATCTCGCGGCACATCCCGCGGATGCGATCGCCGCTGCGCCAGCGCCGAGCGGCGAGACGCGCACGTTCACGCAGAGCGAGCCCGCGTGCACGCTGCTCGAGCTCGAAGGCGACGTGCCGCGCGAAGCGGTGCGCGTGAGCGCGGCGATCGGGCGCGCGCTCGCACGTCGCGATCTCGACGACGGCCGCCGAGCATCGCTCGCCGAGCTGCGCCTCGCGATGGGCTGCGACGGTGATGCGCCCGCTTGCCTCGCGCGCGGGGGCAAGTCGTTGGGCTCGCAGCGCGTGCTCTACGGTTCGGTCGTGCGTGAAGGCCAGCGCTACAACGTGCGGCTCAACCTCCTCGACGTCGCATCGGCGAGCGTGATCCGCTCGAGCGCGACGCCGATCGAGGCCACTGCGCTCACCGGCGATTCGATCGACGCGACCGCCGACGCGTTGGTCGCATCGCTCTTCCCGCTGTCGCCCGAACCCGCGGCGTCCACACCGGCCGCTGCGCCCGATCCCGTTGCGCCACCGACCACGCCGGTCGCCGATGCGCCGGCGAAGCGCTCGCGCGCGCTCGAGTGGGGTCGCGAGCAGCCGCCGAAGCGCTGGAAGATCGCGATGCTCGCGACCAGTGCGAGCCTCGGCCTCGTGTTCCTCGGCAGCGCGATCGGTCTCACGGTCGCGAACAAAGTGACGCTGCGACGGAAGCTGATCGAAGCGGTCGACGCGAGCCAGACCGACAGCAACCCCAACAACGACATCGATCGTACCGAGCCGGATTTCTGCGCCGCCGCCCGCGAGACGCCGCCGGGTGAACCCAACCCGCAGAAGGTCACCAACGCGAACGTCACCCAGATCTGCAACCGAGGCGACGGGGTCTCGAAGGCGTCGATCGGGATGTGGGTCGCGACCGGAATCGCCGTCGCCGCGACCGCCGCCTTCACCGTGCTGTTGTTCGTGCGGCGCGCGGACGCACGACCCCGCACCGCACGTCGCGTATCACCGTTCTTCGACGCCGCACCCGGTCGCGCGCAGCTCGGCATCGTCGGTCGCTTCTGATCGCACGCTCCTGGAGCCGGCGATCGGCGGAATGACATCTCCGAAGGATCGGTCATGCTCGCTCGATGCCGCCCAAGGCCAAGGGAGCGTCGCGCATCGTCGTCGCACTGCGCGTGCTCGCCTTCCTCGTCGCCAGCTCGCTCAAGCTCGCCTTCGTCGCGCTGTCGATCGCGTCACCGCTGCTCGCGATGTGGATCGCGTCGTCGCGCGCGGCGTATCGCGGCGCGAGCGTGGCGTG
>DASZPU010000763.1:0-6047 GCA_035550195.1 Nannocystaceae bacterium
AGATCCCGTTCGGCGCGTTGACGGTCGAGCAGCTCGAGGTGCTGGCCGAGTGCGCCGAGGAGTACAGCGACGACATCCTGCACGTCACGACGCGGCAGGACATCCAGCTCCACTTCATGCACATCGAAGAGACGCCCGATCTGTTCCGACGCCTCGCTGCGGTCGGCATCACCACGCGCGAAGCGTGCGGCAACTCGGTGCGCAACGTGACCGGTTGCCCGATCGCCGGCGTGTGCAAGAGCGAAGCGTTCGACATCTCGCCGTACGCGAAGGCGCTCACCTACTACCTGCTCGGCCACCCCGACACGCAGGACTTCGGACGCAAGTTCAAGATCGCGTTCTCCGGCTGCAAGACCGAGGCGTGCGGGCTCGCGCTGATGCACGATCTCGGGCTCGTGGCGGTGACGAAGGGCGAGCAACGCGGCTTCGAGTACTACGTCGGCGGCGGGCTCGGTGCGGTGCCGCATCAGGCGTTGTTGTTCGACGCGTTCGTGCCCGAGGCCGAGCTCATGCCGCTCACGCAGGCGGTGTGCCGCATCTTCGCGCGCCACGGCGAGAAGGCCAATCGCGCGCGCGCCCGCATCAAGTTCCTGGTGAAGAAGCTCGGCATCGACGAGTTCCGACGGCTCGTGCTCGAAGAGAAGGCGAAGATCCCGGTCGAGGATCGTTGGACGTCGTGGATCCCCGACGTCGCCGCACACGATCAGCCGAAGAAGCCGCCGAGCACGCTCGTGCGCAAGGGCGGCGACGCGGAGCTCGATGCGTGGCTCGCCACCAACGTGCACCCGCAGCGGCAATCGGGCTACTCGGTCGTGTCGGTCACGATGCCGCTCGGCGACTTCACGCCCGATCAGGCGCGCGGCATCGCCGACATCGCGCGCGAGTTCACGGGCGACACCATTCGCCTCACCGTCGAGCAGAACCTCGTGCTGCGCTGGGTGAGCGACGCCGACGTGCCGGAGATCCATCGCCGGCTGCAGGCACTCGGCCTCGCGGCGCCGGGCGCCGGCACCATCGTCGACGTCACCGCGTGCCCCGGCACCGACACCTGCAAGCTCGGCATCTCCGCGTCGCGCGGGCTCGCGGGCGAGCTGCGCACGCGACTCGCCGCGCGCTCGGCCGGCCACGACGAAGCGATCGGCGGCCTGCGCATCAAGGTGAGCGGCTGCTTCAACTCGTGCGGCCAGCACCACATCTCCGATCTCGGCTTCCTCGGCGTACAGCGCAACGTCTCCGGACGTCGCGTGCCGCACTTCCAGGTCGTGCTCGGCGGACAGTGGACCGAGAACGCGGGGCAGTTCGGGCTCGCGATCGGAGCGGTGCCGAGCAAGCGCATCCCCGAGGTCGTCGATCGCATCACCGGTCGCTTCGCCGACGAGCGCAGCAAAGGCGAGAGCTTCCAGCAGTTCATCAAGCGCATCGGCAAGTCGAAGATCCGCGACATGCTCGCGGATCTCATGGACGTGCCGCCGTACGAGCTCGCGCGCGACCTCTACCACGACTGGGCCGATCCGCGTGAGTACGGCATCGGCGACATCGGTGTGGGCGAATGCGCCGGCGAGATCGTGTCGGTCGCGAAGTTCGGGCTCTCCGATGCGGAGCGCGTCGTGTTCGACGCGTCGGAGCAGCTCGAGCGCGGCGAGGCCGTGGCGGCGGCGCAGGGCGCACTGCAATCGATGCTGCTCGCTGCGAAGGCGCTCGTGCGCTCGCAGACGTTCGACATCGGCGACGACCCGGCGAAGATCGTGGCGGAGTTCCGCACGCGCTTCTACGACACCAAGCTGTTCTTCGATCCGTACGCGGGCGGAAAGTTCGCGCACTACTTCCTGCGCCTCGCCGAGCGCGATCTGTCGCAGGCGAGCGCCGACGATGCGCACCACTGGGTCGAGGAGGCGCAGCTCTTCGTCGAAGCGGCCTACGCCTGCGAAGCCCGCATGGCCCAGCAAGGACAGGCGGTGCCGGCATGAGCACGCTGGTCAACTACGCGTTCAAGCTGCCGCTGCGTGGCGACGCGCCGGCGATCGACGATCTCGTCGTCATCTTCCACGAGTGGATCCGTACGCGCGCACTCACCGACGACGTGCTCATCGACGTCGCCGACTACGCGCACGTGCAAGAAGGTCCGAGCGTGCTGCTCGTGTGCCACGAGGGCCACTTCGTGCTCGATCACAGCCGCGGCAGCATCGGGCTCGCGTACCACCGCAAGCGGGGGCCGGCCGCTGCGACGCCGAGCGAGACCGCTGCGGTCGCGCTGCGTCGCTTGATCCGCGCGGCGCGACTGCTCGAGCACGACGAGCGTCTGCGCGGCAAGATCGCGTTCGACACCACGGCGCTCGAGGTGCGCGCGCTCGATCGCCTGCGCGCACCGAACGACGCCGAAGGCTGGGAAGCGTTCGAAGCCCCGGTGCGCGACGCGATCGCGAGCGTGTGGGGCGAGCCTCCGCAATCGCTCGTCCGCGACGACGCCGACGCGCGGCGCCCCCTCACGGCGCACGCGAAGCTCTCGGCGCGCACCCTCTCCGATCTCAAGGCCTAGGAGCCCGTCCGAGTATTCGCGCGCATGCATGACGTCGCCCTCGGCGACCATGGCGGCGTTGCTCGGCGCTCGAAATACGCTCGGTATTCCTTCGGCCTCGCGTCTTGCCCGGGTCGCCGATGACAACGTTCTGCATACACGCGAATACTCGGACGGGCTCCTAGTCGGGCACGCGATCGAGGCCGCCCTTCGCCAGCACGTGGGCGAAGTGCTCGGGCGAGACCGGTTGCACCGAGAGGCGGCCGGCTCGCACCGCGACCATCGTGGTGAGCTCGGGATCGGACTTCAGCATCTCGAGCGTGACCATGTGCGGGAGCGCGGCGACGTACTCGACGTCGACCATGCGCCAACGCGGCTTGTCGCGGTCGCTCTTCGGGTCGAAGTACTCGCTCTTCGGATCGAACGCGGTGGGGTCCGGATACGCGGTCTTGCACACGCGCGCGACTCCGACGACACCCGGCGGATTGCAGCTCGAGTGATAGAACAACACGAGGTCGCCGAGCTTCATCGCATCCATGTTCGCGCGCGCCATCGGGTTGCGAACGCCGTCCCACGGCGCGCGCTTCTTCTTGCGCAGATCGGCGAGCGAGAACGCGTCGGGCTCGGTCTTCATCAGCCAGTGACGGCGGGCTTCGGTCGCAACGGGGGCGCTCTGCTTGGGCACGGCCGGGGCAGCATCACCCACGAAAACGCCGCTACGCAACGCGATCTCGCGCTGCAGTGATCATTTTCGCGAAGGGCCGGTCTACCGCTCTCGTGCCCCGCCGTACCACCACGCTCGCCCCGTCCGTGCTCGTCCTCGCCGCGTTGCTCTGCCCCGCGCTCGCCCAGGCGGCCGAGCCGCGCGACAACGCGAAGCTCGTCGCCGACGCGAAGGCGTCGCCGCTCTTCAAGAAGTCGATCAAGCGCAACGCGCTCAAGAAGCACAAGCTCGAGAGCGTGACCGTGGCGGCCGGCGTCAACATGGATCTGCGTCGCTACCTCCGCGAGACCGCGCTCGACACCCAGCCCGAGCTGAAGCCGCTGCTCGATCCGGCGCTGCGCCCCGACGCGCTCACCGGCGCACCGACCTACGTCGAAGACGTCCTCGTGCTCGAGGATCGCCTGGTGATCGATCGTCGGCTCACCGTGCCGCTCGCACCGGGCGCGTGCACGAAGCCGGTCGTGCCCGACGCGATCGCGAAGCTGTGCTTCATGAAGAACGCGGCGAACAAGCCGACCAAGGCGATCGCGAAGGAGCTGAAGGACATCCGGGCCAAGCTCGCGAAGGCCGACAAGGGCCAGATCGTGCGGGGCACCGTCACCGCGGGCGAAGCCGCCGCGATGAACGACGAGCAGCTGCTCGATCTCCTGCTCAACGGCGAAGGCCGCACGATCCATCACGTCAGCATCGTGCCCCGCGTCGCGCTCCCGCCCGGCATCAAGCCCGTGCTCGGCGCGCTCGATGCTGCGCTGGCTGCGGGTGCCGCGGATACCGGGCTCGGCACCGGCTACAAGTTCAACCCCGGCGCCGTCGCGACCGAAGCGCTCGGTGGTGGGCGCACGTTCGCCACCGATTACTTCCTCACCGGCTTCACGTACGGCAAGGAGCTCGAGGACAGCTGGGAGTACACGATCGCCGGCGCCACCTGGCTCACCGATCGCTACTACATCCACCTCGGCTATCACCTCTCGCTCGGCTTCGGCGTGCGTGCGCCGTTCTCGGTCGCCGTGAAGTCGTCGGGTACTCCGACCAACAAGCAAGTCTCGCTCGCGGTCGAGCCCGTGAACGTCGACGAGCAGGGCAGCCCCGCGTATGGCGCGGTCGGTCTGCCGCAGAACAAGTACTTCGACGGCAAGGAGTTCGTGCTGCAGTTCACCGCGGGTTGCGAGCTCTACGTGTCGATCCCCGGGCCCAACATCGACAAGCGGTGTCCGTCGATCGACAAGAGCTGGAGTCGCGACATCAACCCCGTGATCGGCAGCGAAAGCAGTGCGATCGCGGATTGGTGGCTCGACGGATCGATCACCGGCCTGCAGCTCAATCTCGCCGCCGTGAAGGCGACGCTCGACGTGGGTCTCGGTGCCGACGTCACCAACGGCAAGATCGGCGTGACCATGACCGGGATCGACGGCGCCGCGCTCGGAAACGGCGGCGGTGCGGTGATGATGGACAGCCGAGCCGCCCGCGTGTTCACGATGACGCGCGCCGCCGAGGCGACCGGCGCGAAGCTGCGGCTCGAGGACCCGCGCTACGCCTTCGATCTCCGGCTGCGCCCGAAGCTGCGCGGCAAGATCGATCTCGACGTCTCGATCTACGAGCACCAGTGGATCCTCGGGCCGTTCCCGCTCGACTTCCTCGCGGTCGCGAAGACGTTCAACCTGACGCGCCACGACGGCACCGTCGCCAACCACGACTACGCGGTGTTCGACGGCGACAACCCCGGTGCCGTCATGGATCCGAACATCGGCGGCGCCACGGTGGATCCGAACGCGGGCGATCCCGGCCCGAAGAAGTCGCTCGGCAAGGTGAAGAAGAAGTTCTAGGCCGCCGCGGCTGACACGTCGTCGCGCGCGCGTGCGACGAGCTGGGGCGGATCGATGCCCATCGCGTGGATCGTCGCGAGCGCCTTGTCGTCGAGTGCGCGCGGCGGTCGACCGTGACCGAGGTGCGTGCTCACGACGTCGGCGACCGCGACGATGTGGCCGATCTGCGAGTAGCCGTCGCGCTTCGGGCCGAAGCCGCGCCAGCCGTGGTGGCGGCGCACCGCTTCGGCGACCAGCGGCGGCAGCTTCCAGTGTGCGGCGATCCGGGCGCCGAGCCGCGAGTGCGCGAGCTGTTCGGCGTCGGCACGCACCGTGGGATCGATCTCCACTGCGCGCAGCGATCGCAGCGCGACGCGTCCGAGGTCGTGGAGCAGCCCGCAGACGAACGCGAGCTCGGCATCGACGCCGACCATGCTGCACACGATGCGCGCGATGGAAGCCACTGCGACCGCGTGATCACGTTCGTCGCGCGCCCATGCGCGATCGCTGTCGCTGAACACGTGGCACTCCATCACGCTCTGGTAGAGCAGGTCGCGCACCGTGCCGCTGCCCATGCGTTGCAGCGCCCCCGACAGCGTGCGCACCGACGAGCCCGCATACGCAGCGGAGCCCGCGACCATCAGCATGCGCGAGGTGAGCACCGTGTCGCGCGCGACCACGCGCTCGAGCTTGTTCATCGGCGTCGTGGGATCGTTGGCGAGCCTGATCGCTTCGCTCGCGGTCTCCGGCAGGATCGGCAGCCGCTGATCGTTGCCCGCCGCGGCGAGCAACGCCTCCGCGGCCGCGCGCACGCGATCGCTGCGGCGACCCGTGGCGTCGACGATGTCGTCGTCGGTCAGCTCGACCGCGCGCAACTCGTGGATGGGACGGCGCTCGACGATCTTCTGCGGCATCGCGTCCGGTGCTTCGACCGGAAGCGCGCCACGCTCGACCTCTCGGCCCTCAATGGGACGGTCGTTGGAGCGCGCGTGCGCTCGCGCGGACC
>DASZPU010000764.1:0-4036 GCA_035550195.1 Nannocystaceae bacterium
TGCCAAAACGATTGCACGCTTCTTCGTCGAGGAGCGCCTGCGCGCCGCGTCGCTCGTCGCGCACGCTGCGCGGGGCCGCGTCGCGCGGCGGCCCTGCGATCAGAGAGGTCGCGCACGTATTGCCGCCGAACGCCGTCACGGGATCACCGTCCGGTAGCGCACGAAGTTCGTGGCAATGTCGCGGCGAGCGTCAGGAGGACCAGTCGTGGCCGAAGAGATCGCGATGCGAAAGAGCGTGCCGAGCATGGGCGCCGCGGAGCTCGACGCGTTGCGCGAGAGCTATCGGCAGATGATGGCGTTGCCGGCCGAAGACAACCGCGGCTGGCAGCACTGGGCCGGTCATCACGGCTTTCCCGGCGGGCAGTGCTGGCACCACGGTCGCGTGTTCAACGGTCAGCAGCCGATGGAAGTGCACTTGTTCCTGCCGTGGCATCGCGCGTATCTGCTCGGCATCGAGCATGCGATGCGCGATCGCGTGCCGCAGGTCGCGCTGCCGTGGTGGGACTGGAGCTCGACGCGCGCGCACCAAGACGGCATCCCCGACGCGTTCGCGCAGGCGCAGATCGGCGGCGTCGACAACCCGCTCGCGGCGGGCCCGGTGCCGACGATGGACGGACAACCCGCGCGCAAGACCAAGCGCTTCCCGGGTCCGCCCGATGCGTTGCCGTCGCGGCAGCAAGTGCGTGACGCGCTCGCGCTCACCGACTTCATCGACTTCAGCACCGCGGTCGAAGATCTGCACGACGCAGTGCACGGTTGGTGTGGCGGCGTCTCGCAGAGCGACGCGGGCACCGAGTTCGGCGACATGGGGTCGGTCGCGACCGCTGCGTACGATCCGATCTTCTGGACGCATCACTGCACCATCGATCGCCTCTGGTACCTCTGGCAGCTGCGCCACGGGCTCAACAACATCCCGGTCGCGTACCTCGATCTGCCGCTGTCGCCGTGGAGCCTGCGCGTGCGCGACGTGCTCGACATCCGTCGGCTCGGCTACGACTACGCGGCCGCGCACCTGCAGCTGCCCTTCCTCGACTTCTTCCACCACCAGCCTGCGTGAGCGCAATGAACCCCGCGATCTACGTCAGCAAGCCGATCGACATCACCGATCTGGATCCGGATTTCTACCGCGCCGATCTCGAGTTCCACGACATCGAGCACGACGGTGCGTCGTACCAGGCGCGCGTGTTCGTGAACAATCCGACCGCGGGCCGCGACACGCCCACCGACGACGCGTCGGGCTATGCGGGGGCGTTCCACGTGTTCGGACACGGGGGCTGCTTCGGCGCGCCCGGGCACTGCGATCTCAAGGTGCCGCGGCCGCACGATCCGCGGCCGGGCCATCCGCTCACGCGTGCCAAGAAGATCGTGATCGCCACCGAGGCGATCCGACGCGCGCGTCGCGGTGGCACGTCGATGACGATCACCATCGTGCCGGTGATCACCGGCGGCACCAGCAAGTGCCGCTTCGACGACGTGGTGAAGCTGCAGCACATCAACGTGAAGACCTACGAAGACACGTAGATCGTCGCGGATGCGATCGACAGGTGCGCGCCGAGGTCGACCGGACCGTGCGCACCGTGCAGCAGCGCGACGACGGTGACGGTCACGGTGTCGCCTTTCGTGTGGGCGAGCGCAGGACCGATCTCGAGCTCGCGATCGCTCGGCGAGCGCACGCCGTCGCCGCGGCCGTAGACGTGGAAGGCGCCCGCGTAGCCGCAGGCGTCGTCGAGCGGCGTGGTGATCGTCGCGCGCGGGTTGTCGAGGAACACGCGCGCTTCGAACGACGGGCCGCCTTGGTCGACGCCTTTCAGCACCAGCTTCGCACGCGTGCCGCGGTGCGCGAGGCGGATCGGCGCGCTCGTCCAGGTCACGCCACCATCCTAGCCAACCCGCGGCCGCGTGCACGCATCCGCCAAATGGCCGATGTCGGGCCCGGATCGCGCGGCTAGCTTGAGCCGCCATGCAACACCTCTCGAAACGACATGCTGCGTGGCTCCTCGCGATCGCACTCTGCGGTAGTGCGTGCGGCGATTCCGGCAGCGCTACGAACGAAGACAGCAGCAGCTCCGGCGACTCGACGAGCACCGGCGGCGACGCGACGCCGATCGTGCTCGTGCACGGCGCATGGATGGGCGCGTGGGCCTGGGACGAGGTCGCGCCGTTGCTCGAGGCGCGCGGTCACGCGACCCACGTCGTCGAGCTGCCCGCGCACGGCGACGACCCGACCGCGGCGACGGAGGCTTCGCTCGCGGGCTACCGCGACACGGTCGTGGCGGTGCTCGACGGGCTCGACGAGCCCGCGGCCGTGGTCGGGCACTCGATGGGCGGCATGGTGATCAGCGAGGTCGCACAGGCGCGCCCACAGGCGATCAGCGAGCTGGTGTACGTCGCGGCTCTGTTGCCGCAGAGCGGACAGTCGCTGCTGGATCTCGCGATGACGGATCCCGATGCGATCACCGCGATGCACCTCGTCGACAACGGCGATGGCACTGCGTCGATCGATCCTGCGGCGATCGGTGCGGTGTTCTGTGGCGACTGCGACGACGCGCACGTGCAGACGATCGTGGAGCGCACGAAGCCCGAGCCGTTCATGCCGCTGGTCACGCCCGCGATGCTCGACGACGCCGCGTTCGGCAGCGTGCGCAGCACGTACGTGTACACGGAGATGGACGTCGCGGTGTCGTTCGCCGCGCAGCAAGCGATGGTCGCGGCGACGCCGGTCGACGACACGCGATCGCTGGCGACCGCACACTCGCCGTTCTTTTCGCAGCCGCAGGCGCTGAGCGACGCGATCGTGGAGCTGGTCGAGTGACGATCACGCGAGCCCGTGCCGCGCGGCGAGCAGCGTGGCTGCGGCACGGGTATCGACGCCGAGCTTGCGGTAGATGTGGATGCTGTGGTGCTGCACCGTGCGATCGCTGATGCCGAGCGCGGCCGCGATCTCCTTGTTGGTGCGGCCGCGCGCGAGCTCGCGCAGCACGTCGCGCTCGCGATCGGTGAGCTGCGCGAGTGGGCCGCCGAGCGTGCGTCCCAACGGATCGCCCTGCGCGTGCGCGATCGCTTCCACGCAGTCGCCGTCGAGCAGGCCACTGCGCACGGCTTCGCCGAGCTGTTGCCGCGCGGCGACGCGATCGAGCGCGCCGCGATGCGCCCGCGGCTCGCGTAGTGCGATCGCGACGTCGGCCGCCGCGAGCAGACGCGCGACCCGAGAGAGCCCGGCGTCGCGCAGCGCACGATGGTAGCCGCTGCCGTCGAGACGTTCGTGGTGTGCACCGGCGATGCGCGCGACGTTGGCGAGCGCGGGTGCGTTCGCGAGGATCTTCTCGGTCCACCAGCTGTGGGTGCACGCGCGGTCGCGTTCGGGCTGCGCCCACGCGCGCGGGAGCTGCCAGATCGCCGCCGGTACGGCCGCGTGACCGAGATCGTGCAGGTGCGCGGCCAGTCGCAGCTGCTCGCGCTCGCTCGCGTCGAGCCCGAGCTGCTCGCCCGCCTTCGTCGCGACCTCGGCGACGCGGCGCGAGTGTCCGACGGTGTACGGCGTCTGCAGATCCGCGAAGTCGCCGAAAGTGATCGCGATCGTCTCGAGCGATGCCGCGATCGGATCATCCGCGAGCGCGCGCTCGGTGTCTGCGAGCCGCCGCTGGACGTCGTCGACATCGCTGGTGCCGAGCGTGCGCACGAGCGCGGTCGCAACGCTGGCGACGTGCGGATCCAGCTCACCGCCCGCCCGCGCTGCGAGCACTTCGGACGCCGCTTGCTCGCCACCGTCGAGCCAGAACACCACCGCGGCATGGGCCGCTCGCACGACGCACGCAGGCCGCGAGATGTCTGCGCCACCGCGTCCGTGCGGCGCACCGCGACCGTCGTGGCGCTCGAACGTCTCGTCGAGCGCACGCACGACCGGGGCGCCGAGCCCGAGCTGCTCGGCGAGCACGCGCGCCGCTCCGCAGACCTCGGACGTCCACTCGCTGCGCACGCGACCCGCATGGGTGGCGACCCACGCCGTGCCCAGCGCGGCCGTGAGCAGCGAGCGATT
>DASZPU010000765.1:0-2544 GCA_035550195.1 Nannocystaceae bacterium
CGCGCCATTCGGCGCGACGAGCCGGTCCGCCGCGGCGGACCGGCGGGATCAAGGCGGCGCGCCGCCTTCGATCCAGGCCCGCACTTTCGCGACGAGCTTCGGGTCGGCGAGCGTCGGCGCGTTGTAGGGCATGTGCGTGACGGGATTGCCGTCGTCGTCGGTGGGCTCGCACTGCGAGAGCAGCTTGTACAACCAGCTGTTGTCGGGCTTGCCGGGATCGACGAGCGGCATCGCCGTGTTCGCGTTGACCTGATGGTTCAACAGCTCGGCGTGCAGATCGGTGGCGCGGAAGTCGATGCCGCCCGCACCGTTGGGACCGTGACACGACGAGAAGCTGCAGCTCGATTCGAGCAGCGTCGCCGAGATGCTCGCGAGCGTGGCGGGCTCGTGCGGCGGCGTCTCGGGATCCCGATCGACGCACACCGGCACCGGCGGTAGATCGGCGTCGGCGGGATCGCTGGGCGGCACGTACATCGCGGCGGCGATCTCGTCGGGCGTGGGCATGCCCTGCGCCTCGTTCTTCGCCAGGCCGATCGCGTTGCACTCGCCTTCGTTCATCACGACGCCGTCCTGATCGCCGACGACTGCACCGCTCTGCACCGATGCATCCATCAACACCGCGGAGTCGGCGAGCCCGAGCATCACGCACATCTCCTGATCGCCGACGCCCCACCCGATGGTCTGATCGCGCCAGTTGTCGTAGCCGCAGGTGAAGCGGAAGCCGGTAGCACCGGTGAGATCGATCGGTGGATCGAACGACCTGCCGTTGCTGCTCGCGTTGAAGCCGTCGAAGTGGAAGACGTTCTCGCCGTCGCGCGGGCCACCTTCGATGAAGAGGTCGAACCAGTTGCCGAGGTAGTGGTAGTGCGGCGTGACGTAGTAGAGCTTGAGATCGAGCGGGCGACCGACCTCGTCCATGTAGAGCGTGGTCATGTCGCAGCTGCCGCTGAATCGCGACTGACGCATCGCGGGGATCTCGAGATCGTAGTAGCTGAGCCGGAACGGCGCGGCGACGATCTCCACGAGCTTGGGATGCACGAGGTCGAGCGCCATCCGCATCTCGGTGGTGTACGGCGCGTCGGCGAGGTTGAGGAAGTGGCCGCCGGCGACGATCTTGTGGTTGGGCGGGATCTTGATGACGACGCCTTCGGGCAGCCGCTGCTCGTCGATGCGCGACTGCGTCGACTGAGCGAAGAGCACGGTGCCCGCAACGGCGGCATCGAGCTCGGCGAAGCCACGCTCGTCGCAATTGAAGTAGCCGTCGGGGCCGGGGAACTTGTCGTCGGGCACCGCGAACCAGTTCGAGTGGTGCGAGCCACCATCGTTGGTGAGCCGCACGTTCTGCACGTAGATGGGTTGCTCGTTGTGCAGCGTCCATTGGATGCAGGGCTGCGTTTCCTCGAGCGGTGCGAGATCCAGCGGGCCCCAGCTGTGCACGATGGTCTCGCGATCGGGATCGTCGGGCGCTTCTCCGGTCGAGCTGCTGCCCGAGTCGTTCCCCGACGGGTCGTCCTTCGTGCATGCAGCGAGGACGAGCGCGCTCATGGTGAGGAGCTGGACGATGCGCATTGCGCTTGGCAGCGTACCAACTTGCCGAGGTGCGGTATGTTGGGCGGCGTGAAACCGCAATGGCGCAGCGTACTCGGCGTGATCGCGATGCTCGGCGGCGTTGCCGGCTGCCCCGACGACGCGGGCTCCGATGGTGGGGGCTCTAGCGGCGATGCGAGCTCGGGTGGTGGTTCGACGACGCTCGGCACGAGTGGATCGAGCGGTGCCGTCGATTCGTCGACGACCGAGAGCGCGCCGCCGAGCCGATGGATCGTCACCGCGGATTTCACCGCGGGCACGTTGACGCTGGTCGACTACGATGCGTTGGTCGCGGGCGCGCGTGATAGTGCGTCGTTGATCGTCGGCACGATCGACATCTCGATGTACGCGCCGGGGTCGATGGAAGTGGAGATCGCACCGGACGGGCACACCGCGCTGGTGAGCGTGACGCCGGGGTTCTTCGACGGGCTCGTGGGGTCGACGTTGGGCTTCACCGATCTCGCGCTCGATGGCGCGGGGTTGGTGGTGGATCTCGACACGCGCGAGGTGGTGACCGAGCTCGCGACGCCGCACGTGCCACTCGGCTTCGCGTTCACACCCGATGGCACGCGCGCGTTCAGCTGCAACTTCGGCTACACCGGCGCGAAGGGCTCGACGATGTCGGTGATCGACATGTCGACATTCGAGATCATCGAGGACGTCGAGGTGGGCGAAGGGCCGGAGCAGGTCGCGATCAACGAAGCGGGCACGCTGGGGATCCTGAACGTGGACTCGATGGGAGCGATCCGCGTGTTCGAGGTGGCGGATCCCTCGGGCACGCTGAGCCCCGGTGTGATGACCGCGGAGGATCCGTCGGGTGTCGGTTGGGTCGGCGGCACGGACTTCGCGGTGGTCGCGAACTCGATCGGCGACTCGACGTGGGCGGTGGTCGACGTTTCGGATCCCGCGGCGCCTTCGGTGTTCTTCGAGTCGGATCCGCCGGGCGGATTTCCCTAC
>DASZPU010000766.1:0-14460 GCA_035550195.1 Nannocystaceae bacterium
GCATCAGCCACTGCAGCGCGCGCGGGCCCTCTTCGAACGGCACCTGCACGTCGCCCCAACCCGGCGGACGCATGTCGGCGAACCAACCCTCGGCCGGTGGACGATAGCGACCGGTCTCGTCCCAGCCCTGGAAGATGCCGGCGATCGGATCGACGTTGTCGTGGCAGACGGTGCAGTTGGGGTTGTAGAGCGTGGGGTTGAAGTCGTCGATCGACGTCATGTCGATCGGACGCACCGCGAGTCGCAGCACGTCGGTCGCGAGGAAGAACTTGTAGAGCACGCGCGAGCGGGCGCGGTTGCGGTTGGTCGGCGTGGTCGGGTAGCGGTTGAGGAACACCGACGTGGTGAGCAGACCGGCGTGCGGGAATTCCTCGAACGTCGTCGGCACGAACTCGTTCGTGTCGTTGGGGTCGACGAACATGTCCATCGGCAGGCCGTAGCTCTTCGCCGACCAGGGATTCACCATCGTGTACTCGCCGATGAGGATCTCCGAGAACGGGCGATCGTTGCGCACGACGTACTCGATGATCTCGAGCGGCTCGCGGGCGATCGCGTCGTTGGTCTTGTTGCGCGCGTCCGGGATGTCGTCCTCGGGCAGGGCGTCGAACCACCGCGCCATCGGAAACTTCTCGGCGTCGACCGTGTCCACCGCGTCGTCACCGATCAGGTACGCGTCGGTGTGCATGATGTCGTTGTAGATCTCGGTGAGGCGGCCGTAGAACGCCTCCTCGTGCATGACTGCCATCAGCACGTCGTCGAGCGCGTCCATGTGCTTGCCGTGCACCTTCGCGAGCTCTTCGTCGGTGGGCAGGCGGCCGGCGAGCAGGAACGTGGCCTTGCGCAGCGTCTGCTCGGTGTCGAGCGTGGTGAGGTCGGCATAGAACGCGCGCAGATCACCGTCGTCCTTGCAGTGGATCGGCTCCGCGATGCGCGACATCAACTCCTCGAGCGCCGCGTACTCGTCGCTGTCTTCCTTGATCTGGGGGCCGCCGCCGTGCTCGACCTGCGCGCTCGGCTTGAGCAACAAGAGCGACGTGCCGTCGATCTCGAGCCGCGCGATGTTCTGCACGGTCTGCAGGTTCACCTCGAGGTAGCCGGGATAGTCGGGACCCTGCAGCACGAGGTCGCTGTTCTTCGCCTGGCCCGCGGGGTTGTGGCAGGCGAAGCACTTCTCCTTGAGCAGCGGTGCCCACACCTGCTCGCGGAAGTAGTTCTCGACGTCGGTGCACTCGCCCGAACCAGCGAGCCCAGCACCTTCGTCGCTGCTGCTGCCGCCCTCGTCGGCGCCGTCGTCCTGATCGCCGTGGCGGTTCGTGCCCGAGTAGCACCCCGCAATGAGCGAGCTCGTGAATGCGAGCACGACACGTCGTCGCGCACGCCTTGGTGCGTGATGCAGCATGGCTGTCCCTCCCCGCGTCCGCGCGCCGCGGGGGTCCTCCCACCGACCTGGACGGCGCGCCCTTCGGCAGCGAGCACGCGTCCGTCACGGGACCGCGAAGATCGATCGCAGCACCGTGCTCGCGCTGCGAATTCGCGTGGGCGTCGATGCCGCATCACACCGCGCTGGCCGAACAAACCGCGGGCGATTAGATTCGCGCGCACATGAGATCCCGATCTTCTCGTCTGTTCGCCCTCGCGATCTGCTCGACCCTTGCGTGCACGCCGACGAAGCAAGACACCGCGACCCCCGAGCCCACGTCGCCGACGACTCCCGTCACTTCGCCGGCACCGCAGCCCGCCGACTTCGCCGCGGTGCTCGGCGCTGCGCATCGCACCGCGGAGAACAAGTCGCGCGATGCCTCGCGTCATCCCGCCGAGACGCTGTCCTTCTTCGAGGTGCGCAGCGACGCGAAGGTCGTGGAGCTGTGGCCGGGCGGCGGTTGGTACACCGAGATCCTCGGCCCGTGGGTCAAGGACAAGGGTGCGCTCACCGTGACGATCTTCGATCCCAACGGACCCGAGGCCTACTACGGCACCGGTCAAGCGCGGAAGATGATCGAGCGCGTCGCGGCCGAGAAGGCGATCCTCGGCGATGTCGCAACGGTGGTCGTGCCGCAGAAGGTCGAGCTCGGCCCCGACGGCAAGGTCGCGAAGACGACGCTGCAACCGTTCGAGCTCGGCCCGGCCGACAGCGCCGACGTCGTGCTCACGTTCCGCAACAGCCACGGCTGGTATCGCAACGATGCGATCGAGCTGGTGTACGGCGCGGCGTTCCGCGTGCTCAAGCCCGGCGGCATCTTCGGTGTCGAGCAGCATCGCGCGCCCGAGGGTGCCGATCCGAACGTCACCGCGGAGAAGGGCTACCTGCCCGAGGCGACGGTGATCGCGGCTGCGAAGGCGGTGGGCTTCGAGCTCGTCGATCGCTCGGAGATCAACGGCAACCCGAAGGACACGCACGACCACCCCAACGGCGTGTGGAGCCTGCCGCCGTCGCTCGACGGCGGCGAGGTCGACAAGGCGAAGTACGAAGCGATCGGCGAGAGCGATCGCATGACGCTGAAGTTCAGGAAGCCCGCGAAGTAGCCCGCTACTCCGCCGCGGCGAGGCGGTCGACCAGGGCGTTGAGCTCGTCGCGGAGTGCGACGAGCTTCGCCAGGCCGCGGCGATCGGCGGGATCGAAGCCGGCGCGGCAGGCCAGCGTGAGCGGCACCTTCTTCGCCTTCGTGCGGAGCGTGCGGCCGGCGGTGGTGAGATCGATCCGCACGATGCGTTCGTCCTCCCGGTCGCGGCGGCGCTTCACCAGGCCTTGCTGCTCGAGTCGCTTGAGCAGCGGCGTGAGCGTGCCGGAGTCGAGGCCGAGGCGTTCGCCGAGATCCTTCACCGCGATGCCGTCGTCCTCCCACAGCACCAACATCGCGAGGTACTGCGGATAGGTGAGCCCGAGCGGATCGAGCAGCGGGGCATACGCGCGCGTGAGCGCCCGCGATGCGCTGTACACCGCGAAGCACAATTGTTGATCGAGCTGCAGCGCGTCCATGTCAGCTCGGCGCGAGACGCTGCACGACGCGCAGCGCTTCCTTCACGTGCTTGGTGGGGTTGATCGCGGAGTCGAACACGTGACGGATGATGCCGCCGCGATCGATCACGAACGTGACGCGACCGGGCACGAGCCCCATGAACGCGGGCTTGATGCGCCACGCCGAGCGCACGGCGTCGTCGCGATCGCTGAGCAGGATGAAGGGCAGGCGGCGATGCTCCGCGAACGAGGCGTGCGCCGCGGTCGAGTCGGAGCTGATGCCGACCACCTCGGCGCCCACCGACGAGAAGTCTTCGTACGCATCGCGGAACGCACACGCTTCGGCGGTGCAGCCGGGCGACTCGTCCCGCGGATAGAAGTAGACGATGGCCGGGCCGCGCTGCAGCAGCTCGGACAGCCGCACCTGCGTGCCGTCCTGGCGGGGGAGGGTGAAGTCCGGCGCGCGGTCGCCGACGCGGAGCTCGTTCATGACTTCAGCTTGTACGCGATTCGATTGTGCGCAATGGAAATGGCGAGGGCAGCGGCGGGCGTCCCCGTGAGCCGACGCTCACTCGCCGTCGGTGGGCTCCGCCGGGGGCGGCGGCGGAGCGGGCGGGGTGGCCGGCACCGGGCGCAGTCGCTCGGTGAGCACGATGAGCGCGGGCAGCACGAGCACCGCGGTGAAGAACACCAGCGCGACGCCGACGACCGACACCCACGCGAGCGACTGCAGCCCGCGATGGTTCGCGGAGAGGATCGCTCCGAAGCCGCAGATCGTCGTCCACGCGGTCATGAAGATCGCACCACCGGTCTCGCGCACCGCGAGCGCGAGCCGACCGCGGCCTTCTTCACGGTAGCGCGCGATGACGTGCAGCGCGGAGTCCTCGCCCATGCCGACCAAGAGCGGCAGCGCGATCACGTTGAAGAAGTCGAGCTTCCAACCCAGCGTGTACATGATGCCGAGCAGCGACGCGATCGCGAACGGCACCATCACCGCCGCGGCAACGCCGGCCGCGAGCGCACGGAAGGTCGCGATCGAGGTCAGCAGCATGACCGCGAAGCTCAGCATCATCACGCGCGGGCCGTCTTGCTCGATCGCGCCGTACACCTCGGGGATGACGAAGAAGTCCGCGGCGAGCGTGACCGGGCCGTCGTTGGTCTCGAGCGATGCGTAGGCGTCGTGGATGTTCTTGACGTTGCGGTAGTCGGTCTTGCTGCCGCGCGTCCACACCACGACGAAGCGACCGACTTCACCTTCGGCGTCGGTGAACTGGTTGAGCACCCACGGCGGAAGGTCGGCGACGCCGATGGCGTGGTCGACCTTCAGGTAGTCGTACCACTCGTCGATGTCCTGCTTCGTCTTCGCGCTCAGCCCACCGCGCTTGTCGTCGATGCGACGGCGGATGTCGGCGATGACCGCGAGCTTCTCGTCCTGCTGCTCGGGCACGAACGCGAACAGCGAGGTAACGTCGTTGAGGCGGTCGGCGATGAGGTCGAGCCGCTTCTGATCGTAGCGCTGCAGCAGCGCGAGCGTCTCTGGGGCGACGCGCGGGCGCGCGACCACCGAGCTTTCGAGCGCGACGAACTTCGGATCGTCGAGGTCGCTGTCGCCGAACTCGTCGAGCTCGTCGTCGAAGTCTTCCTCGGCTTCGGGCGGTGCGTCGCGCTTCGCGGGCTCGGCGGGCGCGTCCTCGCCCTCCGCGGGCTCGTCGTCCCAGTCGTCGTCCTTCGCGGGCTGCTTCGGCGCATCCTTCTGCGCCGGCGCGTCGTCCTCGACCTCGTCGGTGGGCATCGGCCACGGCGCGCGCGGAGCCGGCTTCGCGAGCTCGGCGAGATCGACGACGGTCTTGCCGGGATCCGGCGTGACCCACTTCCGCAGCGCCGCGAGCTGGCGATACATCGCCTCGGTCTGCGGCAGCTCGCCGAAGCCGACCGCCGGCGCGACGGTGCGCGTGCGACCGACGGCATCGCGGTAGCCGATGTCCTCCGGCCCCGCCGCCTTCTGCGGCCCGAGCTTGTCGAAGTCGTACTCGAACTCGATGTCGCGCGCGTGCGCGACCGAATACACCACCCAGCCGACGGCCGCTGCGAGCACGAGCGATGCGAGCGCGAACCATCGCGGATGCGCGCCGTCGATGCGCAGGCGTGCGCTGCGGCGGTGGCGTTGCTTGGGATTCCACGGGCGCACGCGATCCATCAGCACGAGCATCGCGGGCATCACGATCATCGCGGACGCGAGCGCCGCGAACACGC
The DNA here is from genome assembly GCA_035550195.1 of Nannocystaceae bacterium. Taxonomy (GTDB): domain Bacteria; phylum Myxococcota_A; class Polyangia; order Nannocystales; family Nannocystaceae; genus Xiheibacterium. The sequence goes on from DASZPU010000766.1 coordinate 5,210, forward strand.
CGACCGTCGCGACCACGCCGAACTGCGCGAAGCCCTGGAAGTCGGCGATGGCGAGCACGCCGAAGCCCAGGGCCGTGCTCGCGCCGCCGAACAGCGACGCGGGCGCGGTGGTGGACAGCATCACCTCGAGCGCGCGCGTGCGATCGAGCCCGCGCACGCGCTCGTCGCGATAGCGCGAGAGCAGCACGATCGCGAAGTCGATGCCGAGCCCGAGCAGGATCGCGAAGATGAACGCGCTGACGAGGTTGAGCACGCCGTAGGCGATCGCTGCGAACGCGAGCGAGCCGATCACCGAGCCGATGAGTGGCACGAACACGACGATCACGGAGCGTGCGCTGCGAAAGTAGAAGCCGAGGCTCAGCACCAGCACCGCGAGCGAACCGAGGCTGCCGCCCACCACCTCGCGCTGGAAGCTGCGCACGCGCTTGTCGATCTGTGCGTACGCGCCGTCGAGCCCGACCGTCATCGCGGGGTCGAACTTCTTGGGATCGATCTCGTCGATCAGCGCGTGCAGCTTGCCCTGCAGCGCGCGCGAGAACTCGACGTCGGTGGGCGGACGACTGGGCCGTAGTCGCGCGACCACGACCTGGCCCTCGTCGGCCTCGTAGTACTCCTTGAAGTCTTCGGCGGCGCCGTACTTCTCCTCGATCTCGGTCTTCTCGAGCCCGAGCTGCTCCTTGTCCTTTTTCTCGCGTTCCTTGTCGCCGAGCAGCGAGAGCCCGCCGAACGCCTCGCGCCGCACTTCCTCGCGGATGCGCAGGATGACCTTGCGCCGCAGCTCGAGCAGGTCACCGAGGTCGGCGTAGAGCAGCGCGTGCTTGTCGAAGAACGTGCGCTCGCGATGGAACAGCACGAAGCGCAGATCGGGATGGTCGACGAGCTTGTCCTCGAGCGCCTGGCCGAACGCGATGTTGGCGTCGCGCGACGGGCTCTTGATGGTCACGTAGAGATCGGATTGGTTGCCGATCTGCTTCGCGAGTCGATCGATGCCGACGACGCTCGGGTAGGTGTCGGGCAGGAGGCGACGCAGCTCTTGATCGATGCGCAGCCGGGTCGCGAACGTGCCGAACACGGCCACGAGTGCGAGGAACACCAGCACGATCACGCCGGCGCGGCGCTCGACCACTGCGGTGACGCGCGAGGCGAGTCGTTGCGCGAAGGTGGGCGCGGGTTCGGACATCGAGCGCGCACGGACAGTAGCACTGTCGGGCCGCGAGGCGTGTGCGCGTGACCGCAATGCCGCACGCCGTCACGTAGACGCCACCGGATCGCGATGGATCCGCAGGACGTGCTGCGCGACCAACGGGATGCACGGTACGAATGAAGATCGTCGACGTCAGCGACTCGTTCTCGCAAAAAGGCGGCGGCGTGCGGTCCTACGTGCTGCGCAAGCTCGCGGCCGCGGCCGACGCCGGGCACGAGCTCGTGGTGGTCGCACCCGGCGAGCGCGATGCAACCGAACGCGTCGCGGGCGGACGCGTGATCTGGATCGCGGGACCGCGCTCGCCGGTCGATCGCGCGTATGGGTTCTTCGCCGACGAGGCTGCGCTGCATCGCGTGCTCGATCGCGAGGCCCCCGATGTGATCGAGGCCTCCTCGCCGTGGGCCGGCGCGCGCTTCGTCGCGCGCTGGCGCGGGTCCGCAGCGCGCGTGCTCGTGTTCCACACCGATCCGGTCGCGGTGTGGGGCCACACCTTCTGCTCGCCGCGCATCGGCTTCGACGCGATCGACCGGGTGTGCGCGCCGTGGTGGCGCCGGTTCGCAAAGCTGTCGGCGCGCTTCGACGCCACCATCGCGAGCGGTGACTGGCTGGTCGAACGGCTCGCACGCCAAGGCGTGCGGCGAGCCGAGACGATCGCGTTCGGGATCGACAAGCGCCGCTTCGCACCCTCGCTCGCGGATTCCGAGCTGCGTGCGTCGTTGCTCGCGCGCTGCAACGCGCCCGCGCATGCGCGCTTGCTGGTCGCGGTGGGTCGACTCGATCCGGAGAAGCGCATCGGCACCGTGCTCGACGGCTTCCGCCGCGCCGCGAAGCAGCAGCCGCTCGCGCTCGTCGTGTGCGGCCGCGGCTCGCTGCAGCGCTGGTGGGCGGGCCGCATCGCCGCGACTCCGCACGCGCACTGGCTCGGCTTCCTCGACGGCAGGGACGAGCTCGCGCGCGTGCTCGCGTCGGCCGACGCGTTCGTCCACGGCTCGGCCGCCGAGACCTACGGGCTCGCGGTCGGCGAAGCAATCTGCTCGGGCGTGCCGGCGATCGTGCCGGATCGCGGCGGCGCAGCGGCGCTCGTGCGCGACGGCGCCGGTGCGCACTATCCCGCCGGCGACGCGAACGGTTGTGCAGCCGCGATCGGTCGCGTGCTCGCGCAGGATCGCGAGTGGTCGCGCGCTGCGTGTCGTCGCGCCGCGGCACACATCGTCGATCTGCGCGACCACTTCGACCAGCTGTTCGCGCGCTATCGCCGGCTGGTCGGCGGCGGCGTCGATCGCCTGGGAGCGTGAAGCGATGAGCGCGTGCGTGCACCTCTACGTCCACGGTCATGGCCGCGGCCACGCCAGCCGCGCGCGCCGGATCATCCCCGCACTACGCGACAATGGTTACCGCGTGCGCGTGTTCGCGGGCTGCGATGCCATGGCCTGGCTCGCTCCGCTCGGCGAGGTCGAGCCGATCGCACAGCTGCCCACCCGCGTGTCGCCGCGCTCGCTGCTGTTGTTCGCACGCCGCGTTCGTGCAGCCGCGCGCGCGATCGCGGACGACGAGACCGCGCTGGTGATCTCCGACGGCGACGTACCCGGCATCTGGGCGGCGGCGCTCACCGGGCGCCCACGCATCGCGATCGGTCACGGCCTGCTCTTCGATCGCTTTCGTCGCCCACGCGACGTGAGCGTGTGGCCGTGGCGACGCGAGCGCGCGAAGGCGTGGCTGTCCTCGGTGCTCGCGACCCGCTGCATCGCAGTGTCGTTCTGCCCGCTCGATCGCCGTGATCACAGCACCGTGCTCGCGCGCTCGTGGGACGCCCAGGCACCGGCCGGTCGGCGCGATGGTCCGGTGCTCTGCTACTTCCGCGACGGCGCCGATCCGCGGGTGCTCGCAGCGATCGCCGCGCGTGCACGGGTCGAGCTGTTCACCGCGAGCGATCCGCAGGTCGCGGGCGTGCGCTGGCATCCGATCGATCGCGAGAGCTTCGCCCGCGTGCTCGTCGACGCACGCTGCGTGGTGGGCAGCGCCGGAAGCCAGCTCATCGGCGAGTGTCTCGCGCTCGGCATCCCATTGTTCGCGATCCACGAGCAACACGACGACGAGCAACGCATCAACGTCGAGCTCTTGCGCGGCGCCGGTGCGGGTGCGGGTTGCTCGTCCGCGACGCTCGACCTCGCCGCGCTCGCGGCGTTCGTCGACGCGCCGCCCACCGTTCGTCCTTCGCGGTGGAGCGCGCCCGACGTGGTGGGCGCGACGTTGGCGGCGGCGCGCGAGTTGATCGCCGCACGTCGGAGCCTGCCATGCGCATCGTGATCGCGTCCCAGGATTTTCCTCCGAGCACCGGCGGCGTGCAGACGTGGGCCGCCGCGCTCGCGTCCGCGCTGCGCGTCGATCACGACGTGCACGTCGTCGCACCGCGTCACCAGCATGCGTCGGCCTTCGATCGTGGCTTCGCGGTCCCGGTCGTGCGCGTGCCCGGGACCAGCGATACGATGTTCGTGCGCGGCGCACCACAGCTCGCAGCCACCGTGCGCCGCCTGCGTCCCGATCTGCTGCTGCACGCGCAGTGGACCAGCGCTGCGATCGCGCCGCTGTTGCGCGCGCGTGGTTGGTGCGGCGCGCTCGCGATCGCGACGCACGGTCGTGAGCTCCTGCTCGAGCTGCCGCCCGGCATCGCGCACGCACGCCGCGAGCTGTTGCGCCGTGCGGAGCACGTCTTCGCAGTGAGTCGCTACACCGCGGGCTTGTGCCGAGCGCTCGGCGTCGCGAACCCCGTCGTCGTACGCAACGGCGTCGATCTGCAGCGCTGCGATCCCGCTCGCTGGCACGCCCCCGCGCAGCGCTTTCGTGCGCGGCACGGCGTCGGCGATCGTCCGCTCGTCGTCAGCGTCGCGCGACTGCTCCCGCACAAAGGCATCGATACCGCGATCGCGGCGATGAAGCGCGTGCGCGACGTCGTGCCCGACGCGCTCTATCTCGTCGTCGGCGACGGCCCCGACCGCGAGCGGCTCGCGTCGCTCGCGGCCGGGACGTCCGTACGCTTCATCGGCCGCGTCGACGACGACGAGCGCGATGCTGCGATCGCGGCCGCCGACGCCTTCGCGATGCTGTCGCGTGACGCTCCGCCCGCGGTCGAAGGCTTCGGCCTCGTCGCGCTCGAAGCCGCCGCGCTCGGCGTGCCGGTCGTGGCCGGCGATTCCGGCGGCGTGCGCGATGCGTTGCTCGACGGAGCGATCGGTACGCTGGTGTCACCGCGCGATCACGACGCCGCCGCGAACGCCTTGATCGCGCTGCTGCGCGATCGCGATCGCGCGCGCATGCTCGGTGCACGCGCGCGCGACCTCGTCGCCACCACGTCGAGCTGGCGGCACACGGCCGCCGCGATCGTGACGCACGTGCGAACCGTCGCACAGCTGCGCAGCGATCGCCACGCAACGTTCGCGCATTGGTGACCTGCATCGCGGATCGTCGACGCAACCATCGTCGGGGAACGCCGACTACCACCGCAGATGGAAACGAGACAGCGCATCGACCTGCACGTGCATTCGAAGCACTCGGGTCGCTTCAAGCTCTACGTGCTGAGCTCGCTCGAGGTCGAGGAGTGCTACACCGACCCGCGGGCGCTGCACGACGCGTGCATCGAGCGCGGCATGACGATGGTGACGATCACGGATCACGACACCATCGCCGGCGGCCTCGAGATCGCACACCTCGGCGACCACGTGTTCCTGTCCGAAGAGGTCTCGGCGCGCTTCCCCGAGAACGGCTGCATCGTGCACGTGCTCGTCTACGGCATCGACGAGGGCCACCACCGCGAGATCCAGCGCTTGCGCACGAATATCTACGAGCTGGTCGCGTACCTGCGCAGGGAGACCATCCTGCACAGCCTCGCGCATCCGTTCTCGGTGGTGAACCAGCGGCTCGGCAACGAGCTCCTGCAGAAGTGCTTCGTGCTCTTCGACACGCTCGAGCTCGTCAACGGCCAGAAAGACCCGCACCAAGAGGGGCTCGTGCGCGATGCGATCGCACGCATCGACGATCGCGTGCTCGCGCGCTGGGCCGATCGCCACGGGCTCGCGCATCTGCCCGGCCGACGTTGGTGCGTCACCGCGGGCTCCGACGATCACTCGGGCCTCACGATGACGCGCGCCCACCTCGCGTTCGACGGCGCGCCGACGTTCGCTGCGCTCGCGCGAGCGATCCGCGGCGGCGACGCGCAGGTGCACGCGCAACCGGAGACCAACGTCAGCTACGCGCACACCGCCTACGCCGGCACGGTGAGCTACTTCCGTCACTCCCATCGCAATGCGAAGGAGCAGACGTACATGCGGCTCATCGACACCGTGCGCAGCCGCGAGCTGCCCGACGACCTCTCGCTTCTACCCGGGGTGCTGCAGCGCCTCGTGCCCGCGGCACTGCAGACGCTCGCCGAAGCGCCGCGGATCCCCGACGCGGCCGCGCTCGCGCGCAGCGGTCACGAGCCCGGCGTGCACGACGAGGTGTACGCGCTGGTCGAGACCACGCTGTTGCGTGCGTTCCGTGACTCGTTCGCGCGCATGCAGGACGCGGTGCTGCGCAACGACCCCGAGCCGATCATCGACGAGATTCCCAACCTCGTCCGGCTCGCGCTCTTCAACCTTCCTTATTACTTCGGCTTCCGCTTCTACTACGGCGAGCGTCGGCGCGCGCGTGCGCTGCACGAAGGCCTGCGGCTCGGCGACGCGCCGCCGGTGCCCAAGCGCGCCGCGGTGTTCTGCGACACGCTCGACAACGTCGACGGCGTCGGCATCGGCCTGCGTCGCGTCGTCGCCGAGATGCGCGACGCGGGCCACGAGGTCTCGCTGTGCGGCGTCGATCTCGAGGGCGGCACGCTGCGCTCCGAACGCGACGGCATCGTGCGCTTCCCGGCGCTCGGCACCTTCCCGCTCGTCGGCTACTCGCAGTACACGCTGGGTTGGCCGAGCCTGCTCGAGATGGTGCGCTGGCTCGACGAGCAGGAGGTCGAGCTCGTCGTGCTCACCACGCCGGGACCGGTGGGCCTGGTCGCGCTGCTCGCCGCGCGCATCCTCGGCATCAGGACGATCGGCCAGTACCACACCAACCTCGCCGAGTACGCCGCGCGCATCATCGGCGATCGCTCGATCGCTCGGATGGTGCGGGGCTACACCGTGTGGTTCTACGACGGCCTCGCCGAAGTGATCGCACCGAGCCACGCAGCCGCGCGCGCGCTCGCAGACCAGGGCGTTCGCGCCGAACGCATCAGCGTGATCGAGCGCGGGGTCGACACGCAGCGCTTCCACCCCCGCCGCGCCGATCCGTCCTTCTGGTCGCGCTACGGGCTCACCGGCAACAACACGCTGCTCTACGTCGGACGGATCTCGCGCGAGAAGAACGTCGGCTTCCTCGCCGAGATCGCCCGCGCGCTGCAGCAGCGCGGCCGCGTGCCGTTCGAGCTCGCGATCGTCGGCGAAGGTCCGCACGAGGATGTGCTGCGCGACTGCGTCCGTGACCTACCGATCGCGTTCACCGGCGTGCTGCGCGACGAAGCGCTCGCGACCGCGTTCGCGTCGTCGGAGCTCTTCGTCTTTCCCTCGACCACCGACACGTTCGGCAACGTCGTGCTCGAGTCGCTCGCGTGCGGCACCCCGGCGTGCGTGAGCGACGTGGGCGGCCCCGCCGAGATCGTGCACCAGCGCGAGACCGGCCTCGTGCTGTCCGCCGGCGATCTCGAGCGCTGGTGCACCGCGATCGAGACGCTCTTGCTCGACGACGCTCGCCGTCGTCGCATGTCCCGCAACGCCCGCGACTACGCCGAGACGCGCGGCTTCGGCAGCATCCGCGAGCAACAGTGGGCCCGCTACGCGAAGCACATCGATGCGCACCGCGCTTCGCTGCAGCACGATCTGCGCTGATCACCCGCGCGCATCCGGCATGCAGATGCCGCCGGCTTCGATCTGCGCGTTGGTGCGGAACGTGTTGAGCAGCTCCCAGTGGTGCGGCTCCACCACCGGAATCGTGCCGTCCTCGCGCACGTTGGTGACGTGATACGTGTGCTGATTCCAGATCCGCCGCGCCTGGATCCACCGATCGTCGACGTCGCCGATCACCTGCACCGCCGGCGACGCGAACATCGCCTGGAACGGCAGGTTCGACACCACCACGATCTCCGCCGAGCCGTCGGCATCGACGTCGACCACGACGGGATACTCGGTGCCGGTGAGGCTGGTGCGCTCGATCGCCAGGATCGACGCGCCGAGCTCGTCGTACACGAACATCTGGAACTCGTCGGCGTACATCGCCTCGGCAATGCCGTCGCCGAGGAAGTCGAACGCGGTGCCGGCCGCGACGCCGCTCTCGTCGACCACCGCTGCCGACCACACGACCGTGCCGTCGGCCTCGAACACGTTGTAGTCGTCGCGCGAGCTCATCGCGATCTCGGCGAAGCCGTCGCCGTCGAAGTCGTGGATCGTCGCGGGCCGCAGCCACTCGAGCCCACCGACCGGAGCATCGGTCGGCGTGACCTCTTCGTACTGCACGGTGCCGTCGTGATCGATCAGCGCGAGCCCGTAGCGATTGGTCACCAGCACCTCGGGCTCGGGGTCGTCGTCGAGGTTCGCGACCTGCGGGAACCCGGGATCGACCGTCGTCTCCCACAGCGCCGTGCCGTCGCCGTGCCATGCGGAGTGGCCGAGCACGATCTCCACCTCGTCGTCGCCGTCGAGATCCGCGGCCAAGGTCGCGCTGTACTGCGGTGAGCCGCCGACATCCAAGAGTACATCGCCGGTGTTGGTGAACACCTGCGCGCCCGCGATGATGTCGACGTCGCCGTCACTCTGCACGTCGGCGAGCGCGAGCGCAGCAAAGTACGTGTCGGCCACGAGCGCAGTGCTCTGCCATGCGAGCGCGCCGTCGTGCTCGAACGCGACCACGCGTCCGCCCAGCTCGGTCGCGACGATCTCGGGCAACCCGTCGTCGTCGATGTCGCCGAGCGCCGGCGTCGCGCTGGGATCGACGCCGTGATCGATGCGGAAGTGCTCGTCGCCGGTCGCACCGTCGAGCACCCAGATGTGCCCGGCGAGTCCGAGGCTGTCGTAGGTGACGACGACGATGTCGGGCACGTCGCAGAGATCGATCGTGCCGTTGCCGTCGTCGTCGGTGAGGTTGGCGACCAGCGGCGTCGCGACCACGTTGGTCTCGCCCATGCCACCTTCCCACGACCACTCGACGACCGGCGTGAAGCTGTCGGGTGGACCTTGCTCGCGGCAGTGACCGACCGCGTCCATGTCGTCGACGACCGTGCACACGCGCTCGCCGGTCGGATCGACGAGGTCGGGCATCACGCCGAGATCGAAGTGCGGCCCACCGCTGCCGCTGCTGTCCGCGTTCGTCGTCGTGCTCGTGCCCTCGCTCGTCGCGATCGCGCCGCTGGTGGACGACGTCGCGTCGCTCGTCGAAGCCGTGCTCGACGAGCCGCCTCCACTCGACGCCGCGTCCCGGCACGCGAGCAGCGAGACGATCGCGAGCGCGCAACGACGCATGCGATCAAAGGTCGCGCCCGCACGCGCGCCGGTCAACCGTCACGTCAGCGCGCGCGCGATCCAGCGACCGACCCAGCCGAGGAACGCCGCGGTCGCGTGCACCTCGGTGTCGGCGTAGCCGACGTTGGTCGTGTGGGCCTGGGCTGCGATCGCAGCCGACTCGGCGTTGCGCAGCTGTCTCGTGCGCTCTTCTTCGGCGCGCTTGCGCGAGAGCTGCAAGCCGCCGCTCTTCACGAACGCGAGCACGTCCTCGAGCTCGCCCGCGTCGAAGAACGTGCCGCAGCGACACTCGTCGACGAGCACGCCCGAGCAACCACCGAAGTTCTTGCGGTTCATCCGCGTCTTGCAGTCCGGGCAGCGGCGGTACACCACCGCAGCGGTGAGCGAGCCACTCGGCAGCTGTCGGCGCACGACCTCGTTCGGGCTCGGCTCACCCCGCGCGGCGCCCGATGCCGCGGCGTCGTCGATCAACGCGGTGCGCGTCGCAGTCGGCAACCACACCCCACCGCAGTGAC
>DASZPU010000767.1:0-3822 GCA_035550195.1 Nannocystaceae bacterium
TCTCTGCGCGCTGCGGCTGCCCGCGGCGCAGCGTCGCTTCCCGCGGTGGATCGCCGCGCTCGGCCTGGTCGCCTGCCTCGGCCTCGCCTTCTGGGTCGAGCCCGTCGCGTGGCTCGCTGGGCTCGCAATGATCGCGGTGGGCCTCGTCTGGCACGCAGCTCGAGCCCGGCGCGACCAAGGCTAATAGCCTGCGTCGCGATCGACCTCGCCGAGCAGCGGCTCGCCGCGTTCGAGCCGATCGACGTTGGCGAGCACGCGCACGAGCAACCGCGCGACGTAGTCGCGGCCATAGCCGGCGAGGTGCGGCGTCACGAGCAGGTTGGGCACGCGCCACAGCGGGCTCGCGGCGTCGAGCGGCTCGTGCTCGAACACGTCGAGCGCCGCGCCGGCGAGGTGGCCGTCGAGCAGCGCGCGCACGAGCGCATCTTCGTCGACGATCCCGCCGCGTGCGACGTCCACGAGCAACGCACCGCGACGACAGCACGCGAGCGCGTCGGGATCGATCAGCCCGCGCGTCTGCGGCGTCGACGGCAACGTGACCACCACGACATCCGCGTGCGCGAGCACGTCGCGCGTGCGCGACGGCGGCCACACCTCGTCGGCATGCTCGTGCGGCGCAGGCCGTCGGCGCGTCGCGAGCACGCGCATGCCGAGTGCACGCGCGACGCGAGCGACACGACCACCGATCGCACCGAGCCCGAGGATGCCGATGATCTTGCCGGACGCGCGCTCGACCTCGTGGCGCAGCCACTCGCCCCTGCGCTGGCGATCCACCAGCGTGGGCAGCCCGCGCAAGAGCGCGAGCATGGTGGCGATCACGTGCTCGGCGGCCTCGTCCGCGAACAGATCGCGCGCGCCCGCGATGCGCACCGCGGGGTGTAGATCGGGTGCGGGCAACAACGATTCTGCGCCGACGCCCGCGAGGTGCAGCAGCCGCAAACGCTGCGCGCGTGCCCAGCTCCCCTGCGGTGGATGCGAGGCCAGCAACACCTCGACCTCGCCGATGCAGGCCGCGAGCTCGTCGGGCGTCTCGAGCAGCACGATGCGTCGCTCGATCGCGAGCGTTGCGATCGCGCGCGCGAACGACCTGCGATGCGCGTGGAGCACGTGGATCACCTCGATGGCGCTCACAGCACGAGGCTACCTCCACCGTTCGCCTACATGCGGTACGCGCGTTTACGTGATGCTTCGATCGCTGCCCGTGCACGCGCTACACTGGACGCGTGCGGGACGGGCTCGGGCGACGGCCGTTCTTCGGCGCGTTGATCGATGGCAACGGTGTCATCGAAGAGGTGTGGCCGCGCTCGCCGGCGGACGCGGTCGGTCTGCAGCCCGGCGATCGCGTGGTGTCGATCGACGCGGTGCCGGTGCGCTCGCCCGAGCAGGTCAGCGAGCGACTCGCGACGCATCGGCTCGGCGAGCTCGCGACGCTCGTGCTCTCGCGCCAAGGCGAGCTGCGCATCGGCCCGCTCGTGATCGCACCGCGTCCGCGCGAGACCGTCGACGGTGCGGAGGTCGTGCTCGGCGACGTCACGGTGGGCGGCATCCGTCAGCGCACGATCCTCGTGAAACCCGACGGCGTGGCCCGACCACCGATAGTGCTCGTGCTCGGCGGGCTCGCCACCGAGAGCATCGACTATTTCCCGCCGCGCCCCACTCCGATCGCGCAGCTCGTCGCTGCGCTCGCGCGCGCCGGCATCGCCTCGCTGCGCATCGAGAAGCGCGGCGTCGGTGACAGCGAGGGCGGTCCGCCCGAAGACGTCGACTTCGACAGCGAAGGTGCGGCCGCGCGTGCGGCCCTCGACGCGCTCGCGTCGGGCCGCGTGATCGATCACGACGGCATCGTGCTGTTCGGGCACAGCATGGGCGGCATGCTGGCGCCGTTGCTCGCGGCGGAGCGCGTGCGCGGCATCGTCGCGTACGGCACCTGGGCCGGCCGCTTCACCGACGCGATGATCGCGTCGCTGCAGCGCCAGCGGGTCGGTCGCGACGATGCGAACGAGCTCGATGCGGCGTTGTTGCGCGCGGTGGTCGAGGGCGACGAGCGGCTCGACGACGTGCTGGAAGCGCGGCCCGAGCTCGCCGGTGCGCCGTCGTTCGGCGAAGGCCGGCTCTTCGGGCGCACCGTGCAGTACTTCCGTCAGCTCCAGCGCCACGATCTCCGGCAGGCGTGGCGCAGCGCGGCCGTCCCCGCGCTGCTGTTGCACGGCGAGCACGACCACGTCACCACGCTGGAAGATCACGTCGCGATCGCCGAGGAGCTCGCGCGCATGGACATCGTCGCGCACGCGACCGAGCTGCCCGGCTTCGCGCACGACATGAGTGGCCCCGACGGCACGGTCGCACGCGAGACGATCGCGTTCGTGCACTCGGTGTGCGGCGGGGATTGATCACACCGCGGTCGGGCGTCTGGCGATGCCCTCGGCGGCGCTGCGCTTCACGAGCGCGTGGTAGCGACCTTGCGCACGCATGAGCGCACCGTGATCGCCGCGCTCGACGATGCGCCCGTCCTCGATCACGCAGATGAGATCCGCGTTGCGGATCGTCGAGAGCCGGTGCGCGATGACGAACGAGATCCGTCCGCGCAACAGCTCGCCGATGCCCGCCTGGATCATCGCCTCGGTCTCGGTGTCGACCGACGACGTCGCCTCGTCGAGCACGAGGATCTGCGGATCCGCGAGGATCGCCCGCGCGAGCGCGATGAGCTGCCGCTGCCCGGTCGACAGCCGCGCACCGCCCTCGCCCACCGCCTGCTGGTAGCCGTTCGGCAACCCGACGATGAAGCGATCGGCGTGCGCGAGCTCGGCCGCGCGCACGACTTCCTCGTCGGTCGCATCGAGCCGCCCGTAGCGGATGTTCTCCGCGATCGTGCCGGTGAACAGGTGCGGCGTCTGCAGCACGACGCCGAAGCTCGACTGCAGCCACTGCAAGCTGCGGCGGCGGTGATCGATGCCGTCGAGCAGGATGCTGCCTTCCTGCAGATCGTAGAAGCGCGCCAACAGTGCGCACAGCGTGGTCTTGCCGCCGCCGGTCTCGCCGACGAGCGCGATGCTCTGGCCCTCGCACACCTCGAGATCGATGTCGTGCAACACCGGACGCGCAGGGTCGTAGCCGAAGGTGACGCCGCGCAGCTCGATGCGGTGGATCCGGTCCGACATGCCGTCGATCGCCGTGCCGGGTGGGCGCTCACGCGTGGCCGCTTCGGCGATCGCCGCACGCACGCCGGCGTCGTCGCGGATGTCGGGCTCGGTGTCGAGCAGCTTCTGCACGCGCTCCGCAGCCGCCTGCGCGCCCTGCAGCGCGGCGAGCTTGTTCGCGATGTCTTCGATCGGCATGTGGAAGAGCGCCGCGAACTGCATGAACGCGACCAGCGTGCCCGGCGTGAGCCCGTCACCGAGGCGCACGCCGCCGTGCCACAGCGCGAGCCCGACACCGACCGCACCCAGCGAGATCACGCAGGGCAGATAGATCGCGCCGAGGAACGCCTCGCGCAGCGCGTAGCCGCGCGCCTCACCCGAGAGCTGCGAGAACTCGCGCAGCGCATCGACCTCGCGCACCAGCGTCTTCGTGGTGCGCACGCCCATCACCGCTTCGTCGAACGACGCGGTGATGCGCGCGTTGAGCCGACGCACCTGTCGCGCGTTGACCAAGAGCCGCGTGTGGAAGAAGAGGCTGAGCGCGACGAGCACGGGCACGATCGCGAGCACCCACGCGGCGAGCCCGGGATCGACGACGAGCATCGCGATCGCGATGCCGGTGGCGAGCGCCGGGCCCCACGTCATGTCGAGCGAGAACCACGGCAACAGCCCCGAGATCTTCTCG
>DASZPU010000768.1:0-3331 GCA_035550195.1 Nannocystaceae bacterium
CGCCCGGCTGCGACGTCGTCGTCGAGCAGCAGCGCGCGTGCGTCGGGCTCGCGCCCCGCGAGCAGCACGGGCGGTGGCGCGATCGAAGGCCGCACCACGCTCACCGACGACACCACGATCGTCGGCTCGATCACCACCGCATCGGACCTGTGGATCGCCGGACGCATCGAAGGCGACATCGAGTCGGGTGCCGCGGTGCACATCGCCAGCGACGGTGCGGTGGTCGGTGACGTCACCGCGCTGCGCGTGCGCGTCGATCAGGGCGGCTCGATCGAAGGCGCCGTGCAGGCCGGCGACGCGGCGATCTCCGGCCGAGTGAAGGGCGCGGTGTCGTCGACCGGCAAGCTCGCGATCGCGTCGAGCGGTGAAGTGGTCGGCGACGTCACGGCGCACAGCCTGCACGTCGACGACGGCGCGACGCTGCAGGGCCGCTGCACGATGGCCCGCGGCGGCGCGCGCTGATTCTCGAGCCCGACGGGCGCGACCAAGAACTCAGCACGGGGCGTTGCAGCAGAGCACCGCGCGATTCGTGCCTGCGCACGGCAGCGCCATCGGATCGGCGTGGCTCGCATCGAGCCCGTCGTAGAACGTGTCGGGATCGAGGTTGTAGACCAGCCCGTCCGCGGTGAAGTCGACCCACTCGCCGTCGGCGAGCGTGTCCATGTCGTACGTCCAGTCGACACAGCGACCACCAGGGCTCGGCGCCGAGGGCACGCCGTCGACGAGCGCGATCGTGGTGCGGTGGATCCACGCGCTCGAGTTCACCATGCCCGCGAGCTCGCCCGCCGCCTCGGCCATCAACACTTCTTCGTAGTCGCACACATGATCGCCGCCGATCGATTGGCACATCGCGGTGCCGGCGGCGAGCCCGGTCTGTCCGCCCTCGCTCCACAGCGACGGCACGCCGTCGACCTCGCCGAAGAAGATGCTGCCGTCGCAGCCCGTGCTCGCAGCCGTCGTGTCGCCGCTCGCTTCGCCGCTGCTCTGCTCGTCCGCGGCCGCGCTCGATCCGCTCTCGCTGCCGCTACCCGGCTCGGTCGCCGCTGCGCACATGCACGGCCCGTAGAACATTTCGATGCCGCACGCCGCGGTGCTCGGGCTGCCATCGGGACAATTGCACGCGATCACGGTGCCGGGCGTGCACTCCGTCGCTCCCGTCGAGGTGTGGCGACCCGCATCGACGGAGCACGCCGAGAGCCAACCGATGACGACGACCGCGAGCTTCGATCGCATGTTCGCAGCCGTCGACCTTATCACGGCGCACGTTCGCGCGGCGCGGTGCGCAGGTACGCGGCGTGATGGGCGAGCACGCGGGCCTCCTGCTCGTCGGTCAGCGCTTCGTGGGCGACGTTGAGCACGGTGAACGCCGCCGATGCGAGCAGGCTGACGATCAACGGGTCGGGCTGTGCCAGCGCGCGCCGCACGATCGGATGCGCGACGTCGAGGATCGCGTTGCCGTCCTCTTCGACGGCGACGAGCTCGCCGTCGCGCTTCGACACCCGGATGCGCTCGAGGTACGGCTCGGCGAACAGAGACTGATCGCGCTCGCGGATCATCCGCAGCTCGTCGCGCACGAGCTGCACGAGAATCTGCTCGCGCGACGGCGGTGCGGGAGGCAACAACGCGCTCGCAGGCTCGGGCGCCGACGCGGCCACGATCTGCGGCGGCAGCGGTGCGACCGGGAGCTGGATCGGCGCGGAGTCGTCGTCGCTGGTGATCGCTTCGACCGGCGCGGCACCACCGTCGTCGACCGCAGCCTCTTGCGGCTGCCACAGCCCGAGATACGCGAGCTCGGCGGGTCGCTCGCGCAGCGCGACGTCGAGTGCGATCGCGCGACCGTTGGGCAGCGGCAACAGCGGCAGCTCGCGGAGCTCGCGATAGGCACGACGCTGCTCCGCATCCGCCGTGGACGCACCGCTGCTCGCGTGCAGCCGCAGCAGCAATCGCGCAAGCGCGCGCGTGCGCGGATCGTCGGCGGGTGGCATCGCTTCGCGCAGCTCCGCGAGCAAGTCCCGGTACAGCTTGGCCGAGCGCGTGCGCAGCATCGCCCGCGCTTGCCGAGTGATCACGCACTTGCCGTTCTCGGGGTCGAGCTCGACGCCGGGCCCCGTGATCGCGCCCGCGCACGGAAACGTCTTCGAGATCCGCCGCTGCTCGATCGCGCGGCCGTCCAGGCCCATCCAGATGCCGGTGTCGTCGTCGATGCCGCGATCGAGCCACAAGCGACCGACCAAGCCGCGTTCGTCGATGTCGATCACGATGAACGCGTCGTCACCCGGCTGCGGCAACGGTGGCGCTTCGGCGAGGCCGCGCTGCACCTCGGCGCGCTTGCGGGCACGCTCGTCGCAGTCGGTGAGGCGCTCGAAGATCGCACGTAGCTGTGCGACCTCGACGTTGTCGCGCGCGAGCACGAGCATGCGATCGAGCGTGAGGCCGGGCACCGTGACGAAGCCGATCTCGCCGCGATCGTCCATCTCGGCGCGCAACATGCCGAGTGTCAGCGGCTGCTGCTTGCTGTCGATGAAGAGCGGCATGTCGGCGAGCTCGGCCACGCCGGCGGCCGACAGCGCGACATGGCTCGCGCGCGAGCGGGGCACGAGCTGCACGAGCAGATGGCGCGCCCACGCGTCGACCAATCCACCGTACGCCGCGAGCTCGACGCGCTGGCGTCGCAGCGCACGCAGCAGATCGTCGCGGTACAGGTTGGCGCACGTACGGATCCGCGCGACCTCGGCGTCGGCGAGCGCGACGAAGCCCGACGCCGCACCGAGCCCATCGCCGTCGAGCACACCGACCAGCGGCGTGCCTTCGATCGGATCGACCACGCACACCTCGCGAAGGCGATGACAGATCGTGACCGCGCCCGGTCCCTCGTGGGGCATGCGCAGCGGGATCGCGAGCGTGCCGGTGAGACCGTCGGTGTCGACCTCGACCGACACGAGGATCTCGCCGCGCGGCAGCGCGAGCCCATCACGCTGCGGACGCTGCTCGAACTGCACGCGTTGTGCTTGCAGACGCAACGCCGGCGTCACGTTCTGCAGCGCATCCGCACCGAGCACCGCCGAGAGCCGATCGGCGACCTCGGTGGACAAGAGCAGCGTCTCCGGCGGAGCGCCGAGCTCGTGCGCTTCGACGTAAGGGATCCGTTGCTCGGCGACCACCCACGCCATGAGCTGCGCGAGGCTGCGCCGCTCGCCGCCGCAGGTGGGGAACGCCGGCAGCTCGAGCCATCGTGGCGCGCGCTCGAGCACTGCGATCGCCTGCGCGCCGGCGTTGCGCGGCGGATCGAGCTTGCTCTTCAGGCCCTGCGCGACGGTCTCGACCAGCGGCA
>DASZPU010000769.1:0-11994 GCA_035550195.1 Nannocystaceae bacterium
TGATCGTGCACGCCGACGAGGCCACACGCGCGGCGGTGCGGCGCGAGCTCGATCGCGCGGAGCTCCCGGTCGAGCTGCGCTTCGTCGACCCGCCGAATCGGACGATCGCGGCTCCGTCGTCGCCGGCGATCGAGCCGGCGATCGCGAGCGCGCGCACGCACTGGGTCGCCGCGGATTTCGATGCGTGCGTGGCCGAGCTCGCCGACGACGCGGTGATCGACGCCGCGCTCGAGGTCGGCGAGCGCACGACTGCGGCGCGCGTGCTGCTCTGGCGCATCGCGTGTCACACCGGCGCGGGCGCGGAAGAGCTCGCGCGCGCGCAGGCGATCGCGTTGGCGACGTGGGATCTGCCGGTGCCCGAGGACGTCGGCGCGATGACGCCGGAGGTCGAAGCGATCGTCGGCGCTGCGATGACGGCGGTACAGCAGGACGCGCGCGCGACGTTGGAGGTGCGCAGCAACGCGGTCGACGTGCCGGTGCGCGTCGACGGGAAGACGCCGAGCTGTCGCACGCCGTGCAAGCTCGATCTCCCCCCGGGCGATCACCACGTCGCGCTCGCGGGCGATGGTTGGGTGTCGACGAGTCGGCGCGTGCGGCTGGACGCGAAGGGCACCGCGGTCGACGTCGCGCTCGCGGCCGCGGGACCGGAGCTCGCGAGTGCGCAGTGGACGTGGCGGTATGGCAACGCGAGCACGATCGATACGAGCGGATCGATGTCACTGCTCGCACGTGCGACGCGGGCGCGACGGTTGGTGTTGCTCGGCAGCGAAGGCGGCGCGAACGGGCGCGTGCGCGGCGTGTTGGCGAGCGACGGGAAGATCGAAGCGCGAGCGGAACGCACCGGCACGAGCAAGAAGAAGACGCCGCCCGCGACGGCGGTGATGCGCGAGCTGTTGATCGAAGGCAAGGTCGTCGCGGCACCGCGGCCGATCTACAAGCGGCCGGTGTTCTGGATCGCGATCATCCTGTCGGCGGCCGCCGCCGCAACGCTCACGGGGTTGCTGACGCGACCGCCGGATCGCCGCACCGTGGTGAGGTTCGAATGAGACGATGGGTCGCGCTCACGATGTTGGCGGGTGCGTGCCGCGAAGAGGTGCGCGAGGTGCAGCTCGTGTTCGGTGCGACACCGATGCGAGTCTCGGACGGGTTGGTGTGTCCCGTCGGAGATGGGTATCTCATCGATGAGTTGTGGAGCTCAGGCGTCGCAAGCGGCTGCATGGTCGTCGACTTCGTTCCGACCAACGGCGCGCGCGGTTGTCGGATCAGCGAGCTCTCCATCGGATGTACCGACGAGCCTTGCGCGCCCGACGAGTCCCGCCGTGTGCTGCTGCCGCTCACCGGCCAGCCGATGAACCCGGCGCCGAAGGCGATCCAGAGCTGGATCGAGCATCAAGTCGAAGGCGAAGTACTCTTCGATGACGCTCCCGACATGCTCGCGATCGTACGCGCGACCATCGTGCGGCAAGCGTGCGAGGACGTCGATGAGTTGCGCTTCTCGTGCAACGACGTCGTCGGTTGCGTGTTCAGCTGCCCGGTCGACATCGGCACTTTCTCCGGTGACGTAGTGCTCGAGCTCGACTCGCTCAACGAGATGACATGTCTGCGGGACGTCCGCGTGTGTGCGTCGGATCGCATGTTCGACCGCCAGCGCAACTTCGATCAAGAGTGGTGCGACACCGATCCGCTGGTGCCGTAGCGTCAGCGCACGCCGTGGCGTTGCAGTAGCTCGATCAGATACGAGCGATCCATCGCCGCCAGTCGCGAGGCCTGGGTCACGTTGCCCTTCGCGCGCAGCAGCAGCGCTTCGAGGTAGCGCTTCTCGAACTGCTCGAGCACCGCGCGGCGGGCATCCTTATAGGAGTGCTCGAGCACCGCGGCGAACGGGTCGCCGGCATCGAGCCCCGCGCCTGCAGGCAAGCTCGGCGGCTCGCCCATCGCGACGGTCGCTTCGACCATGTTCCGCAGCTCGCGGACGTTGCCGGGCCAGTGGTGCTGCGCGAGCATGTCGAGCGCCGCGGCCGAGAACAGCTCGGCGAGCGGCGCCGTGTGTCCGAGCTCCCGCAGGAAGTGCTCGACCAACAGCGGCACGTCGTCACGACGCTCGCGCAACGCCGGCACGCGCAGCTGCACCACCGCGAGCCGATAGAACAGATCGAGTCGGAACGTGCCCGCGTTCACCTCGGCCCGCAGATCGCGATGCGTCGCCGACACCACGCGCACCGACACGCTGATCTCGTCCTTGCCGCCGAGCCGACGAAAGCGCTGACGCTCGAGCACGCCCAAGAGCGACGCCTGCAACGGTGGCGGCAGCTCGCCGATCTCGTCGAGGAAGAGCGTGCCTCCGTTCGCGCGCTCGAACGCACCGATGTGGCGATCGGTCGCGCCGGTGAACGCACCGCGCTCGTGCCCGAACAGCTCGCTCGCCACCAACGTCGGCGTGAGCGCGCCGCAATCGACGGTGACGAACGGCGCGCTCGCACGCGGGCCGAGCTGCGCGAGCGCGCGTGCGATCAGCTCCTTGCCGGTGCCCGACTCGCCCCACAAGAGCACCGCCGCCTGCGCTGCGGCAGCTCGCCGGATCTGCGCCATCAACCGGCGCATCGCGAGGCTGCGCCCGCGCAGACCCGCGAGCTGCTCGTCGGCGGGCAGCTCGACGGTGACGTCGTCGCCGTCGGTGACGCGCAGCGAGGTCCGACCGATGCGCAACACCGTGCCGGGCACGACCAGCGCTTGTTGCACGCGCACGTTGCCGACCCACGTGCCGTTGGTCGACCCGCAGTCGACGACGCGCACACCTTCGGGCGTGCGCTGCAGCTCGAGATGGAAGCGCGACACCGTGGGATCCGCGACCACGAGATCGTTGCCGGTCGCGCTGCCGATCGTGAGCTGATCGCTGGCCGCGAGCAGCGGCTCGCCGCCGCCTTTGTCGTCGACGACCGCGACCCGCAGCGTGCGGATCGGCAGCCGCAGATCGCTCAGAGGCACGGTGTGCTGCTCGGGCATCGCACCGAGCAGTGTACCAAACGCATCACGGAGCACCGCACGCGAGCCAGTCTCCGAGCAACGCACGCTCCTCGGCGCTCGGACCTCCGGCGGGCGGCATGTCTTCGTGCTCGTCGGCCGCGTTGAGGTAGACCATCAGCACGCTCGCGCGAATCGCATCGAGCGAGTCGAAGTCCCACTCGGGCGGTGCCAGCTGACGCTCGTCGTCGCCGACGAGATCGCTGCTGTGACAGCCGGTGCACCACGTCGTGATGAACGGCATGCCGAAGTTGGTCGCGTCGAGGAACGAGTCGGGCGGGCAGTCGCGGCCGGGCACCGAGCTCGGCACTTCGCCGCCGCTGCTGCTCTCGCCTGCGCTGCTCGACGACGACGTGTCCGCGCCGGTCGACTCGCTCGACGCGATCGCGTCGCCGCTGCTGCTCCCGCCGTCGGACGAAGACGATGCCGGCGCGCTCGTCATCATGCTCGCGCCACCGTCGTCGCTGCACGCGACTCCGCACAGCAGCAGCGCTGCAAGGCTAGGCCCGAATCGCATGCAGCACCTCCACTCCGGGATAGAACGGCTCCGGATCGCCGCCGAGCAGATCGAGCACGCCGGCGGCGAACGATCTCGGCTCGAGGCTCACCCCGGCCTCGTTGGTCTCACCGCTGTCGAGATCGATCGTGAGCGCCTGCCCCAGCTCGTCGGTGCCACCGACCACGCGCCCACCCGCGACGCCGGGCCCGATCACCAACGCGCTCGCGTTGGTCCAGTGATCCTTGCCCAACGCGTCGTTGAGCTTCGGCGTGCGCGTCATCTCCGACACGACGAGCACGAGCGTCTCGTCGAGCAAGCTGCCGCCCTGCGTGCCCGCGGCCGCGGCCAGCAGATCGACGAGCGTCGACAGCCCGCCGAAGAGCGTCTCCTGCAGCGGCCCTTGATCGTCGTTGGTGTCGTGGGTGTCGAGCGAAATGCCGGCGTCGATGTTCACCGACCACGCGACCCCGGCCGAGAGCATCTCCACGGCGATCTCGCTCTGCTGCTCGAACGTGCGCACGAGCCCGCGCGTGCCGAAGTCGTCCGCGTGATCGCGCAGCAGCTGCGCGCGATCGAGTGACGACGCATAGTCGTCGATCCGCGCGGCGTTGAAGCCGAGCGCGCTCCGACCTTCGCGCTCGCGTGCGACGCGTGCAGCCAAGAATGCGCGCACGCGGTCCTGCTCGTCCGCGCTCGGCACGAACGGCGCCGTGGTGTCACCGGCCAGCGGCGGATAACCCAGCTCTTCGTCGAGCAACGCGACGATCTGGTTGGTCGCACCGACGCGACCCGCCGACGCCGCGAGCGGGCCGGTGTAGCCGACGTTGCCGAGCATGAGGTAGCCGATCGGCATCTCCGCGCCGAGCGTGTGCCCGGCGATCGCACCGACATCGGGATTGCCGGTGCCGGGCAGACCGCACAGCATGCGTCGCGTGCACTCGGGATGCGAGATCGATCGCACCTCGATGCCGTTCACGATGCACGTGCGCGCCGCGTTGGCGGTGAAGAACGCCTGCGCCAGCGGTCGCGATGGATCGGTCCAGATCGGCAGGCCACCGATCGTCGTGCGCGTACCGACGGGGATGTCGAACTGCGTGCCGTCCTTCGGCTCGATCGACCAGGTCGTGTCCCAACCACCCGATGCGAACACCATGACGAGCTTGCGCGTGCCGGTCGCGGCGAACGCCGGCGTGCGATGGAGGCCGCCCACGAGGCCACCGAGCCCGGCGGCCGAGAGCGCTTTCATGAAGCTGCGACGTGCGAAGACGTTCATCTGATCTTGCTCCAATCGAGCCCGACGTGGCTTCGCCACGGCGGAGTGCGAGCACGGCTGACCGCGCCAGGAAGAGCGCCGGAGGGCGCGACCAAACTCAGTAGAAGAGGATCCGGTGGTCTTGCAGCATCGCCGCGAGCGTGACCACCCACGCGCGCGTCGGATCGTCGGCACCCGCACTCCACAGCGTCCACGCGTCGCGCACGCTGGGATTGTCGGCAAGGACGAGCTCGCCGTAGAGCTTCGCGTGCAGCACCACGAGCTGCGCGACGATGGTCGCTTCGTCGCTGTCGCTCGGCCCGACGCCGTCGAGCAAGCGTCGCTGCGCGTGATCGGGCTCGGCGAAGTCCGACGCCACCACGTGCGCGGCGGCCTGCTGCGCGAGCTGCCGCACCATCAGCGACGTCGTCGCGTTGACGGTGTCGGCCGCGGTCTCGACGAAACGACCATCGATGCCACCGCCCAACACCGCGAACCCGTACTGCGTGCCGCGCAACAGATCGATGTCGCCCATGTACTTGGGCTCCGGGAACGGCGGCATGTCGAGGTTGGTCTGCCAGACGAAGCCCGTGCTCGCGGCGAACGTGCGCGCGAGCTGTGACGGTCGCGCCTTCTTCAACCCCCGCACGTCTTCGGCGAGCGCAGCATCGTCGGTGTGCGAGCGCAAGAACTCGTCGTCGAGCACGATCGCGCGCACGACCGCCTTCGCCGAGAAGCCGCTGTCGATCAGGATCGTCTGCAGCTCCGCCGCACGCTCGAGCGGCACCTCGGCGAGCGGCACCTGATGGAAGAACGCGTAGAAGCGCTGTGCGGTGCACAGCGAGAACCGCGGATCGTCCGCGATCAGCTGCCCGAGCGACGCGAGATCGGTGCCGTCGGTGCCGAAGTAGTTGGGCGGACGCCCGGTCTTCTGCTCCCAGTCGTCGACGAGGTTCGGGCCCCACATCAAGAGCGGGTACTCGGTGGAGAGCCCGGGATTCAGGAGCCCACGCCAGCCCCACATGAAGCTCGCGAGCCCGTCGAGCGTCTGGTGGCAGCTCGCGCACGCAGGGTTCGTGCGCACCGCTTCGCTCACCGCGTCGGGATCCGCGAGATCGACCGTGCCGTCGACCTCGATGTCACGGTCGAGGAAGTTGGTGCACAACAGCGACGACGACACCATGTTCGCGCGCCCGCGGTTGTAGTTGGCCGCGTCGGAGCGGTGGCGCACGAACAGCTCGGGATCGGAGAGCACACCCGCAGCCGGCACGCCTTCGAGCAGCGGAGTCTGCTGCAGCGCGTCACCGCTGGGGTCGAACGCGACGCCCCACACCGATGCACCGATCTCGTCGAGCACCAGGTAGTCGGCGGTGACGAGCTCGGTGTACGGGCGATCGTGGGTGACGATGAACTCCGCGAGTCGCAGCGGGCTCTGCGACACCGCGCGTCCGATCTCCGTCGCGAAGCGATCCGCGAGCGGATCGAGCTGCGGGAACGGATTCTCGCTGCCCACCAGCCACGCGTCGTCGTGCAGCTCGCGGATCGTCTCGCCGAAGTCCGGCGACGCGAGGTACGTGTCGACGTAGCTCGCGAGCGCGTCGGGATCCGCGGCCACGGCCGTGAGCTCGTCCGGCGATGGACGAGTGCCGCGCAGCGCCATCGACACGCGCACGAGCTGCTCGGTCGGTGAGAGCGGTACGATCTGCGGCGTCTCGTCTTCACCCGTCGAGCCACCGTCGTCGCTCGATGCATCCGCATCACCGCTCGATGCATCGCTCGGCGCGGTCGAGCTGCTTCCCTCCGCGGGTGCGCCGTCGCTGCCATCGGCCATCGCCGTCGTCGTGTCGTCCGTGCACGCGCCCGACGAGAGCGCGATCGCGAGCGCGGACAGAAGGTGTCGCCGGTCGTGCTGTCGCGTCATGCCCGAGCGCATGTGCAGCCGCCGTGCCGGACGAAGTGCGTGTGCACGAGCGGCCCCCTCGGCGATGCGCTGTAGGCTGGACCCGACGATCCGTCGGCTCGACCCGACGGGTGCGGGCCGTGCTACACGGATCGTCGGTGAAGACGCGATTCTCATGGACCGTCGCGGCACTGCTCGCGTGCAGCAGCTGCAAGAAGGACGACCCGGCGACCACGGGCACGGGTGGTGGCAACACCACCGCGAGCGCGAGTGGTGGCGAAGGCGGAACGACGCCCAGCGTGCCGAGCTTCGATCGCATCGTGCGCGAAGAGCTCGCGCCGCTCGGACGTCAGCCCGGCTTCGTCGCCGACGGGCTGATGTACGCGGCGATTCGTCCGGTCGACAGCCTCGCGTGGCTGCGCAAGATTCCGCTGCCGGGTGAGGCCGCGGAAGAGATCGCGGAGCTCGGTCGCGAAACCGGCGTCGATTGGCGCGCGGAAGATCTACAGCGTCGCTTCGCGCTCGCGCCCGACGCGGTGATCAGCATGACGCTCTTCCGTCCGATGACCACCGGCGCACGCGAAGTGCGAGGCGAGCTCGCGCGCGGCGGCACCGTGCTGCAGGCGATGACGCAGGTGTTGCCGGAGACCATCGGCACCGCTGCGGAGATCTTCGGCAAGCCGATCGAATCGCCACCGCCGATCGAAGCCCCGCCGCCCGCCGAGGCCCCTGCGGTGGTCGAGCCACCGAAGCCACCGCGCGCACCCGATCCACCGGCGACGAGCGCGAAGCCACCGACCCCGCCGACCGAGGTCGTGCCGATCAGCCCACCGCCGGATACGCCGCCGATTCCACTCGAGCCGCCGCCGCCGGAGAAGCCGGTGATCCCACCCGAGACGCTCGACGACGCCCGCGATGCGGTGCGTCGCGCCGCCGGGCTCGGCCTGCACTCGCGCGTCGTCGTACCGGTGACCGATGCGGAGCCGATCGTGAATTGGATCCGCGGCCTCACGCGCGAGCGCGGCACCGAGAAGCTGCGCACGCTGTGCCCCACGCTGCCGCAATCGCGACTCTGTCTCTCCGACAACGACGTCGCAGTGATCGTGCGTAGCGACGCCGGCAGCGTCACGTTCGACGTGTTCATGTTCGTGCTCGAGGGCAACAAGCTCGTCGACGAACAAGGTGCGGCGATCCGCACCGCGCTCGATCTGAAACCGATCGAGACCGGCCGCGCGCTCGAGCTGCGCGGTCACGCGGCGGGTCAGCTCGAGGCCGCAGCGATCGTCGGCATCGCCGAGGTCGATGGCATCCGCCGCTCGCTCTCCGGCATGCGTTGGGGCGACAGTGGGCTCGACGAGTCGGTGCGTCGTGCACTCGACGGCATCGAAGCGGTCGAGCGCCTCGCGAGCGCGCCGATGATGTTCACCGGCGCGCGACTCGAGGCCGGCATCGGCAAAGACGATCGTCTGCAAGCCGAGCTGCGTTGGCTCGCGCCGCCCGATCGCCGCACGGAGAACGACGCGCTGCTCACCGCGATGACACCGAAGGCCGCGGTGCCGAGCTACGACGGGCTGTGCAACGGCGCAGTCGCATGCGTGCGCACGCGCGGCGTACCCAAGCCGTCGAGCTTGTCCGAAAAGCTCGCGGTCGGGGCATGGGCCGAGCGCCCGAACGAGTTCGAGAACATCTTCGAGCGCAACGACGAGCTCGCGGCGATGCACGTCTTCGCGGCGAGCTGGCCCAACCTGCTCGGTGCGGCCGCGCGCTGGCCTGCGCTCGAGGTCGGCGACGGCCCCGAGGGCGCGATGGTCCGCAATCTCGTCGACGTGATCGGTCGCATCGAAGGCTTCGGCGGCAGCCTGCGCAACTTCTCGATCGGCCATCGCAGCGTGCAGGGCGACTACGCGCTCTACGCTCGCACGAGCGCGGCCGATGCCGGCATCGTGCGGGGTTTTCTCGCGATCGCCGAGCAATCGATGACCGAGATCACCGTGTCGGGCGTGCAAGGCACGATGTTCAGCTGGACGATCCCCGAGGACGAATTCCCAGCCACGTTGATCTCGCGCAACGATCCGCCGCCCACCGGTGCGACGAATCCCGAGCTCGGTTGGATCGCGCTCGTCGACGGCGCCGATCGCATGGGTTGGCTGCTGGGCTTGCCACAGGAGTCGCCCGACGGACCGCCGGTGTACTTCGAGATCCCCGATCTCGCGCGTGCGCTGCCGACGGTGCCGGAGATCGAGCGCGAGATCGGCTTCTTGCGCGGCTTCTTCGGCGGGTTGTCGTTGCGTGCGATGCTCGATGTCGACGCCGGCGAGCCACGCATCACCGCGGTGCTCGCCCGCTGATCGCATGGAAGAGGACGAGCGCACCCGAGCGTCACGAGCAGACTCGATCGACTCGGGTGCGATCGATGCGACCAACGCCGACGGAATCGGCGACGACGAGCTGCCGGTCGAGCGGCTGTTGCCCGGCGCTGCACTCGGTCGCTACGCCGTGCTCGGTCAGCTCGGCGCGGGTGCGATGGGCGTGGTGTATGCCGCGTACGACGGCCAGCTCGCGCGCAAGGTCGCGATCAAGGTCGTCAAGCTCGATCGCCGCGACGTCGGCTCGAGCGGTACCGGCGTGCCCCGCTTGCTGCGCGAAGCGCAGGCGCTCGCACGGCTCTCGCATCCCAACGTGGTGCCGATCTTCGACGTCGGCAGCGAGGGCGATCGCATGTTCCTCGCGATGGAGCTCATCGAGGGCGAGACGCTGCGCGAGTGGCTCGATCATCGCCCGCGACGCTGGCGCGAGATCGTCGAGGTGATGATCGGGGCCGCGCGCGGGCTCGCGGCCGCCCACGCCGCGCAGATCGTCCATCGCGACTTCAAGCCGGACAACGTGCTCGTCGGTGGCCTCGGCATCGCACGCGTGAGCGACTTCGGGCTCGCGCGCGGCCTGCAAGAAGAGGTCGAGCTGATCTCGAACCCGATCGACAGCCACGACAGTCTGTCGCGCACGCTCACGCGCACCGGCTCGGTGATGGGCACGCCCGGCTACATGGCGCCCGAGCAACACTTCGGTCGCCCGGCCGAGCCGCGCAGCGATCAGTACGCATTCTGCGTGTCGCTGTACGAAGCGCTCTACGGCATGCGGCCGTTCACCGCGGGCGCGATCGAAGCGGTCGCGCGCCAGAAGTGGACCAACACGATCACCGATCCCGGCTCGGCGCGCCCGCGCGGCATGCCCGAGGAGCTGCACCGCATCATCGTGCGCGGGCTCGATCGCGATCCCGAGGCTCGCTTCGCGAAGATGGAGGATCTGATCGTCGCGCTGGAGCGCGTGCTGCATCGCCCGAGCCGCGTGCCGTGGATCGCCGGTGCTGCGGTGGTCGCAGTCGTCGCCGGTGCGTGGGCGGTGTCGATGCGCCCACGCGCGTGCGACGACGCGCGCGCGCAGCTCGGCGACGTCTGGAACGACACCCGCGCATCCGCAGTCGAGGCCGCATTCGCATCCGCGCCGACGCGCGCGAGCGCAACGATGTGGCCGCGCGTGCAGCAAGGCCTCGACGACTACGCCACGCACTGGGCCGAGGTGCACGAAGGCTTGTGCAGAGCGGGCGACGACGCGACCACGCGGCTCGACGCCGGCATGGCGTGCCTGCGCGCACGCAAAGGCGAGCTCGCAGCGGTGATCGATGCACTCGCGGCCGCCGATCGCGGCACCGTGCACGCGGCGTTCGAGCTGGTCGACTCGCTCGACGATCCCTCCGCGTGCACCGACCCCGCGACCATCGCGGCGCCCGACGACGATCCGATGCGCGCGGCTCGACGCATCATGGTCGGGGACGAGGTCGCGGCCACCAGCGCACGCGTCGAAGCGGCGCAGTATCCCCAGGCCATCGAGCTCGGCGAGGTCGCGCTCGAACATGCGCGCGCGCTCGCCGACGCGACGCTCGAGTGCACGGTGGAGATCCAGCTCGGCATCGCGAAGGCACGCAGTGGTCGCTACGACGAGGCCGAGCGCCACTACACCGCGACGTTCTGGCACGCGCGCGAGCACGGACTCGACGATCTCGCGCTCGAAGCCGCGACGCGCATGGTGTTCTTGCTGGGCGCAGAGGTCGAGGACGCGCCGCGCTCGCGCGACTGGCTCCGCCACGCCGAGGCCCAGCTCGCGCGCACCGGCGCGTACCAGACGCGGGCACACGCGTCGCTGTTGCAGAACGCCGCGCAGGTGCACGAGCTGCTCGGCGATCTCCCGCGCGCCGAGCAGGATCTCCGCGATGCGCTAGAGGTCCGCAAGCTCACCGATGCCGAGGACTCGCGCAGCGTGTCGACGCTGCGCAACAACCTCGGCACGATGCTCGCGGGGCGCGGCCGGCTCGAAGAGGCGCTGGCCATGCACACGCTCGCGCGCGCGAATCGAGTGTCGCGCCTGGGGCCGGTGCATCCCGACGTCGCGATGTCCGACATCAACATCGCGCACGTGCTCACACGGCTCGCGCGCTATCACGAAGCCATCGATCACCTCTATCAGGCCGACGCGCTCGTGGCCGAGACGATGGGCCAGCTCAGCCCGATGATGGCCACGCTGCGATCGATCCGCGGCGTGCTGTGGCTGAACCTCGGGCGCAACGATCTCGCTGCGCTCGAATTCCAGGCCGTGCTCGCGTTTCGCGTGCTGCGGCTCGGGCCTTCGCATCCGTCGGTGGGCTCGGCGTGGAACCTGGTCGGTGCCGGCTTCGATCGCCCCGAGGACGGCGAGCTCGGCAACGTGTTCTTCCGTCGCGCGCTCACGATCTTCGAGTCGGCCGGTGAGGTGGGCGCGATCGAGGCGGCGCAGACGCGGATGAACATCGGCTCCGTGCTCATGCGCGTCGGCAAGATCGCCGAGGCCGAGCCGCTCGTCCGCGACGCGTTCGCGGAGCTGGAGCGCAGCAAGGGCCCCGACGATCCGATCATGTCGCAGAGCCTGCTCGCGCGGGCACGGCTCGAGGTCGAGCTCGGCCACTACGAGGCCGCACTGGCGGATCTCGATCGTGCGCGCGCGATCGATCGCGCGATCGGCATGGGTGCGATCGAGCGCGCGGCCAACAAGTTCCATCGCGCACGCGCGCGGTGGCAGCTCGATCGCGACCGGCCGGCCGCGCACGCGCTCGCCCGCGAGGCCCGGGCGCTCGCAGCCGCCGACGCCGACGTGCCGACCGGCGAGCTGAAGATGATCGACGCGTGGCTCGCGACGCACCCGGAGCCCGCGCGATGATCCGGCGCGCGTCGTTGTGCGCCGCGCTGGTGCTCGCGTGCCCAGCCGATCCTGCGCCGAGCGTCGCGATCGATC
>DASZPU010000770.1:0-12323 GCA_035550195.1 Nannocystaceae bacterium
GGGCAGTGTGGTCGACGCCGCCCTTGCCGAACAGGGCCTGCGCCGCATTGTTGAAGCCGATCGCCTTGAGATGGGCGAAGGCATCGCGCAGCCAGTTGATGGCGCCGGCGGCGTTCAGCAGCATCGGCATCTCGGCCTGGCCCGGCAGCAGCACGACGGCATCGAACAGGCAGGACGGCCCGCCGTCGATGGTCATGTCGGGCGTGAGCCCGTTCTTCATCGGCCCGATCTTGGGCGCGATCAGCTTGAGCAGGGCACCTTCCTTCTCGACCGCCCGCTTCAGGGTGGCCACCACCTTGGCGTCGCTCGAATCGGTCACCATGGCGGCCAGGGTGCGGCCCTTGAGGGTCTTGGGCGCCTTGGCGACCAGGCTGAGCGCCGGCGAGGGCTCGAGGTCGTCGCGCGGCTCGACCGCCGGCGTGATCCTGTCGGCCTTGCCGGCGAGGTTCATGCCCTCGGCGACACGCTTGCCGAGCTCGGGATCGATCAAGTCGAGATGGCCGAGCATGCGGGTCCGCACCGCCATGGTCTCGACCTTGCTGAGCTCGAAGCCCAGCGCGCTCACGATGTTGGTCTGCTCGGGCGGCGTCATCGAGCGGTAGAACTGCCGCGCCTGCGAGTAGTGGTCGGCGAAGCTCTCGGGCCGCTGGCGGAGCTTCGGGCCGGACTCGGGATCGGGGAAGCTCTTGTAGCCGCGGCTGGGAGCCTCGCGCGGCGTGTCGGGACCGAGCGAGTTGGGCTCGTAGTTGACGCGGCCGGGCGCCACGGTCTGGCGCATGTGGCCGTCGCGCTGGAAGTTTTGGAACGGGCAGACCGGCCGGTTGATCGGGATCTCGTGGAAGTTCGGCCCGCCCAGGCGGATCAGCTGCGTGTCCTGGTAGGAGAACAGGCGACCCTGCAGCAGCGGATCGGGCGTGAAGTCGATGCCCGGCACGATGTTGGCCGGACAGAAGGCGACCTGCTCGGTCTCGGCGAAGAAGTTGGTCGGGTTGCGATCGAGCACCATCTTGCCGATCTTCGTGACCGGCACGAGCTCTTCGGGCACGAGCTTGGTCGCGTCGAGCAGATCGAAGCCGAAGCGGAGCGCATCGGCCTCCTCCATGACCTGCACACCGAGCTCCCACTCGGGGAAGTTGCCGGCCTCGATCGCATCCCAGAGATCACGGCGATGGAAGTCCGGGTCCTTGCCCGCGAGCTTCTGGGCCTCGTCCCACACGAGCGCGTGCGTGCCCGCGACGGGCTTCCAGTGGAACTTCACGAGCCGCGTCTTGCCGCGCGCATCCACCAGCCGGAAGGTGTGCACGCCGAAGCCCTCCATCATCGCGAAGCTGCGCGGGATGGCGCGATCGGACATCACCCACATCACCATGTGCATCGTCTCCGGCTGCAGCGAGACGAAGTCCCAGAACGTGTCGTGGGCCGACTGCGCCTGCGGGATCTCGTTGCGCGGCTCCGGCTTCACCGCGTGGATGATGTCGGGGAACTTGATGCCGTCTTGGATGAAGAAGACCGGGATGTTGTTGCCGACGAGATCGAAGTTGCCTTCGCGGGTGTAGAACTTGGTCGCGAAGCCGCGCACGTCGCGGACCGTGTCGGCCGATCCGCGCGAGCCCGCGACGGTGGAGAAGCGCACGAACACCGGCGTGCGCTCCTGCGGATCCTGCAGGAACCCGGCGCGGCTGAGCTTCGCCGCGGCGGCGTAGGGTTGGAAGTAGCCGTGCGCACCGGCTCCGCGCGCGTGCACCACCCGCTCGGGGATGCGCTCGTGATCGAAGCGCGTGATCTTCTCGCGGAAGTGGAAGTCCTCGAGCAGCGTGGGGCCGCGCAGCCCCGCGCGCAGCGAGTCGTCCGTGTGCGGGATCTCGACGCCCTGATCGGTCGTCAAGGTCGTCGCATCGGGAAGGTCGCGATGAGCGTCGAGCGCGAGGTCCTTCGTGGTGCGCTCGCGCGGCCGCGTGCGCGAGCGCGACGTGGTGGGCTCGGTGGCGCGGACTCTGTCGTTCTTGGCGGACGCGGGTCGTCTCGAAGGCATGCGCGCCTGCTGTGCGACATGGCGCGACGCTGTCAAGCGCCGTCAACGATCGTCGAGCACGTAGGTGACCTTCAGCTGCACGCGATACGCGTAGATTTCGCCGTTGCGCAGGAGCACCTCTTGGCCCTGCACCCACGCGCCGCGGATGTGTCGCAGCGAGCGACGTGCGCGGTCGATCCCGTAGCGGATCGCGTCGTCGAAGCTGTCACGCGATTGCGCCGTGACCTCCCAGACGCTCGCGAGGCTGTTGCCGAGCTGGCGCGGCTCGTACTCGTCGCGGGCCCGCTCCGCTCGGCTGCCGCGATGATCGTAGCCGCCGTGATCGCGATCGTCGTACTCGCGTTCGTCGCGGCTTCGTGATCCGCGATCGCGATACTCGTCCCGTTCGTCGCGCATCTCGAAGCGCTGACCGTTCCTGCGATAGTCCTCGTACATGGCCCGTCTCCTGCCGCGACGACGTAGCTCGCCGGCCGCAGGGCGCAATCCGAGGATCGTCGTTCAGCCTCACGCGGCGGTCATCACCACCTTCATGCACTCGTCCTGCTTGTGCAAGAACGTGTCGTAGCCATCGGCCGCGTCGTCGAGTGAAAGCCGATGCGTGACGACGAAGCTGGGATCGATCTCGCCGCGCTCGATGCGTGCGAGCAGCGGGCGCAGGTACTTGTGCACGTGGCACTGGCCCGCGCGCAGCGTGAGCCCGCGGTTCATCAACGAGCCCATCGGGAACTTGTCGATGAACCCTCCGTACACGCCAATCACCGAGACCGTGCCGCCGTTTTTGCACGACAGGATCGCCTGGCGCAGCGCGAGCGGACGATCGCTCTCGAGCATGAGGCCCTGCTTGAGACGATCGTAGGCGTACACGAGGCCGTGGCCGTGCGCTTCCATGCCGACCGCGTCGATGCACGCGTCGGGGCCGCGCCCCCCGGTGAGCTCGAGCAGCGCCTCCTTCACGTCGACTTTCTCGTAGTCGATGATGTCGGTCGCACCGGCGTGCGTGCGCGCCATCTCGAGTCGATAGTCGAAGCGATCGATGGCGATGACGCGCTCCGCTCCGAGCATCAGCGCACTGGCGATCGCGAACTGCCCGACCGGTCCGCAGCCCCACACCGCGACCACGTCGCCGCGCGAGATGCTGCACATCGCCGCGCCCATGTAGCCGGTGGGAAAGATGTCGGACAGGAAGAGCACCTGCTCGTCGCGCAGGCCGCTGGGCACGACGATCGGTCCCACGTCGGCGAACGGCACGCGCACGTACTCCGCCTGCCCGCCCGCATAGCCGCCGAGGGCGTGCGAGTAGCCGAAGAGCCCCGCAGGTGAATGCCCCCACATCGCCTCGGCGATCCACGCGTTCGGGTTGGTGTTCTCGCACAGCGAGAACAGCTCGGCCTTGCACGCGCCACATGCACCGCACGCGATCGGGAACGGCACCACGACGCGATCACCGATCGCGAGCTTCTGCACGGCGGCGCCGACCTCCACCACCTCGCCCATGAACTCGTGGCCGAGGATGTCGCCCTTCTCCATCGTCGGGATGAGCCCATTGTACAGATGGAGATCCGATCCGCAGATCGCGGTCGACGTCACGCGCACGATCGCGTCGCGCGGATCGAGGATCTGCGGGTCGGGCACCTGCTCGACCTGCACCTTCTTCTTGCCGTTCCAACAGACCGCCTTCATGTGCGCGTCTCCTCGCCGTGGTGGGTGGGTCGTGCGGCATGCATGCCCGCGTGGATGCTCGCGTCGGAGCGGGCTTCGCCGCCGGTCTCGAGCTGTTGCTTGAAGCGCGCGAGCATGCGTCCGAGCTCCTGCGCAGGGTGCTTGCCGACCAGCGTGCGCAGAGCCGGCAACGCGACCGTGCGTTGATCGAGCTTCGCGATCATCTCGGTGCCCCGCCCGCCCGGGGCCGCGCGCAGCTCGATCGCCAGGTGATCGTCGAGGTCGCCGAGCGGCGACTCGGTGAGCGCGACGCGAACCTCTTCGAGCGCGCGACCGATCGTCACGGCCCGCGTGATCGCGTGCCCGTCCTTCGTGCTGCGCGCGCGCAGACGCGTGGCCAGGACGACCGCGCTCCCGACGACGACGCCGGCCAACGCGACCCAGCCGATGCGCTTCGCGAGTGTGCTTGGGAATCGCTTGCGAGCCATGGGGCGGGGCTGCGAGCAAGAAGGGCGCCACGCCGATGTGATCGCGAACCAGGATCACGTCGCCATCGGAGCGTGCGTGCGCGCCCGGACCGAGCGCGCATGCACGCGCGAGCGCGACTACGCGACTTCGCGACCGCCGGTGCCGTGCGTCTGCCCCACGACGTTGCCCGCGCCGCTCGGTTGGTAGAGCACGCCCTCGGGCCGCCGTGGCGGCTCGTCGTAGTGCAGCTCGCCCACGACCTTCGCCGCCATCTTGTCCGCGAGCCGCGGAGCGATCTTTGCGGTCACCGTGTTGATCGTCGACCGGGCACCGACGCGCGCCACTCGGGTCGGCTCGGTTGCGGCCTCGAGGATCGCTTCGGCCACTTGCTCGGGCGGGATCGGAGACCCCGGCAGCTTCGGCTCCTGATCCATGTAGTTGCACGCGTGCTGCGGGAACGGTGTGTCCACCGCGGTGGGCTCGACGAGCGTGATCGTCAGCTCGGCATCGTCGACCTGCTCGAGCTCGAGTCGCAGCGTGTCGGTGAAGCCCTTCACCGCGTGCTTCGACGCGTTGTAGATGCCGAACAACGGCGCGACGGCCTCGGACACCTCGCTGCCGACGTTGATGAGCACACCCCGGCTCGCGCGCAGATACGGCAACGCGACCATCGATCCGTGCACCACGCCCCAGAAGTTGATGTCGAAGAGCCGCCGCGCGTCGGCTTCGTCGGTCACGTCGAGCCGCCCGTACATGCCGACGCCCGCGTTGTTCACCCACGTGTCGATGCGACCGAAGGTCTTGATCGCGGTCTCGGCCACCTTCTCGTGGTCCGCACGGTTGGCGACATCGCAGGTGACCGCGATGACGTCGGCACCTTTGCTGGTGAGTCGCGCAGCGATCTCGACGAGCGCATCGCCGCTACGTGCGGCGATCACCAGCTGCGCACCCTTGTTGGCGGCGGCGAGCGCCGTCGCGAGCCCGATGCCGCTCGACGCACCGGTGATCACCATGACTTGTTCTTCGATCGGCTTGAGCTCTCGTGCCATGTCGTTCGTCCTCTGCCGCGTCGATGAGCAAGAAGGACGCCAGCCGTTCACCGCGCCGCTTGCCGATCCCTCAGCCCGTGCGAATCACGTCGATGGAGGCGCCGCATCTCGAGCTCGCATCTGCATCCCTGGCCGCGCGCGCTGTGGATCGTCCGTCACGGTCAGAGCGCGGGCAACGTCGCGCGCGAAGAAGCGGAGGCTGCGGGCCTGCACGACATCGCGATCGATGCGCGCGACGTCGACCTCCCGCTCTCGCCCCTCGGTGAGCGCCAGTCGATCGCGGTCGGACGATGGTTCGCCGCACTTCCGCAAGCGCACCGACCCACGCTGTTGCTGTGCTCGCCCTACGTGCGCGCGCTCCGGACCGCCGAGCTGATGCTTCCGGATCTCGAGCGCTGCATCGACGAACGGCTGCGCGAGAAGGAGCCGGGCGCGCTCGAACGGCTCACGCACGCGGGCATCGTCGCGAAGTTCCCCCACGAGGCCGAGCAGTACGCGCGACTCGGCAAGTTCTACTATCGATCGCCCGGCGGCGAGAGCTGGTGCGACGTGATCCTGCGGCTGCGCAGCGTCGTCGACGATCTGCGGCTCGCGCACTGTGGCGAGCGCGTGCTGATCGTCGCCCACCAGGTCATCGTGCTGTGCTTCCGCTATCTGCTCGAGCGACTCACCGAGGCGGAGATCCTCGCGATCGATCGCAAGAAGGAGGTCGCGAACTGCTCGGTGACCGCGTACGAGCTCGGCCACGATGCGCGGGGCCGCGAGTCGTTGCAGCTCGAGCGCTACGACTTCGTCGCGCCCGTCGAAGCCAGCGGCGAGCCGGTGACGCACGCGCCCGATGCCTCGGGAGTGCGGTGAAGCGCATCACGCCGCGACTGTTGCGGGGCTGGCCGCTGCCCGAGCTCGACGGGCGCGGCGGCAAGCGTGCGCGCGGAACGGTCGTCGTCGTGGGCGGATCGACGCAGGTGCCGGGTGCGGTCGTGCTCGCCGCCGTCGCAGCGTTGCGCGCGGGCGCGGGTCGGCTGCAGATCGCCACCGCTCGCAGCGCGGCGCCGCACGTCGCGGTGAGCGTGCCGGAGGCGCGGGTCGTCGCGCTCGCAGTCGATCGCAAGGGTGAGCTCGCACGCGCGAACCAACGTCTGATCGCGGCGCTGCTCGACGACGCGACGACACTCTTGCTCGGGCCGGGCATGCGCGACGTGCCGCTGTGCGGCGCGCTGCAGCGCAGCGTCGCCGCGCGCCACGAGCAACCGGTGGTCGTCGTCGACGCCGGCGCGCTGCAGGCCGTGCCGTCCGGCATCGCGAACCTGGTGCTCACGCCGCACGCCGGCGAAGCGGCGCGCATGCTCGACACCACCGCCGCTGCGATCGCTCGTCATCCACTCGCAGCCGCGACTCGACTCGCGCAGGATCATCGCGCGACGGTGGTGCTCAAAGGCGATCGCACGCTCGTCGTCGATCCCGAAGGTGCCGCGTACGAGAACGTCGCCGGCAACCTCGGGCTCGGCACGTCGGGCTCGGGCGACACGCTCTCGGGCGTGATCGCGGGCCTGTGCGCACGCGGGGCCACGCCGCCGCAAGCCGCAGTCTGGGGCGTGCACGCGCACGCGGTCGCCGGCGATCGACTCGCACGCCGCATCGCGCCGCTGGGTTATCTCGCGCGCGAGCTGCTCGCGGAGATCCCCGCGCTCGTCGCCGCGTGGTCACATCGTCAGCCGACGCGACCCGCTCGCGCGCGCCGGGTCTCGACGTCGCGCATCGGCTGACGTGCGAGCTCTTCGACGAGCAGCGTCGTCGCAGTCGCGTACGCCAGATGGGCCGCGATGTTCACCGCGTTCTCCCGCGGCGACGATGCCCACGCCGGCCGCCCGATGCCGAGCGCGGGGAACAGCACGAACGATCCGAGTCCCCACAAGCCGAGGCCGAATGCGATCGTGAGCGGCGGCGAGATGTTCGCCGCGCGTGGCGTGATCGCGCCGAAGAGCGCGCCCCACGTCGCGCCGTATCCGAGATGCAGCAGCTGATCGACGATCCGATACGCGCCGGGTGTCGGCCAGCGCCGCACGCCCACGGCACGTCGCACGCGCTGCTCGACCTTCTGCGGCACCATCACGTCGATGAGCCCAGCACGGTGCGCGAGCATCCGTAGCACGTTCATGGTGGCGGCACCGCTCATTCCGGCGAGCGCGCCGTGGATCGTGCGCGTCAACAGATCACGAGGCATGCCCGTTGCGCGAGCAAGCGCGACGCCAGCCGAGCGTACACGTGAACCGGGATCATCGACGCACGAGTGTCGCAGGTGTGCCGTGGTGACCAGTCGCGCACGGCACTCGCCGTCCCCGCCGGCCCATGAATCCCGTGAAGCCGCACGTGTAGGTGTGGGCCGCAGGTTTGCAAGGCAACGCCGTCCGCATGCGCGCCGAGCTCGAGTCCACGATCACCGTTCCGAAAGCACCCGCTGTCGCGCGCGCCGAATCCTCCGTCGAGTCGTTGCACGCGCTCGTCGAGCTCGGCCACGCGCTCGAGCACGAGGGCTACGAATTCGTCACCGTCACGCCCGCGACGCACCTGCGAGCGCTGCGGCAACGAGGGGCGCACGCCATGGATCTACGCGACGTCTTCGGCTGGAGCCGACCGTTCGACGCGGACCTCTTGCCCCAACGCATGCTCGAGCTGTTGCGCGCGGCCGGCTGCGTGCGCGCAGACGGCCGGCGCCTGCGCGCGACCGTGCGGTTCTCCACCGTGGAGGGCCAGATCTTCGCGCACTCCGCCTTCCCCACCGTCGAGCGCGACGCGGTGTTCTTCGGCCCCGACAGCTATCGCTTCGCCGCCGCCGTACTGCGCCACGCACCGCACTCGCAGCGCATCGTCGACGTCGGTTGCGGCAGCGGTGTGGGCGGCATCTTGGTCGCTTCGCGGGCGCGCCAGCTCGTGCTCGCCGACGTCAACGATCGCGCGCTGTGGTTCGCGCGCGTGAACGCAGCGCTCGCCGGCATCTCGCCGCAGATCGTGCGCAGCGACATCCTCGACGACGTCGAGGGGCCGATCGATCTCGTGATCGCCAATCCACCGTATCTGCGCGACGCGCCCGGTCGGCTCTACCGCGACGGCGGCGGCGAGCTCGGCGAAGGCATCGGCGTACGCATCGTCCGTGACGCGCTGCAGCGACTGGCACCGGGCGGCTCGCTGATCCTCTATACCGGTACGCCGATCGTCGACGGCTGCGACATCTTCTTGCGCGCCGCAGCGCCATTGCTCGATCGAGCGCATGCATCGATCAGCTACGAGGAGCTCGATCCCGATGTCTTCGGCGAGGAGCTCGACGATCCCGACTACGTCGACGTCGAGCGCATCGCCGCCGTGTTGCTGCGCGTGACGCTGGACTGAAGCGCGACGACGCGGCGATCACCGTGCACGACGACGAGCGGTGACGCTCGCGTCGATTTTCACGATTGGTCGACGTTCAATGTCGCGAGCGCACGAGCGCGGCGGGCGAGACGCTCTACGTTGTCGCCGGAGGTCGGATGGCCCAAGGCAGCAAGAAGAAGTACTCGAACAAGCAGGTCCGCAAAGCGGAGCACATCGCCGAGGGTTACTCGAAGCGCGGCACCTCGAAGAAGGAGGCCAAGCGGCGCGCGTGGGCCACGGTCAACAAGGACAGCGGCGGCGGAGAGAAGAGCGGCTCCGGGCGCGGCAAGAAGACCAGCAAGGCGTCGTCGAAGAAGGGCGGACGCAAGGGCGGCGCGGCGAAGAAGGGCAAGAAGAAGGGCGCGAAGAAGGCCGCACGCACGCGCGCGAAGAAGGCCGGCAAGAAGCGCAGCGGCAAGAAGAAGAGCAGCAGCAAGAAGAAGCGCACCAAGCGATCGACGCGCCGCTCGCGATGATCCGCGCGTGCGCGCTCGCCCGCTGTGGCGGCGCGGCGCCGTTGAACCTCGATAACCAGCACGAACACCGCAAGGCCCGGACGTTGCTTGTGCACCGGCGGGACCCGCAAAGGGAGGACGACAAATGGAAGCGAAGCAACTGCAAGAGTTGGTGCTGCAGGCGCTCGAGCACGAGCGCGGCGGAAAGCTCGTCTACGAGACTGCACTGCAGTGTGTGCAGAACGACGATCTCCAGGAAGAGTTCGAGAAGTATCTCGAGCAGACCGAGCTACACATCGAGGAGCTCGAGGCGGTCTGCGTCGCGATGGAGTACGACGCCGAGCTGGAAACGCCGGGCCGCAAGATCGTGCGCTCGCTCGGCGCGGCGCTCGTCGACGCGATGAAGCAGGCGCAGGCCGCAGGCGATCCCGCGGCCGCGGAGATCGTCGCGTGCGAGTGCGTCGTGCTCGCGGAGACGAAGGACCACCTCGACTGGGAGCTGCTGCGCGCCTGCGCCGAGAAGATGAAGGGCGACGAAGGCGAAGCGCTG
This sequence comes from Nannocystaceae bacterium, assembly GCA_035550195.1. Classification (GTDB taxonomy): domain Bacteria; phylum Myxococcota_A; class Polyangia; order Nannocystales; family Nannocystaceae; genus Xiheibacterium. Next base: position 9,622 of record DASZPU010000770.1, read on the forward strand.
AAGGAAGCGGTCGACGCCGTCGAGGATCAGGAGGACGAGCACCTCTATCACTCGAAGGGTTGGTGCCGCGAGCTGTGGCTGAAGTCGCTCGGGCTCAAGGCCGTGCTGCCGCCGCCCGAGGAGCGCAAGCACGTCAAGACCGCGATCGGTGCCGCGCGTGCGGAGCAAGAGCGCGACTCGATGCGCTGAAACGGGGAACACCAATGCAAGTCACTCGCTATCTCCTCACCGCGCTCGTCGTCTTTGCGGCGAGCTGCGACAAGAAGAACGACCAGACCTCGGCCGAGAACAAGCCGGCGGACAACACCAAGAAGAACGAGCGTGATCGCGACGACGCCGCCAAGACGCCCGGCGATCAGCAAGAGAACAAGCAAGACATCGAGATCACCGCCGCGATCCGCAAGGGCGTCGTGGGCGACGAATCGCTGTCGATGAACGCGAAGAACGTCAAGATCATCACCGCCGATGGCGTGGTCACGTTGCGTGGGCCGGTGAACAGCGAGACCGAGAAGACCACCATCGCAACGCTCGCGCAGAACACCGCCGGTGTGCAGCGCGTGGACAACCAGCTCGAGATCGCCGCGCAATAGCGGCCGCGAACAGGAGCACCATCATGGCCAAGAAAGCAGTCATCGGAATCCTCCCGACCTACGAGCACGCAGAGGCCACCGTCGCGCAGCTGCGCGCCGCGGGCTTCGGCGACAACGACATCTCGGTGCTCTTCCCCGACAAGAAGGGCACCCGCGACTTCGCCCACGAGCACAGCACGAAGGCGCCCGAAGGCGCGATCGCAGGCGCGGGCGCAGGCGGTGCCGTGGGCGGCACGATCGGCCTGCTCGCGGGCATCGGTGCGCTCGCGATTCCCGGACTCGGGCCCTTCATCGCCGCGGGCCCGATCATGGCCGCGCTCGCCGGCGCGGCCGCGGGTGCGACCGTCGGCGGCATCACGGGCGCGCTCGTGGGCATGGGCATTCCCGAGGTCGAAGCGAAGCAGTACGAAGACAAGGTCAAGAACGGCAACATCCTGATGTCGGTGCACGCCGAGGACGGCGAGCACAAGGCCCGCGCAAAGAAGATCCTCGAGCAATGCAAGGCCACCGACGTCTGCGTCGCCGGCGAAGCGAAGGCCTGAGGATTCGTCGGCGTGCGGCCGCGATCGTCACCGTCACCTCGGCGGAGGCGACGCGGTCGCGCAGCGTCGTGCAATCGACGCGCGCGTGGGCGCCGTGAGGCGGTGACCCGACTTGGGCCGCGCCCTCGCGCGGCGCACTGTCGCGCGCGCGTGGACGTACGAATTCCGGCGCGCTTTGGCGCGAGCTCAGCAGAACCCGGATGACGAACGACGCCATCCGCTGCATGCTCGGCTCGTGTCCCGCCCCCGGATCCTCGTCGCCGACGACGAGCCCCTCGTGCTCAAGACGATCGAACGCCTGCTCGGAGCCGACTACGCGCTCACGAGCGTGAACGACGGCGCGAAGGCGCTGGCGCTGCTGCGCGCGGGCGAACGCTTCGACGTCGTGCTGTGCGATCTCTCGATGCCCGAGGTCGGCGGTGCGCTGGTGTACTTCGAGACCGCGTTGCTCGCCCCGGAGCAGGCGCGCCGCTTCGGCTTCATCTTCGGCGGTACGACCACGCAGACGGATCGCGCGCTGCTCGACGGGCTCGATCAGCCCCGGCTCGAGAAGCCGTTCACGAGCCGAGAGCTGCGCGGGATGATCGAGACGATCCTCGCCGAAGCTGCGCGACCGATCGCATGAGCTTCGCTCAACCGCACGGCATGCGTGTGCGCGGGCCGGGGCGCTCGACGACGATCGTCGCGACCCGCGTGCCGCGGCCGTCTTCGACGAAGATCCGGCCGCCGCCGACGTTCACGAGGATCTCTCGCGCCCGCGCCTCGGCGCTCTCACGCGTCTGGCGGATCGCGCTGGGTTGACGTCCGTCCACGCGCGCGACCTCCCAACCGTCACGTCCGTACCGTTCGGGACGCACGATTCGAATCGCGCGTGGCAATTCGTCCGCGGTGCTTGCCGCGGATCCGCGCGGTGGCCCGATTCCCACGGGGACGTTTTGTGGCCCACGTGTGACTGTGCAAGCGCGAATGGACGCTGATCGGCGTTCGCGCTCGACGGCGTCGCTGGCGAACGTCACCGCGCGTGGAACACTCGACACGGCTGAGTTGCCCATGACCCCGCATCACATCCTCGTGGTCGACGACGACGCTGACATCCGGGAGACCTTGATCGAGCTCATCCGCGATCAGGGCTACGACGCGATCGGGGCCGCCGACGGTCGCGAAGCCCTGAATCGCCTGCGTCGCGGCGACACGAAGCCGTGCCTCATCCTGCTCGACCTGATGATGCCGAAGATGGACGGATGGGAATTCCGGCAGGCGCAATCCACCGATCCCGCGCTCGCGGATATCCCGGTGGTGGTGATCTCCGCGTACCGCAACAGCCATCGCGGCGCCAACTTGGACGCGGTCGATCATCTCCACAAGCCGGTGCAGATGGAGTCGCTCGTCGAGCTCATCCACCGCCACTGTCCGGCTCCGACGGAATCGACACCTTCGCTCGCGGACTGAGCCGCGAGCAGCGCGGACGGTCAACCGCCCGAGCGCAGCGGGCCGACGACCCAGGGCAGCTCGCGCAGGAGCTCGGTCTCGTTGGGCGCCGCGCCGAGCTCCGCGGCTGCGCGACTGCACA
>DASZPU010000771.1:0-7023 GCA_035550195.1 Nannocystaceae bacterium
TCGCCCAACGCGGCGAGCCCATCGCGGGCGGCGGCCACGAGCGCGTCCTCGGCGTCGGCGCGGGCACGCAACGCGAGTAGGCGCTCGTACGTCGCGCGCGCGGCCGCGGGATCACCGAGCGCGGCCTCGGCCGCTGCGCTCCAGAGCAGACATGGACCCACCGCGGCCCCCCAGCTCCAATCGAAGCTCGCCGGGCGCAGCACCTCGCGACACGCGGCGCGCACGCCTGCGTGATCGCCCGCGGCTCGCAGCACGCGTGCGAGGTGGAAGCGTTGTGCGATGCCGGCACGACCGTCGACCGCGAGCGGGATCGCAGCGCGCCAGTGCTCCGCCGCAGTGATCGGATCACCCGCGCGCTCGGACAAGAGCGCGCTCGCGAGCTCGCGCACCTCGGTGTGCTCGTTGGCCCGCGCGGTCTCCAGCGCTGCTGCATCGCCGGCCGCCGCCGCGATGAGCACGCGGCCGTTCTCGACGCGCACGTCGCTCTGCACGCGCTGCACCGCGATCTGCTCGAGCACGGCCGCGACGTCCTGCACCTGCGACGCGCTGCCTTCGGTCGCGAGCAACGACTCGTGCACGCCGACGGCGAGCCATGCGAGCGTGCCCGTGTCGCTGGGCCCTGCACGCAGCGCGTCGGCGCGCGCACGCGCGAGCGCAGACGCACGACACTCGCGCTCCGCAGTGGCGGTGCAGATCGCGAGCTCGGCGAGCACGGGCGCTTGGTTGCGCGCACGCGCCTGTGCGATGCGAGCGCGCACGAGCTCGACCTCGCCGACCACTGCGTGCAGACCCAGCGCGAGATCGGCGGCCCACGGATCGGTGTCGACGAGCGGCTCGAGCAGATCGAGCGCGCCGCGGTGATCGTCCGCGACCATGCGCGCGCGTGCGCTCCAGATGATCATGAACTCCGGCTTCTGCCCGCCCTGCTCCGCCGCCGCGATGCCCCACGCGAGCTCGCGCTCGTCGCGGATCGCCGCCGCACGCTCGAGCACGTGCATGAGCCCCGCCGCGAAGTTCGGCGAGAGCTCGCGCAAGCGATGGAACTGCGCGGTCGCATCCGCACCTTCGCCGTTGTGCCACAGCGCTTCGAAGAGCCCGTACGCGAGATAGATGTCGTCGGGATAGCGCGTCGCGGCGCGGCGCATCTCGACGAGCATGGCGGGATAGCCGTCGCGCACGCGCGTGCGCATCGCGTTCACGAATGCGGCCTTCGCCGGCGAGAGCCCCTCGCCGATCAACCCGAGCTCGCTCTCGAGCTCCTGGTTGCGGCCGTTCCAGTCGGCGAGGATCGCCCCGTAGAAGTGCGCGTCGGCGGCATCGGGCGCGAGCCGACGCGCTTCGTCGAGGTGCGGCTGCGCGGCCTGCAGATCGAAGCGCTCGAGCGCAGCGATGCCGAGCTGCAGGCTGCGCTCGTAGCTGAGCGGAAGGTCGACGGCGTTGGAGTCTTCGAGCGCGCGGCCGAGCAACGCACCGCCGAGATCGCGGGCGAGCGCACGCGCGCCGTCGGTGAGCCCCATCGCATCGGTGTCGCGCGTGCGCTCGAGCACCACCGTTCCATCCGCGCGCCGCACTGCTGCGCCGATCGAGAAGCCGCCGGCGGTCCTGTGGATCGTGCCGGACACCAGCAAGGTCGCGCCCTGCTCGCCCGCGAGCGCGGGCCAACCATCGCGCGGTGCATCGCGCAGCTTCGACGCGAGCCGGTAGTACGAGATGACGGCGAGCCCGTCGCGATCGCGCAGCTCTTCGACCATCAAGTTGGGCACGCCGTTCTCCGTCCACGCTTCGCCGTCGGCGGGTTGAAACGGTGCGAACGCGATCACCGGTGGCGCCTCGGCCTCGCGCGCAGCCGTGCTCGGCACGACCGACCAGCTCGACATCGCGCCGGCGCGCTCGTCCGATCGTCCGGCGACGAGCCCGAGGCCGACGGCCGCGACGATCGCAGTCGCGAGCAGCGCGACGCGCCCGAGATCGCGACGCCGTCGGAGATCGCGATCGATCGTCTGCAAGAGCGCAGTCATCGACGCGAAGCGCCGCTCGGGATCCGGATCGAGCCCGCGCTCGATGTGCGACAGCAACCACCGCGGCACGTCGGTGCCTTCGGGCGGCGGCAACCTCTCGCCCTTGCGCTTCGCGACCAGCAGCTCGTCGACACCCGTGCGCGGGAAGGGCCCGATGCCGAAGAGCGCAGCGTAGAGCGCGACGCAGAACGCATACTGATCGCTGCGCGCGTCGACCTGCTTGGCCGCGAGCTGCTCGGGCGCCATGAAGTACGGCGTGCCGAGCACGGCCCCTTCGCGCGTGACGAGCTCGGGCGTACGCACGCCGTCTTCTTGCTGCGACGCCGCCTCGGGGCCTTCGTCACCGATCGCGCGCGCGAGCCCGAAGTCGACGACGCGCACGTTCGCGGGCTCGCCCTCGCCGATGAGCACGTTGCTGGGCTTGAAGTCGCGATGGAGGATCCCGGCTTCGTGCGCGGCCGCGATGCCGCGCCCTGCGGCACAGAACACGTCGAGCACGTCGCGCCACGCACGAGGCGTTTGCGCGAGCCAGCGCTCGAGATCACAGCCGACCACGAGCTCCATCACGACGAACACGCTGCGCGCATCGCCGTCGGAAGCTGCATACGTGCCGACGTCGTGCACCGGGATCACGTTGGGATGCGAGATACGAGCGATCGCCTGCGCCTCGCGCAAGAGCCTCGACGCACCGGCCGAGCCCACGTCGCCGATGCGCACGAGCTTCACCGCGACTCGGCGACGCAGCTCGGGATCCCACGCGGCATACACGACACCCATGCCGCCGCTGCCGAGTTGCTCGCGGAGCTCGTAGCGGTCGACACACAGCGGCCCGGTCGTGCCACCGAACATCTTCGCCTCGATGCGCGCGAGCGACTGGCGCTCTTCGAGATCCACCCTACGAATCTACTCCAGCGCGCGCTGTGGCATCATGATCGCGCGCACGCCATGGCGGAAGAGAACGACTACGAGCTCCTGGCCGCGTGGCGAGCGGGTGATGCAGCGGCGGGCAATCGGCTCTTGCGGCGCCACTTCCAGAGCGTGCACCGCTTCTTCCGCAACAAGCTCGACGGCGACATCGACGATCTCATCCAGCGCACGTTCCTCGGGCTCGTCGAGGCACTGCCGCGCTTCGAAGCGCGCGCGCAGTTCAAGACGTTCCTGCTCGCGGTCGCGCGCAATCAACTGCTGCTGCACTTCCGCGAGCAGGCGCGCGACAAGCAGCGCGACGCCGAAGACGTCTCCGTGCACGATCTCGGGGTGTCGGCGGCACCCTCGGGCTATCTCGCGCTGCGCGAGGAACAGCGGCTGCTGCTCACCGCGTTGCGTCGACTCCCGCTCGCGCTGCAGACCACCGTCGAGCTGTTCTACTGGGAGCGCATGGGCGTCGACGACATCGGGCTCGTGCTCGACATCCCCGCGGGCACGGTGAAGAGCCGACTCGCACGCGCACGCGATGGCCTGCGCCAGACGCTGCAGGAGCTCGCCGCCGCACCGCAGGTGCGCGACAACACGCTCGGCGACCTCGAAGAGTGGGCGCGATCGCTGCGTGACGTGGTGAGCGCGCTCGAGCAGGTTTGACTTCCCGCGATTGCGAGCTACACCTCGCCCGCCATGATCCTCGAGATCCGCGCCGCCGAAGGCGGAGACGATGCCAAGCTGCTCGTCGTCGAGCAGTATCGCGTCTACAGCAAGCTCGCCGCGTTGGAAGGGCTTTAGCCTCGAGCCCCTGGATGCGCGACCGGGCTTGCTGGTCGCGCGCGTGAGCGGGCGCCGTGCAGCTGCGGTGTTCGCCGGGGAGCCCGGTGGACATCGTTGGCAGCGCGTGCCGCCGAACGAGAAACGCGGTCGTGTGCACACGAGCACGGTGACGGTGGCAGTGCTGCCGGAGCCGAGCGAAGCGGAGCTGCACATCGATCCCGACGATCTCGACGAGAGCTTCACGCGCGGCAGCGGCAAGGGCGGGCAGCATCGCAACAAGAAGGACACCGTCGCGGTGCTGCGGCACGTGCCGAGCGGCATCGTCGTGCGCGTCGACGGAGGACGCAGTCAGTCGCTCAATCGGGAGACTGCGCTCGCGCTCTTGCTTGCGCGACTGCTCGCGGCGCAGCGCGAGCGCGATGCGATGCAGCGCAACGCGGATCGCAAGGACCAGCTCGGCTGCGGTGCGCGGGGCGACAAGGTGCGCACGATCGCGCTGCAGCGCGGCATCGTGACCGATCATGTCACGGGGCGCTCGATGCCCGCAGATCGGTATCTACGGGGGCACCTGGGCGAGCTGCGAGGCGAGCGGACGGGCGCGTGATCAACGGGACATCGCGCCCGTCTATGCTCGCGACATGCCCACCCGATCGTGGCTCGCCGCGCTCGCGTTCGCCTTCGCCTGCGACGCGAGCGCGCCACCGCCGACGAAGACGACGTCCGAGGCGACGACGAAGCTCGTCGACACCAAGGTCGATGCGAAGGTCGACACCAAGGTCGATGCGAAGGTCGATGCGAAGGTCGAGCCGACGCCCGACACCAAGGTCGAGCCGACGCCCGACACCAAGGTCGAGCCGGAGCCGAAGGACTACGGGCCGCAGGCGGTCGACATGAAGACGTTCGATCTGAAGTGCAAGCTCGACAGCGACTGCACGCTCGTGCGCCCCTACCCGTGTGGTCACTGCGGCTGCAGCAACATCCCGCTGCGCGAGAAGGATCTCGACGCGTTCAACGAGGCCCGCAACGCGATCCGTTGCGCCCCCGAGCCCGAGGAGCGCAAACGGATCTCGTGCGGCGGATGTCCCGGCTACACCGCGTACTGCAAGCGCGGCCGCTGCAGCGTGAAGGTGCTCTGACGCATCATCCGAAGCGCAGCTCCAGCGTGAACGACGAGCGCGCGCGCACGCTCGGCCAGCTCGCAGTGCGCAGCCGCGACTCGACGCATGCGTCGACGTCGGCATCGCCGGTCGTGCCCATCGATACGCTGGTCGTACCGTCGGCTGCGAGCGTGATCGTCACTTCGAGCGTCGCGTAGCCGCCGTCGAAGCACTTCGCGAGCGCGCGCCGCTGCATGCGGAACACGTGACGGATCGCCGCCTCGCGCACGCCCGCATCGTGCGCCACGTTCGTGAGCTCGAGCCCGGGCGCCCGCGCCTTCGTGTCGCGCTCGCGCGCCACCGACTCCTCGCGCTCGCTCGCGCGCGCATGCTTGCGCTTCGAGTACAGCACCGGCGCGTCCGCTTCGTCGGCCATCGCCATCGGTGCCGCCAACGGCTCGCTCTCGTACTCGTACATCGTCGCGCCCGCCATCACCGGATCGACGCCCTCCGGCACCTCCACCGGCTGCACGATCCGCTCCGCCCTGCCCTCGACCTTCCGCGAGCGATCGATCGCGATGAGGCTCGTGTACGCGGTGACCAGCCGATGCTCGAGCCCGAGCTCGGTGATCTCCGCCTCCGCCGCGGCATCGACCCCCGCCCACAGGCGCGGCTCGATCTCCGCCACCTTCGCGCGCGCCCACAGCGTGCGCAGCGTGTCGTCGTGCTCCGACGTCTTCGCGATCGTCACGGCGATCTCGACATCGCGCCCCTCGCTCTTGCCGCGCAACACGATCGGCCCGCTCGGCGATCCCTTGAAGCGCCCGTGCACGATCACCGCGTGGCTCGCGAAGAGATCGGGCAGCTCGCCCGGCACCGCGCCGTCGACCTTCAGCCCGCCCCAGTCGATCGCGAGCCCCTCCAGCACGCGCGCGTCGATCCATCGCCGCACCGCAGTCACCGTGCGCGGCGCATCCGCGTCGACCATGACGTCGATCGGCAGCCCCTGCCCCGCCTGCGCGAGCCCGTCGAGCAGGTGACGATTCGGCGACGAGCCGATGCCGATCGCGAACACGCGCGCGACGTGCCCGGCTTTCTGCTGCAGCTCCACCAGTCGCTGCGCGCCCGCGAAGATCTCGTTCTCGTTGCCGATGTAGCCGTCGGTCGCGAACACCACGAAGCGATTGCGGCCCTTGCCCACCGCGGTGCCGAGCGCAGCGTCGACCGCCGCGGCCATCTCCGTGCCGCCGCCCGCCTGCAAGCCGTCGATGAACGCGATCGCCTTCGTGATCGCCGCATCGTTGGCCGGCATCGGCTGCTCGAACAGCCGCCGCGTGCCCGACTCGAACGTGATCACGTCGAAGGTATCGACCGGCCGGAGCTCCGCGATCATCGCTCGCATCACGCGCTTCGCGAGCGCGAGCGGTGGCCCCGTCATCGAGCCCGACACGTCGACCACGAACACCAGCTCGCGCCGACCGATCCGCGCGTCGAGATCGATGTGCGGCGGCTCGACCAACAGCTCGAAGTGCCCCTCGCCGCGATCGTCGGTGGGCCCGAGCCACAGCACCGAGCTCGCGGTCTTCGCCTCGGTCTTCCAGCGCAGCACGAAGTCGCGGTTCGCGAGCTCGTCCTTCTTCGCGAGCGTGACCGACAGCTTGCTGCCGTCGCGCTTCGCCACGACCTCGTGCGCGATCGAGCGGAAGTCCGCGATCGGCAGCCCGGCATCGGCCTGGACGGTGAGCGACACGTCGTGGCCCGAGCGCACGCCCTTGCCGAGCACCGGCGGGCTGATGCGCGCGGCATCCTTCACGCTGTCGTTGTTGTAGCGCGGCCCGACCACCATCGGGAACACCAGCTCGGAGGTGCCCGCGTCCTGCGAGATCGTCTGCAGGTAGTGCACCTCGACCTCGATCTTCGCGCCCGCCGGAATGTTCGCGACGTTCTGCGTGAACACGTTCGGCCGCTCCTGCTCGAGCAGCGCCGCGGTGTGCCCGGCCGCGCGCGCGTCCGCGTACTCGCGCTGCGCGTCGGCGCGCTTGCGGATGTCGCTCTCGATCACGCGCTCGCCGATCACCAGCTTCAGATCGTGGACCGCCGCGTTCTCCGGCAGCGGGAAGGTGTAGACCACTTCGATGGGATGCTTGCGCGAGTTGACGAACGTCTGCGTCACCTCGACGTCGGCGATGTGCCCACGCACCTGCGCGTGC
>DASZPU010000772.1:0-10235 GCA_035550195.1 Nannocystaceae bacterium
CACATCAAGGCCTACTGGATCATGCTGGGCATCAAGACCGCCCAGATCGCGCAGAGCTTCGGCGCCGACGACATCGACGGCACCGTGCAAGAAGAGAAGATCTATCACATGGCCGGCGCCGATACGCCGCAGATCCTCTCGCGCACGGAGCTCGTGCGACTCATCCGCGAAGCCGGTCGTCGCGCGGTCGAGCGCGACACGCTCTACAACGTGCTCTGGGAGGACGACGGCGCACCGCTGCCCGGCATCCGCGTCGACGCCAGCGTGCCGCACAGCTCGCAGAAGAAGCACCTGCCGCTGGTGGTCGAAGGAGGCCCGTCATGAGCGCGCTGCGCTGTCAGGGCGTCTCGTTCCTCAACGCGCGTCCACTGGTCGCGGCGCTGAAGAGCGAACCGCCGCGCGACGAGCATGGTGCGCTGCTCTTCGACGTCGAGGACGCACTGCCGTCGGCGTGTGCCGCCGCGCTCGCCGAGGATCGCTGCGACCTCGCGCTCGTGCCGGTCGCGACGCTGCTCGATCATCCCGAGTGGGAAGTCGTGCCCGACGTCGCGATCGCGTGTCGCGGCGCGGTGCAGACCGTGCTCGTCGTCGCCGAGCGTCCGCTCGAAGAGCTCACCCGCATCCACCTCGATGCCGCGTCGCGCAGCTCGGCGTTGCTGCTGCGCGTGCTCTTGCGCGCGCGCGGGCTCGAGCCGCAGCTCGTGGTCGCGCCGCACGGCGAGGGTCCGTCGCTCGTGCACGATCGCGACGGCGCGCTGGTCATCGGCGACGCGGCATTCGGGCTCGCCGATCGCTTCCCGCACGTCGTCGATCTCGGTCAGGCGTGGTTCGAAGAGACCGGCCTGCCGATGGTGTTCGCGGTGTGGGCCGCACGCCCGGGCCTCTTGCAGCCCGTGCACGTCGAAGCGCTGCAGCGCGCGAAGACCTGGGGCACCGAGCACGCCGAAGCGCTCGCGCGCCAGTACGCCGCCGAGCATCCCGACGGGCTGCCCGAGGCGCGCTACGCCGACTACCTGCGCCGTGCGATCCGCTACGGCCTCGACGCGTACGAGCGCGAAGGCCTGGTCGAGTACCTGACGCGTGCGCGCGCGTTGCTGCAGCAGGATGTCGACGACGTCGCGCACGTGAACTTCGCGTGCGTCGGCTACGCCCCGTTGCGGGTCGCGGCCCGACCGCGCGCGCCGTTGTCGGTGTCGGCGACGCTCGCGAAGGCGCGCGCGGGCGAGCGCATCGACTTGCGCGAAGGCCTGCTCTTGTACGACGAAGCCGACCTGCTCGCGCTCGGCGAGGTCGCCGATCAGCGCCGCGCCGCGCTGCACCCCGAAGGCGTGGTCACCTACATCGTCGATCGCAACGTCAACTACACCAACGTCTGCACCGCGCGCTGCAAGTTCTGCAACTTCTACGTGCCGCCGTCGGGCAAGGATCACGACGAGCGCGCGTACGTGCTGAGCAAGGAAGTGCTCGCCGAGAAATTCCGCGAGACCGAGCAGCTCGGCGGCGTGCAGATCCTTCTGCAAGGCGGGCTCAACCCCGAGCTCGGGCTCGCGTGGTACGAAGATTTGTTCCGCTGGACGAAGGCGAACTTCCGCCTGCGCTTGCACGCGCTCTCGCCCACCGAGGTCATCCACCTCGCGCACCTCGAGGACATCTCGGTGAGGGACGTGCTCGTCCGCCTGCGCGAAGCCGGCATGGACTCGCTGCCCGGCGGCGGTGCAGAGCTGTTGCACGACGAGATCCGCAATCGCATCTCGCCGTTCAAGAACACCACCGACGAGTGGCTCGCGGTCATGCGCGAGGCTCACATGCTCGGCATGAAGACCACGTGCACGATGGTGTTCGGCTTCCAGGAGACCGGCGATCACATCCTCACGCACCTCGATCGCCTTCGCGCGCTGCAAGATGAAGCGCTGGCGCGCGACAACGGTGGACAGTTCACCGCGTTCATCACCTGGCCGTTCCAAGCCGAGGGCACGCGGCTCAAGCTGCGCGACGACACCAGCGCGTGGCGATACCTGCGGATCCAAGCGCTCGCGCGGCTCTACCTCGACAACATCCCCAACCTGCAGGTCAGCTGGCCGACGCTCGGCCCCGAGATCGGCGAGGTCGGGCTGCGCTTCGGCGCGAACGACTTCGGCTCGGTGATGATCGAGGAGAACGTGGTGTCGCAGGCCGGCGCGCACTTCATGCTCACGGCCGAGCAGATCGAGCACCACATCCGCCAAGCCGGCTTCCGGCCGGCGCGACGCAACATGCAGTACGAGCTGCTCGGAGAGCCGGCGCTCGCATGATGCAGCAGCTGCGGCACTTCGCGTCGCTGGTGAAGCTGAGCCACACGGTCTTCGGCTTGCCGTTCGCGCTCGCTTCGACTGCACTCGCGCATCGCGCTGCGATCGCCCACGGCGAGCGCGGGCTCGATGCGTGGCGCGTGCTCCTCATCGTGCTCGCGTTCGCGGGTGCGCGCGCGGCCGCGATGGGCTTCAACCGCATCGTCGATCGTCGCTTCGACGCCGCGAACCCGCGCACCGCCGATCGCGAGATCCCCAAGGGCGTGATCTCGCTGCGCGCCGCATGGACGATGACGATCGTCGCGGCGCTCGTCTTCTGCGGCGCGTCGCTGTTGCTCGGTCCCCTGCCCGCCGTGCTCGCGCCCGCGTGCCTGGTCGTGCTGTTCGGCTACAGCCTCTTCAAGCGCGTGAGCTGGTCGAGCCACCTGGTGCTCGGCATCGCGCTCGCGCTCGCACCGGGCGGCGCGTGGATCGCCGTCACGGGCGGCCTGCCCGACGCCGACATCCCGATCCACCTCATGATCGCGGTCGCGACCTGGGTCGCGGGCTTCGACATCATCTACGCGCTGCAGGACGAGAGCTTCGATCGCAAAAACGGGCTGCACTCGATCCCTGCGCGCTTCGGCACCACGGGTGCGCTCGCGATCTCGGCGCTCTTGCACGTCGGCACCGTCGCCGCGCTCGTCGTCGTGCACCTGCATGCGGGGCTCGGCTGGGTGCACGGGCTCGGGGTCGCAGCGATCGCGATCGTGCTGGCCTACGAGCACGCGATCGTGCGCCCCGGCGATCTGTCCCGCATCAACCGGGCGTTCTTCGATCTCAACGGCTGGGTGAGCCTGGGCTACCTCGCCGCGGTGCTCGGCCAGCTCGCATTGAATTGATTTTGGGTCGCGCCCTCCGGCGCTCTTCCTGGCGCGAGCGGTCTTGCTCGCTGTCCGCCGTGGCAAAGCCACGTCGGGCTCGAGGTCGCTGAAACCAAAGCGCGGCCCGCGACCAGCGCCAACACCATTGGCCATGGACTGCGGGCTCGCATTCCGTGTCGCGGCGTTTGACCGACGCGGTTCGTGCTGGGATGCTGAGCGCGGATGCTCGTTCGTCGGCTGGTGTTGGCCTGCCCCCTCGTGGTCGCGTCGTGGGTGACTCTGCCCACCTCGGCGCACGCGAAGCCCGGCGACGATCCGACGTTCGTCGATCCCCGCGTCCGTCAACCGCCGCCCACGCATCGCTTCCGCCTCGGCCTCGAGCTGGGCTACATGCGGCTGTCCGCGGCGATCGACGCGAAGACGATGAAGACGCAGCGCTTCCACTACGTGCCGCTGCTCGCCGACTTCGCGTATCAAGCCCAGTTTCTCAAGTACCTGATGGCGCGGCCCAGCCTCGCGATCGGCACCAACGTCGGCAACACGCTCGAAGCGATGCCGATGATCATCCATCCGCAGTTCCACACCGGCTACCAAGGCGCGATCGTGGGCGCCGCGCTGGGCTTCGGCTGGTTCCATCCGCTCATCAACCGCAAGGACGTGATCAGTGCGCAGCGCGGTGGCCTCGGTGAGCCGGTCTCGCTCAACAACTGGCACATCGGTGGCGAGGTCTCGTTCACCACGCGCATCGACAAGGGTGCGCTCTCGATCATCCTGCGCGGCATGGGCGTCAACGGCCGCACGATGCACTTCGAGCTCGACAAGCGGCGCTGGCGTTTCATGTTCACGTTCAACATCGGCTGGTACTTCGGCGACGGCAGCAAGCAGCGTGCACGTCAGGCCGAGCGCCGGCGCCTGAAGGCCGCGCAAGGGGCTTGAACGCGGGCGCCCAGCTCGTGGTGCTCCACGTGTCGCCGTGGAGCGAGCGCGCTCGCTGGGCGCTCGATCACCACGGCCTCGCGTTCCGCGAGCTCCAGCACGCACCGTTTCTCGGCGAGCGGAAGCTGCGCAAGCTGGTCGGGCCCGATCAACCGCGCGCGACCGTGCCGGTGTTCGTCGACGGCGACACCGTCATCACGCAATCGTGGGACATCGCCACGCATGCGGATCGGGTGGGCAGTGGCGCGAAGCTGCTGCCCGAGGATCGCGTCGCGGAGATCCGCGCGTGGGTCGACGAGATCGACGCCACGTCGGAGCACGGTCGTGCGCTCGTCATCCGCGGCATGCTCGACAGCCCCGCCGCGCTCGACGAAGGCTTGCCGCCGCAGATCCCCGGCTTCATGCGCCCGCTCTTGCGTCCGATCACGCGCTACGGCACGCGATGGTTCGCGAAGAAGTACGCGCTGCAGCTCGACGCGGTCGACGAGCATCGCGACGCGTTGCGCACGACGCTCGCGCGCATCCGTGCGCGGCTGGGCGGCGGACGCTACCTGTTCGGCGGCTTCGGCTACGGCGACATCGCAGCCGCGAGCTTCCTGCAAGCGATCGTGCCGGTCGACGATCGCTGGCTGCGGCTCGGCCCGGCCACGCGCATGGTGTGGACGCAGCCCGAGCTGGCCGCGGAGTTCGACGACCTCGTGCGCTGGCGTGACGCGCTGTACCGCGAGCATCGCGGGCGATGACGCGCGCGCTCGCCTTGTGACGGCTCGCTCGCGCCCACGGTCGCCTTCTTCAACGTCGGCGTGCACGCTGCGGGCGAGCTCGAGGTGAGCGCATCGCATCCCACCGCGTCGTGCACGGTGCCGCTCGCCGAGCCGCCGATCGAAGCCGAGCACGTGAGCGTCGTCGAAATCGTGTGCGGCTGAGTCACGGGTGCGCGGCCACCCAGGCCGCGAGCTCCGCACGATCGGCGGCGAGATCGGGCCCCGTGAAGCCCGCACGCGCGGCTTCGCGGCGTCGGGCGGGCCGCTCGCGACGGCCGCCTGTGGCATCGCTGCGCCGAGCGCGAGCGCGAGCACGCCCGCGCCCGTCGGCGGCGTGCTTCGTGGTAATGCTTCGCCCGCGCACGAGCGCGAAGAGCACCATGGACAGACCTCTCATGCAGGGCGCGGTCGCGGATCTCACGGAGGCGGTGGGTCGCACACCGATCGTCCGGCTCAACCGCATCGCGGAGCACGTCGAGTCGAGCATCTACGTGAAGCTCGAGTACCTGAACCCGGCCGGCTCGATGAAGGATCGCGTCGCGCTCAACATCATCGGCGACGCCGAGCGGCGCGGCATGTTGGGGCCCGGTGGCACGATCGTCGAAGCCACCAGCGGCAACACCGGTGCCGGGCTCGCGATGGTCGCGGCCACGCGCGGCTACAAGTGCATCTTCGTGATGCCCGACAAGATGAGCAAGGAGAAGATCGACGCGCTGCGGGCCTACGGTGCGAAGGTCGTCATCTGCCCGACCGCGGTCGAGCCCTCCGATCCGCGCAGCTACTACTCGACTGCGCGTCGCATCGTCGAGGAGACGCCGGGCGCGTTCTATTCGAACCAGTACCACAACCCCGCGAACCCCGAGGCGCACTTCAACTCGACCGCGCCGGAGATCTGGGATCAGACCGGCGGACAGTTCGACGTGTTCTGCGCGGGCATGGGCACCGGCGGCACGCTGTCGGGCTGCGGGCGCTACTTCAAGCAGAAGAACCCGGGCATGAAGGTGATCGGCGTCGATCCGATCGGCTCGCTCTACTACGAGTACGTGAAGACCGGCCGCCTCACCAAGCCGTTCTCGTACTACGTCGAAGGCATCGGCGAGGACTTCCTGCCCTCCACGATGAACCTCGATCTGCTCGACGAAGTGATCCAGGTCGACGACAAGGAGTGCTTCGCGATGACCCGCGATCTCGCGCGCCGCGAGGGCATCTTCTGCGGCGGCTCGGGTGGCGCGGCGGTGGTCGGCGCGATCAAGTACGCGCAGTCGCTCGCGCAGCCGAAGAACATCGTGGTGCTCTTGCCCGACAGCGCGCAGAAGTACCTGTCGAAGATCTTCAACGACGACTGGATGCGCAGCAACGGCTTCCTCGCGACCGACGACACCGAAGGTACGGTGGCCCACGTGCTCAAGGCCAAGCCGCACCGGCTCATCACGGTGCGCCGCGACTCCAGCGTGCGCGATGCGATCGGCATGCTGAAGGAGCACGGCATCAGCCAGCTGCCCGTGCTCGACGAGAACGGGCGGCACTGCGGCATCGTGGCGGAGATCGATCTGCTCAACTATCTGGTCGATCACCAGGGCGCGGTCGACGAGCCGCTCGGCGAGCTGGTCGAGTCCGACTACGCCACCGTCACGCCCCACACGCGCATCCAACTCCTGCGCAGCATCTTCAACGACGCCAAGGTCGTGCTGGTGGTCGAAGCCGATCGCCTCCTCGGTGTGCTCACCAAGATCGATCTGATCGACTACATCGCGCGGCAACGGAGCTAGACATGGCGGAGTATCGCAAGGACACCGATCACGTGCCCGCCGAGGCACGCATCGAGACGCTCGCGATCCACGGCGGGCAGCACCCCGAGCCGATCACCGGCGCGGTGATGCCACCCATCTCGCAGGCATCCACGTACGCGCAGAAGGGCCCGGGCGAGCACACCGGGTTCGAGTACAGCCGCACGCACAACCCCACCCGCTACGCGCTCGAGCGCGCGATCGCGTCGCTCGAGGGCGCGCGCTTCGGCTTCGCGTTCGCGTCGGGTTGTGCGGCCACCATGACCATCGCGCAGCTCTTCGATGCGGGCAGCCACATCGTCTCGGTCGACGACGTGTACGGCGGCACGTTCCGCCAGTTCGACAAGGTGATGAGCCGTCGTGGCCAGCGCTTCAGCTGGGTCGACCCGACCAGCACGGCCGCGATCGAGGCGGCGATCGGCCCCGACACGAAGCTCGTGTGGGTCGAGACGCCGACGAACCCGATGCTCAAGCTCGCCGACATCGCCGCGATCGCATCGGTGTGCAAGAAGAAGGGCGTGCTGCTCGCGGTCGACAACACGTTCGCGTCGCCGATGCTGCAGCGTCCGCTCGAGCTCGGCGCGGACATGGTCATGCACAGCACCACGAAGTACGTGGGCGGTCACTCCGACGTCGTCGGGGGCGCCGTGGTCACGCGCGATGCGGGCTTGGCCGAGCGCCTCGGCTTCCTGCAGAACTCGTGCGGTGCCGTGCCCGGCCCGCAGGACTGCTACCTGACGCTGCGCGGCCTGAAGACGCTCGCGCTGCGGATGGAGCGTCACTGCGACAACGCGATGAAGATCGCGACGTGGCTGGAGAAGCACCCGAAGATCCGCAAGGTCATCTATCCCGGCCTGCCCAGCCATCCCCAGCACGCGCTCGCGAAGCAGCAGATGTCGCGACCCGGCGGCATGATCTCGGCCTACGTCGACGGCGATCTCGACGCGGCCAAGCGCATGCTGTCGCGCATGCGCGTGTTCACGCTCGCGGAGAGCCTCGGCGGCGTCGAGAGCCTGATCGAGCATCCCGCGATCATGACCCACGCGAGCGTGCCGCCCGAGAAGCGAGCGACGCTCGGAATCCACGACGGCTTCATCCGCTTGTCCGTGGGCATCGAGCACGTCGACGATCTGATCGGCGACCTGTCGCAGGCGCTCGCCGCCGTGTGACGCAGTTCGCATCGTCGCTGCGTGTGTCGTCACGCCGCGCTGGCAATCCGCCGCGCGTTGCGTAGCATTCGCCTCCGCATGGACATCGAACGTACGCGTGGCTTGACCTTCCTCCTCTCGTTCGCGGCGCTGCCGATGGCGGGCTGTCCCGCCGACGACGACGAGGCGACCACGAATGTCTCGACCGAGAGCACCGGCAACGAGACCGGCAACGACACCAACGCGACCATGAGCACGGTCGGCACGAGCGTGGACACGAGCGGCAGCGCCGAGACCACGATGGCCACGACGAACCCCGGCACGGATCCGTCGACCGAGACGAGCCAAGGCGAGACCGACCCGACCACCTCGAGCGAGGGCACGACCGGCGTCGAGAGCTCGAGCGGCAGCAGCGAGGGCACGACCGGCGCGTACGTCGATCCGGTCTGCGCAGCCTATGCCGCGAAGATCGTCGAGTGCTATCCGAAGTACGCCGAGTACGAGTCCTACTACGCGGCGGGCTGCACGAAGGGCCTCATGTACTACGCGGCCTACTCGATGGAGTGCGGCATGGCCTACGAGGACATGTTGGCGTGCATCGGCATGGCCGACTGCGCGGACTACATGGCCGGCATGGCGTGCGTGGACGAGATGACGATGGTCGGCAGCCTGTGTGGCGGCGAGTCCACGAGCACGAGCGTCGGGAGCGACGCGGGCGACATGGGCGACGGCGGCTGAAGCGAGGCCTGCGCGGCCTCGGTCACCGCGAAACCGCGGAACGGTCGATTCGGGGGGCGGCGAACGGATCTTTTCGCAGGAACTGATCCGAACGGCCGCCCGTGAACACATGTGGGTCGACGGCCCCGTGCTGCGAGCAACCCACCCTCCCGAGGACCGCATACGATGACCCCGATGACGCGCCCATGGTCGAAGCCCCGGACGGGCACTGCACTGCTGCTCGCACTCGCACTGGTCGGCTGTCGCGGACAACGTGACACCGAGCGGCCCGATCTGCCGCAACCGAGTCGCGATCTGACGATCCCCGGCAGCGGCTTCTACAAGAAGTTCGACAACGGGCTCGAGCTCTTCATCGTGCCCGACGCGTACACGCGGCTCGTGCAGTTCGACGTGCGCCAACAGGTCGGCGCGCGCGAAGACCCGCCCGGCAAAGAAGGCATGGCGCACTTCGTCGAGCACCTGATGTTCCAGATGCCGGTCGACGGGCCCGGCACCACGCGGCTCATGTCGGATCTGCCGCAGCACTCGCTGTTCTTCAACGCGTACACGGCGGCCGATCAGACCCACTACATGCATACCGGCACGTCCGACGAGCTCGAGCGCTACTTCAAGTACAGCGCGTTGCGGCTCGGCTACCAGTGCGACGCGGTCGAGGACGAGCAGTTCTTCCGCGAGCGCGAGGTCGTGCGCAACGAGCACCGTTGGCGTGGGCAAGGCATCGAAGTGCACGTGTTCGATGCGATCAACAAGCTCGCGTTCCCCGAAGGCCATCCCTACCGCAAGAGCTTGCTGGGCGCCGACGCGGATCTCACCTCGATCACGCCGCAGGACACCTGCGAGTTCATCGCGCGCTACTACACCGCCAGCCAGGCCAGCGTGGTGATCTCGGGCGACGTCGATCCGAACCAGGCGCTCGAGCTCGCGAAGAAGTACCTCGCGCCGCTGCCGAAGGTCGAGGTGCCCGCGCGCACCAACGTGCCGCCCGCGCGCTTCTCGGTGAAGCACGCGAAGATCGAGGCGCCGGTGAAGAAGCCCACCGCGGTCGTCGTGTTCAAGACGCCCAAGCGTTTCACGCCCGACTACGCGGCCGCGCAGGCCTCGTTCGAGACCATGTTCCTGTCGATCCTGTTCTTCGTGCAGAGCAAGGGCGAGCACGAGCGCGCGGTCGACAACTTCTACTTCGCGCCGATCGGCGGCGGCGAGGAAGCGCCGATGCTCGGCATCGCGATCGAAACCAAGAAGGCCCGCGATCTCGACCGTGCGATCGACGAGGTGCTCGACGCGATCACGCGCGGCTTCGCGTCGAAGCTCGAGGGCGAGGACCACAAGGGCACCTACGACTCCGCACGCAACCGTGCGCGGCTCGCCGTGCTCGACGGGATCTCCGGCATCGTCGGGCGCTCCGACTCGTACGCGAGCTACCTCGAGGGCGCGGCGCAGCAAGGCTTCGTGGGCGCCGAGATCGCGGCGCTCGACAACCTCACGTCGGAGCAGGCGCAGGCGGTCGGTCGCAAGATCTTCGCGCGCGAGCAGGCGATGGTCGTGAAGGTCGTGCCCGACGGGAAGGAGAAGAAGGCCGAGCGCGCCGACTTCGACTACAAGCCCAACAGCGAGGAGAGCCTCGCGGTGCCGGACGACATCGATCCGACCGAGGCCGAGCGTCCGCTCGAGCTGCAGGACATCGCGCCGCCCGAGGGGCAGTCGGTGGATC
>DASZPU010000773.1:0-2959 GCA_035550195.1 Nannocystaceae bacterium
GACGATGGCATGCTCGCGTCGGATGGACGCCGCGTCCTTGCTCGACGCGTACCGCGAGGGACTCGCGGGCGAGCAGCGCGCGGGCTTCGTCGGCGACGCCGCGCTCGCCCGTGCGATCGCCGAAGCGCATCGCAGCGGCCGCGCGGCCTGGCCTGCGGTCGCGCTCGACGAGGCCGCGTTCGCACGCCAGCTCGGCGCGCGGCTCGGCCCCGCGCCCGGCGACATGTCCGAGCTCGCGCTCGCAGATCTGTTCCTCGCGTGCGCGCTGTCCGACGGCAACACGGCGGCGATGAAGGTGCTCGAGCGCGAGCTGTTTCCGCAGATCGTCGCTGTGCTCGCGCGCCGCGGGGTCGCACGCGATGGCGTCGACGAGCTCACACAACGACTGCGCGAGCATCTCTTGGTCGGCACCGGCACGCGACCGGGACGCATCTCCGACTTCCGCGGTCGCGGCTCGCTGCGCAGTTGGATCGTCGTGGCGGCCGTGCGCATGAGTGATCGCGAAGGTCAGAGCGCGCGCCGCAGTGCGCCGCAACAGCTGGTGTCGGTGGCCGACCCGCAGCTCGGCGACGCCGAAGACGATCTCGAGAAGCGGCGCTATCGCGAGCAGCTCGAGCAAGCGTGCGAACGCGCGCTCGTCGAGCTCCCCAAGCGCGAGCGCGCGCTCCTGCGCCTGCAGCTCGTCGACGGCGCGAGCATCGATCAGATCGGCCGCATCTACGGCGTGCACCGAGCCACGGCCGCGCGTTGGCTCGCGCGCGCACGTGCAGCGATCCTCGAAGCCACACAGCAACGACTCGCAGCCGAGCTCGGCGTCGAGACCGACGTCGCAGCGGGGATCGCCGAGCTCGTGCAGAGCCAGCTCGACATATCAGTGGCGCGGCTGCTGCAGACGGTTCCCGAATGACTTGCTAACGTCGAGTAGGTGGGTGTGCACATCGACGACGAGCTGCTGGCGCGGCTCATCGGGCCCGGGCTCTCCGAGCGCGAGCGGCGACCGGTGCTGGCCCACCTCGAGAGCTGCGACGCGTGCCGGCGCAGCGCAGCCGATGCGATGCAGCTCGCCGACGAGACGCGCACGCTCGCGGGCCGCTACCGCCTCGAAGGCGAGCTCGGGCGCGGTGGCATGGGCATGGTGTTCCGCGCGCGCGACGACGTGCTCGAGCGCATCGTCGCGATCAAGCTCTTGCCGCCGGGCACGACCGCGGAGCCGCGTGCACGCGCGCGTTTGGTGCGCGAGTCGAAGGCGATGGCACGACTGCGTCATCCCAACGTGGTCGCGGTCTACGACGCGGGCTACGACGGCGATCAGTTCTTCGTCGCGATGGAGCACGTGCCCGGTGCGACGCTGCGCACGTGGCTGTCGACGCGCAAGCGTACGCAGCCCGAGATCGTCGCGATGCTCGCGAAGGCGGCGCGCGGGCTCGCGGCCGCCCACGCCGTCGGCGTCATCCATCGCGACTTCAAGCCCGACAACGTGCTCGTCGACGAGCATGGTGAGCCGCGCGTCGCCGACTTCGGGCTCGCACGCACCGACGAGACCGTCGACTTCGACGAGTACGAGCGCGACGAGGTCTCGATCGCCGATGGGCTCACCGCGACCGGGCAAGAGCTGGGCACGCCGGCCTACATGGCACCGGAGCAGTACGGCGGCGAGATCGATCGCCGCGTCGACGTGTTCGCGTTCTGCGTCGTGCTGCACGAGGCGTTGTTCGGCGTGCGTCCGTTCACCGAGGTCTCGATCGAAGCGCGACTCGGTGCGATCGCCCGCGGCGAGCGGGTCGCGGTGCGGCGCATCGATCGGCGACTCCAACGCGTGCTCGATCGCGGGCTCGCAGCCGATCCCGCCCGGCGCTTCGCGACGATGGAAGACGTCGTCGCTGCGCTCGAGCGCAGCGGTGGGCAGCGCGGACGCTGGGTGGTCGCCGCCGGTCTGGTCGGCACGCTCGCGCTGGGTGGCGCGGCGCTGTGGTCGACGCGCGCCGAGCCGTGCGCAGCACCGGACGATCGCTTGCGGGCCGCGTGGTCGAGCGCTGCGATCCCCCGCATCGAGCAAGCGCACTTCGATGCGCTCCCGCATCTCGAAGCGCAGATGACCTGGTCGCGGCTGCGGCCCAGCATCGACGGTGTGGTCGCTGCGCTCGATCAAGAGGAGCTGCTGCTGTGCGAAGCGCAGCGCAAAGGCGAGCTCGACGACGAGCTGGCGTGGCGACGTGGCGCGTGTCTGCGGCACGAACGCGGCGCGATCGCGTATCGACTCGAGCTCGCGGCCGAAGGCGACGTGGCGGCCTCGCGTGGCCTCGATCTCGGTGAGCCCGCACCGTGGTGTCGCGCACTCGCGCAGGAGCTCCGCGGTGACGCGCCCGAATCCGCGAACGCGGCGGCCCATGCCGAGGTCGAGCGCGGGCTCGCCGAGATCGCCGCGCTCAATCGCATGGGTCGCGACGATGCTCTGCTCGCGCACGCGCCCGCGGTCATCGCTGCGGCCGAGCAGATCGGCGAGCCGCTGTTGGCTGCGCGCGCGCGCTTCGAGCTCGGGCGCCAGACCCCCGACGACGACCAGGCCAGCGCGACGCTCGAGCAGGCCGCGCACGCAGCCGCGGCGGAAGGCGAGCACGTCACCGCGGCGAAGGCGTGGGTCTACAGCGGCTACTACGCGACCGACGATCGCCGGCGCTTCCTCGACGCCGCGCACGTCGAGCTCGCGCAGGTGGTCGAGCCGCAGGTTCGCGATCGCGTGCTCGTGCAGGCCGAGCTGCTCGAGGCGCAGATCCTCGACGACGAAGGCGATCGCGAGGCTGCGCGCGCATGCCTCGAGCGCGCGATCGTGCTCGCGCGCGCCGAAGCCCCCGCGGCCGTGCCGGACATCCTCTTCATGTCGACGTGGCTGGCGTGGGCGGACGGCGAGCTCGCGCTCGCGCTCGCGACCCAGCGCGAGCTCGTGCGCTGGCACGACGAT
>DASZPU010000774.1:0-3087 GCA_035550195.1 Nannocystaceae bacterium
AGACGAGCTCTACCGGATCCGCCACAGCCTGTCGCACGTGCTGGCGCAGGCGGTGCTCGCGATGCGGCCCGGCTCGACGCTCGGCTTCGGTCCGCCGATCGCCGACGGCTTCTACTACGACTTCATCTTGAGCGCGCCGATCTCCGAGGACGACTTCCCGGAGATCGAGAAGCGCATGCGCCACATCATCAAGCAAGGTCAGCCGTTCGAGCGCGACGAGCTGCCGCGCGAAGAGGCGCTCGCGCGCATCGAGGCGATGAAGGAGCCCTACAAGCGCGAGTACGCGGCCGAGCTGCTGGACAAGAAGGGCAAGACCACCATCAGCTTCTACAAGAACGGCACGTTCCTCGACATGTGCGAAGGGCCGCACGTCGAGAACACGCGCAAGATCCCCGGCGATGCGTTCAAGCTCCGCAGCGTCGCGGGTGCGTACTGGCGCGGTGATTCCCGCAACGCGATGATGACGCGCATCTACGCGTGGGCGTTCGCCGACAAGGCCACGCTCGACGCGCACGTGAAGGCGTATCACGACGCGCTCGCGCGCGATCACAAGAAGCTCGGCAAGGAGCTCGACATCTTCGTCATCGACGACGAGATCGGCAAAGGCCTGCCGCTGTGGCTGCCCGCCGGCACGGTGCTGCGCGACGAGCTGGAGAAGCTCGCGAAGGAGCTCGAGTTCAAGGACGGCTACCAGCGCGTGGCCACGCCGCACCTCAACAAGGTCGATCTCTTCTACAAGACCGGCCACCTGCCCTACTACGCGCCGCACATGTATCCGGTGATGGAGCTGAAGGAGAAGGTCGAGGACGAGAGCGGCAGCCACGAGGTGGTGAAGGAGGCCTACTGCCTCAAGCCGATGAACTGTCCGCACCACCACCGCATCTTCGCGGCGCGCAAGCGCAGCTATCGCGACCTGCCGATGCGACTCGCGGAGTACGGTCAGGTCTATCGCTTCGAGGACGCCGGCGCGCTCTCGGGACTCTTGCGCGTGCGGGGCATGTGCATGAACGACGCGCACATCTACTGCACCGAGGAACAGATCGAGTCCGAGTTCCTCAAGGTGATGGACCTGCACCGTCGCGTCTACGAGATCCTCGGGCTGTCGAACAATTACTACTCGCGCTTCTCCACCTGGGATCCCGAGGATCCCAAGGGCAAGGAGAAGTACGTCGACAATCCCGAGGCGTGGGAGCGCACGCAGAAGTTCGTGCGCCAGGCGATGTTGAAGAGCGGCCTGCCGTTCACCGAGGTGAAGGGCGAGGCGGCGTTCTACGGGCCGAAGATCGACATGCAGTTCAAGACGGTCACGGGCCGCGAGGAGACCGCGAGCACCAACCAGCTCGACTTCGCCGTGCCCGCGCGGCTCGGGCTCACCTACATCGGCGCGGACAACAAGGAGCACACGCCCTACTGCATCCATCGCGCGCCGCTCGGCACCCACGAGCGCTTCATCGCGTTCCTCATCGAGCACTACGGCGGAGCGTTTCCCACCTGGATCGCTCCGGTGCAGGTGCGGCTCGTGCCCGTCGCCGATGCGTTCGTCGAGTACGGCAACAAGTTGGTCGACGCGCTGCGCGACGAGTTCGTGCGCGTGGAGCTCGACGACTCCAGCGACACGCTCAACAAGAAGGTCCGCAACGCGGTCACGCAGAAGATCCCCAACGTGTGCGTGTTGGGCGAGCGCGAGGCCAGCGACGGCACCGTCACGCTGCGCCGCTACGGCGAGCAGCGGCAGGAGACGATGTCGTTCGACACCTTCCTCGCGCGGCTGCTGCTGGCGATCAAGCGCCGCACGAAGGACCTGCCCGACCTCCCCGCCTGAGTGCTAGGCTGGCGGCCGTGACCCGAGGACGACACGACACCGTGCAGTGGACGCGCGTCAAAGTGCGCGTCGTCGGCCATGTGCAGGGCGTGTCGTTCCGCGCGAGCGCAGTCGCGAACGCCACGAGCCTCGGGCTCTCGGGTTGGATCCGCAACATGCCCGACGGCAGTTGCTCGCTCGAGATCGAAGGCATCGAGACCAAGGTCGACGCGATGGTCGACTGGTGTCGCCAAGGTCCGCCCGGTGCACGCGTCGACAACGTCGTCGTGCTGCAGACCACGCCGAGCTACGAGCGCACTCCGTTCATCATCAAGGACTGACGAGCAGGCCGCTCGCGAGTCCCCGGCGCACGAAGTCCAGCGCACCGGCCGCGACCTCCTGTGGGTCCGCGTCGATCAACGCAGCGTAGCCGGCGATCGCTGCGCGCACCGAGTCGTGATCGCGCAGCGCCTGCAACAGCGCGCCTGCGGTGTCGCTGAGCTCCTGCTCGAAGCCTCGTGCGATCTGCACCCGCGTGCGCGAGTGCGGCTCACCGGCCAGCGATTCTTCGTACAACAACGACGCTCCGGGCGCGGGTGTGACGGCGGCAGCGAGCAGCGCGGCGTCGCCTTGCGCGAGCAGTCGCACACCCGCGCGCACGCGCCTGAGGACCCCACCATCGATCGCACGCAGGCTCGTCGGCTCGAGCAACACGCTGCTCGCACGATCGCCACGCGCATGCTCGACGTGCAGCAAGACATGGCGCAGCGCGTCGATGCCCTGGCCTCGGAAGTGGTGCGTGTAGTGCTCGACCGCCGCGCGATAACCGGCCCCGAGCGAGGGATCGACGAGCGTCGCGTATGCGGTCGCGTGCCCGCGCGTCGGCACGCTGGGCGCCGCCGCGACGATGGTGTCGAGCGCAGGCTCGCGCAACGCCGAACGCACGCGTGCGATGAGCTCCTGGCCCCGCGCTGCCGGCGTGTCGAACAACACCCACGCACGGCCGTGCTCGCCGAGCAGTCCGGCGAGCTCGCCCAGGAGTCGCAGCGCGAGCTCGTCGCCGCGCGCACCCCCGTGCAGATAGGTCGTGTCGTCGATCGCCGCAGGACGTGGCACGTACGCGGGCTGGCTGACCACGGCGTCGAAGCGACGCCCCGCCACCGGCGCGCCGAGATCGCCGAGCAACCACTCGCAGTCGACGCGGTTGAGCCGCGCGTTGAAGCGCGAGTAGTCGAGCGCGCGGGGGGCGAGGGCGACCCCCACGACGGACGTGACGCCACGTGCGG
>DASZPU010000775.1:0-23122 GCA_035550195.1 Nannocystaceae bacterium
GGTCCCGACGTGTACCGGATGTTCGTCGACCCGCAGGGCGGCGACGTCGATCTCGCGAAGGTGAAGCCCGGCCAGATCGTGCGCGTGGTGCTGCTCGCACGCATGCCGCTCGACGTCGGCAGCGATCGCCTCGGCTACGTCGCGCTCACCGATGCGATCGGTGGCGGCTTCGAGCCGATCGCACCCGACCTCGCGACCTCGGCGACGGTGCCGGGGCTCGCGGAGGATCATCCGGTCGCGCAGATGCTGAGCTGGGGCGCCGCGGAGGCCAGCCACAGCGAGCTGCACGACGACCGCGTCGATCTCTACTTCGATCGCGTGTGGGGCGAGTGGGTCGCCGCGACGTATCTCGTGCGCGCGACGACGCCGGGCACATGGCTGGTCGCGCCGGCGAAGGCGGAGCTGATGTACGAACCGGACAGCGTCAGCTACAGCGACGTCGCCCACGTGACGGTGGCGAAGTGAAACGCATGCGGAAACGATTGCTCGCGCTGGCCACTGCGGTGGTGGTCGGCGCAGCGTGGCTGGCGTGGAGCGCGTGGTGGGAGCGACTGCGCGAGTCGGTCGGCGAGCCCGCGGCCGAGCTCGACGATCGCTGGCACGAAGCGCAGCGCATCGTCGATCGCAACGGCGTGTTGCTCCGCGAGCTGCCCACCGACTACGGCAGACGCGGCCGCCCCATCGCGCTCGACGACATCGGGGCGCGGCTCGTCACCGCGACGCTGGTCAGCGAAGACGCCGACTTCTACGAGCACGACGGGCTCGATCGCGCCGCGATGGTGCGCGCGATGGAGCAGAACCTCCGCAACGGTCGCGTGGTGTCGGGCGCCAGCACGATCACGCAACAGCTCGTGAAGCTGCTCGACACGCGCGGCGTCACCAAGGATCGCGACCTGTCGATCAAGCTGCGCGAGGCCGCACGCGCGCAGAACCTCGAGCGCGAGCTCGGCAAGGACCAGATCCTGGTCGAGTACATGAATCGCCTGCCGTATGGCCACGGGCTCGTCGGGCCCGAGATGGCCGCGCAGGCGTACTTCGGGGTCGCGAGCCGCGAGCTCTCCTGGGCGCAGGCCGCGTTGCTGGCCGTGCTGCCGCGCGCACCGTCGGCGCTCGATCCGGTCGAGCACCTCGATCGCGCGGTGCTGCGCCAGCGCGCGCTGCTCGAGGCGCTGCACGACGACGGTCACCTCGACGACGAAGCGCTCGTGCGCGCGCTCGAGGAACCGATCGAGCTGCGCCCGATCACGCACCCGTGGCACGCGCCGCACTTCGTCGGGATGTTGCAGGCCGAGGAGCGCCTCGCGGCGCACGGCCTCACCCAGACCACGCTCGATCTGCGACTGCAGCACGACGTCGAAGGGCTCGTGCGCACGCACGTGCTCGCCACCGCGGATCGCGAGGCTCGCAACGCCGCGGTGATCGTCGTCGACAACGCGAGCGGCGAGGTGCTCGCGTGGGTCGGCAGCGCGAACCACGACGACGACGCGATCCACGGACAAGTCGACATGGTACGTGCGCGTCGGCAGCCGGGCTCGACGCTCAAGCCGTTCGTGGTCGCCGAAGCGCTCGCGGCCGGACACACGGGCGCGGAGCTGGTCGCCGACGTGCCCACCGAGTTCATCGAGCACGGCACGTCCGCGTACGCGCCGGGCAACTTCGACGGGCGCAACGTCGGGCCGATCGCGCTGCGCGAAGCACTGGCGGCGAGCCTCAACGTGCCGATGGTGCGGCTGGCCGCCGAGCTCGGGCCCGAGCGATTGCTGGGCTCGCTGCACTCGCTCGGCTTCGCGAGCCTCGATCGCGCGGCGGATCACTACGGCATCTCGATCGCGCTCGGCACCGGCGAGGTCGAGCTGCGCGAGCTCGCCGCCGCCTACGTCGCGCTCGCGCGCGGCGGCGAAGCGATCGAGCTGCGCGTCGTGCAGGCCGAAGCTGCGCCGACGACGGTGCGCGTGATCGATGCCGCGGTCGCGGCCGCGGTCACCGACATGCTCTCCGATCCGCTCGCGCGCGTGCGCCTGCTCGAAGGGCGCAGCCCGTTCGACATCGGCTTCCCGCTCGCGGTGAAGACCGGCACGAGCTCCGGCTATCGTGATGCATGGACGGTCGGTTACACCGCGGAGCGCACCGTGGCGGTGTGGGTCGGCAACGCCGACGGCAGCGCGACGAAGGGCCTCACCGGCGCCGGTGGTGCGGGTCCACTCTTCGCCGACGTGATGCGACGCGCGATGCTCGACGTGCCCACGCGCGGCGAGCTGTTCGAACGCGACGCGCTGCAGCAGGTCGAGGTGTGTGCGCTGTCCGGCATGCGTCCGGGCGCGCAGTGCCCCGATCGCATCATGCAGCGCTTCGTGCCCGGTCACGCGCCGCACACCGGCTGCGACGTGCACCGAGCGGTGCGCGAGCTCGACCAAGGTCGCGATGGTCGTCGTCGCTTCCGCTGCGATCCCGACGGCGACGACACCATCGTGCGCCTGCCCGAAGAGTTCTCCGACTGGCTCGCGCACCTGCCCGACGGCGCGCCCGGCAACGACGCGCGCGGGCTCGCGTGGATCGCCTACGAGCACGTCGAAGGCTGCGAAGCCGTCTCGCACGATCCGCCGTCGTTGCAGATCGAAGCGCCGCTCGAAGGCAGCGTGTACGCGCGCGCGAGCGGTGGCCCGCGCGACGTCATCGAGCTGCGCGCGAAGCCGGCCGGTGGTGCCGACGTCGATCGCGTCGAGTTCGTGCTCGACGGCAAGGTCGTCGCGAAGAGCAACGCGCCGTTCGAAGCGCGCATCGAAGTCGCGCCCGGCGATCACGAGCTCGTCGCACGGCCCACCGATCACACGCTCGCGATCCGCAGCGAGCCGATCCACTTCAGCGTGCGCTGACCCGTCCCGCGGGTGCAGGTCACCGATTCCCTGCAACGCCCGGGCGCCCGTGGCCGACCGGTGCTAGGCTGAAAGGAACCGCCCGATGACCACCACCACGGACATCACCGGCCACGTGCTCGCCGACATCCGCGACGAAATCCGCGGCACGAACACCCGCCTCGACCAAGCCATCACCCACCTCGGCGCCCGCCTCGACCAGGCCGTGACGCGGCTCGACACGCGCATCGACGCGCACGAGCGCATCTTGCTACGTATCGCCGACCAGCTCGGGCGAATGGATGCGCGGTTCGACCGCCTCGACGCGCGGTTCGATGCGATGGACGCGCGGTTCGACCGCACCGACCGTCGGCTCGAAGCGATCGTCGGCCTGCTCGAGACCAGCGCCGCCCGGCACGACACCGTCGACGAAGCTATCGCGGACCTGCAGCGGCGGGTCGGGGTGCTCGAGCAGCGCGAGCCCTGACGTTCGTCGGGATCGAAATCGCGGCGAGCATCACTCGCAGGTATCGGTGCCGCGTGGCGCCGTGCTGCCCGCATTCGCCCGCGCCATGGCCGAGCCCAAGCACAACGAGGACTTCGCGCTGCTCGACGCGTGGGGCCAGGGCGACCGCAAGGCGGCGCGCGAGCTGTTGCAGCGCTACACCGGGCCGCTCGTGCGCTTCTTCGAGCGCAAGTGCGACGGGCCCATCGAAGACCTCGTGCAGGCCACGCTCGAGGCCGCGATCGCCGGCAAGGATCGCTTCCGTCGCGAGGCCGGCTTCCGTGCGTTCATCTTCGGCATCGCGCGGCACATACTCTTCGCGCAGCTGCGCGCGAAGCACCGCGTGCACGGTGAGCTCGACATGGAATCGAGCTGCCTCGCCGAGCTCGCACCGAGCCCCAGCCAGATCGTCGACCAGAAGCGCGAGCGTCGTGTGCTGCTCGCAGCGCTGCGTCAGCTCGGCGTCGAGACCCAGGTGTTGCTCGAGCTGTACCACTTCCAGCGCTTGACCGGCCCCGAGCTCGCCGAGGTGCTGGGCATCCCCGAGCGAACCGTGCGTAGCCGATTGCATCGCGCCCACGAAGCGCTGCGTGAATCGATCACGAAGGTGGCGGAGTCACCCGAGCTGCTCGCGTCGTCGTGGGCCGACTTCGAAGGCTGGGCGCAGGCACTTCCGCCGCCGCGTCAGCCGACGCCGCCCTGAGTGCCCGACGGCGCGATCGCGGGCGCCGGGGGTGCTTCGTAGCGCGCGAAGTACTGCCGCATCAGCCAACGCCGGAACCAGTGGTTCACCCCGCGCACGTCGACGCAGAGGTTGCCCCACACCACGAGGCTGCGCGCACCGAGGCTCACGCCGTACGCGAACGTCTCGCGCAGTCGATGCGGCAGAAGTGGCGGCAGCTCCTCGCCTTCATTGCGCAGGAGCGCGAGCACGTTCTTGGCGACGATCTTCGCCTGCCAGATGCACTCGATCGCGCGCTGCATCGTGGGCCAGCGACCGGTGCCGCCGACGATCCGCACCGCATCGCCGCACGCGAAGATGCCCGCGCGCGCACGCTCGGTGGGAAAGCACTGCAGTGTGGGGCCGACTTCGAGCCAACCGTCGTCGGTGCGCGGCAATCCGAGCTGCGCGAGCACGGGCGCAGGCCGGATGCCGCCCACCCATACCGCGAGCGCGCAGGGGATCTCGATCTCCTCGTCACCCTCGCGCGCGGTCACGCCGTCTTCGTGCACCGCGACGAGCTTCGTGCCTACGCGCACGTCGACGCCTTGCTCGACGAGGATCGCCTTCGCCTTCTCGCCGACCCGCGCGGGCAGGATCGGCACGAGCCGTGGATCGGCGCCGACCAACGTCACCTCGGGCGCGCGCGCGAACGGGATCGGCGAGCGTCCGCGCAGCGCCGCGAGCTCGCCCGCGAGCTCGACCCCCGAGATGCCGCCGCCCACCACGACGATGCGCGGCGTCTCGCCCTCGCTCGCCAGCGCGTCGGTGATCGCTGCGCGTGCGTGCTCGAACTCCGCACCGCTCTTGTGTACGACCAGACGCTCCGCACCCGGGAGCGACTGCGGTGCCGCGAGCACGCTGCCGAGCGCGACGACGACGATCTTCGCGCGCAGCTTCCGGCCATCGTCGAGCTCGACCTCGCGCGTGTCGGGATCGAGCCTCACCACCTCCGCTTGCACGAAGCGCGCGCCCTCGACCGACTCGATCCACGCGGCGCTCTCGAGCACGCTCGACGCCAGCGAGATCGTACCGAGCAAGCGCTCCTGTACGAGCGGCAGGTAGCCGTGCCGGCGCTCGCGATCGATCACGATGACGCGCGGCGGCGGCGACGAAGTGCGCTTCTGCAGCTGATACAGCACCTCGATGCCCGCGAAGCTCGCCCCGAGCACGAGCACGTCCGCGTCGAGCTTGGGCTCAGCGTCCGAAGACATGCACCTTGCTCCGCATCGACGCGGGGAATCGCGTCGCCACCACCGCTTCGGCTTCCGCTCGCGTGTGCCGCGGGCTGCGATGCACGAGCACGAGCGCGTCGCCTTCGAACTGCTCGACGCGCGGGATGATCTCGTCGACGTGGGTGTGCCCCCAGAAGCGGATCTCCTCCACCGAGCGTCGGTCGTCCCACGCGGTCACCTCGTGCACGAGCACCTTCGCGCGACGCAACCGCGGCTCGCGATCGAAGGTCTCGATCTGCGTGTCGCCGGTGACGCACAGCACGTCGACGGTGTGCGTCTCCGTGATGGGCACGCCCGCGCGCTTGAGCTCGGCGATCTCCGGCCCGGTCTTGCCCGCGTGCACGGGCATGAGCCGCTCGCTGGTGCGCTCGACGATCCACGACAGCGACGGCACGCGATGCACGGAGCGCACACACGCGGCGCGCAGGTTCTTGCCCAGCTCGAACGCATCGTCGGGCGCGTGCCCGAACAGCTTCGCGTGGAGATCGAAGCCCTCGATCTCGCGCCACGCATCCATGATGCGCGTGAACGGATCGAGCACCTCCGCCGGCATGTGCACGTCGGGCGAGCCGAGCCCGGCGAGGTGACGTTGCGAGATCAGGTACGGCAGGCCGCCGAGATGATCCTGGTGGCCGTGCGTGACCAGGATCGTGCCGAAGCGCAGCTGCCCGCGCGTGGTGCCGCCGACGTCGAACATGACGTCGAGCTCGGGCACCATCACGCAGGTCTGGATCCCACCGCGGGTCACGCCGCGCAGCGTGAGCCCGGGGAGCTCGAGCACATCTTCGCCCTCCGCCACGTCCTCACGCGACGAAGTTGCGATTGGGCGTCCACAGCACCGTCGGTGCCGCCATCGACAGCGTGCGCGTGCGCGACTCGGGTGCGCTCGCGCGTTTCACCGCGAGCACCGCCTTCGCGGCCGCGAAGACCTTGTCGGGCGTGACCACGACGTGCTCTTCGAGGTGGGCGTTCTGCGGGATGCCGGGCACGGGATCCTGACCGAGCACGCGCGCGACCACCGGTGTACCGGCCGCGTCGAACGCTTCGATGGTCGCGCCTTGGATCTCGCGACCGAGGCTCGCGAACACGCGGTCCTCGTGCACGACCAGCAATCGGCCGGTGCGCTTCACGCTCGCGAGCACGGCGTCCATGTCGGGCGGCACGATCGTGCGCAGGTCGATGACCTCCGCTTCGATGCCCTCGCTCGCGAGTCGATTCGCGGCCTCGGCCACGTACAGCGTGGTGCGGCCCCACGTGACGATGGTGAGATCGCGGCCCTGTCGACGCAGCGCGGCCTTGCCGAGCGGCACGCGGAAGTCGTCGGGCAGATCGGGCGCGTGACCTTCGAACGCGATCGCACGCTTGAGCGTCGCGACCTCTTTCGGATCGGTGGGCTCGCCGGGGAACGCGTCGCCGAGGTTCATGCGGTAGAGGCCCTTGCTCTCGAAGAAGAGCACCGGCCCGCTGTACTCCGCGGCCGAACGCAGCAGCCCGTACACGTCGCGCGACGTCGTGGGCGCGACGATCGTGAGCCCGGGGATCGACGCGTAGAAGCCTTCCATGCACATCGAGTGGTAGACGGCGCCGCCGTGCAACGGCTCGACCGGCAACCGCACGACCACGTTCGCGCGCACGCTGCCGCCCGACGTCCACAGCAGGTTGCCGAGGTAGACCAGCCAGTGCAGCGTGTTGAGGCTGTAGTCGGAGAATTGGATCTCCGGCAGCGCAGTGGAGCCCTCGTGCAGCGCGAAGCCGATCGCGCTGCCCATGATGAACGGCTCGTTGATCGGCGCGTCGCGGACCTGGCGCGGGAAGTCGTCCCACAGCCCGCGCGTGGCCTGCATGACGCCGCCCTTCTTCGCGACGTCTTGCCCGTAGATCCACGTCATCGGGTTCTGCCGCAGGATCGCGCGCATCGCCGAGCGCACCGCACCGTTGATCGAGATGACCGTCTGACGTCCGACCGGCGGCGGCTCGACGCTCACCGGATACGGATCGCGGATGTGCTCGTACACGCTGTGCACGTCGGGCTCGGGCTCGCTGCCCGCGATCTCCATCGTGCCGACGATGTACGCGTCGGCCTCGGCCGCGACGCGACCGAGCTCGTGCCGCGCGTAGTAGTCCTTCGTGGGGCCGTCCTTGCGCGTGATGTTGTCGCCCTCCGACAAGATGCCGCGCTTCACCAACGCTTTGCCGAAGTCGAGCAGCGGATCGTACTGATCGAACTTGAAGGTGACGTCGGCCGCCGAGCTGTGATCGTTCAACCGCGAGAGGTTGCGGACCCACAGCAGCGCCGGCTTCTGCTGGCTGCGACAGAACTCCGACGCGCGCTTGGTGACGTCGTAGACGTCGACGAAGTCGTTGCCGTCGCAGGTGAAGTACGCGAAGCCAAACGCCTTCGCGTACGACTCGAAGTCCTTGATGCCGCGACCGTCTTGCGGCGTGACGCTGATCGCGACGTTGTTGTCGGTGACGATCAGCAGCCAGGGCAGCTGCAGGATCGA
This sequence comes from Nannocystaceae bacterium, assembly GCA_035550195.1. Classification (GTDB taxonomy): domain Bacteria; phylum Myxococcota_A; class Polyangia; order Nannocystales; family Nannocystaceae; genus Xiheibacterium. The sequence continues at coordinate 7,818 of DASZPU010000775.1, forward strand.
CGCGCCGGTCATGCCCTCGTGCACGTCGCCCTCGGCACACGTGCCGTCACCGACGACGCACACCACCAGCGCATCGTCGATGCCGCGCACCTTGTAGCCCTGCGCGTAGCCGACCGACTTCGACACCTGCATGCCGAGCGCCGACTGCACCGGCAGCGCGTTGTGGCGCATGTCGTTGAAGTGCGCGGTCATCTGCCGGCCGCCGCTCCACGGATCGGTGGCCTTCGACAGCTGCTGCCGCATGTGATCGAGATGGAAGTCGTCGTAGCCACGCAGCCGCGCCCACGTGCCGAGCATCGACGCCGAACGATAGTGGCCGCAGATCGCGAAGCGATCGGGATCGACGGTGTCCTGGAACGCGAGCGCGCTCGCGGTGCCATGGATCTCTTCGCCCGGCCCCCAAATCGCGAACTTCACCTGCCCCTTCAGGCACTCCTGCACGACGCGTTCGACGTGCAAGCGTGCGAGACAAGCTTCGCGGTACGCGAGCCGCAGTCGCTCGTGGGTGAGCTGCGGAAACTGATCGAGACGCGCAAGATCGTAGGCTTGCTCGTCTTTGCCGGAGCCGGACGCGTCGGGCATCTCGAGATCCTTCTGCGCCACGCGCGAGCGTGTCGCGACGGCAGCCTATGACAACCCACGCGCACGGTAAACGCAGCGCGGCATGAGCCGCGCGTGCGTCATCCGACTCGGCGCGATCGCGATCTATTGATAGGGATAGCCGCCGCCGCCCTGCTGCGGCGGAGGCGGATATCCCGGCTGCGGCGGATACCCGGGCTGCTGCGGCTGCTGCGGATAGCCCTGCTGCGGCGGATATCCCGGCTGCTGCGGCTGCGGCGGATAACCGGGCTGCGCGCCGGGCTGCGGCGGGTAACCGGGCTGCTGCGGCTGCGGCGGATACCCGGGCTGCTGCGGCGGGTAACCCGGCTGTTGCGCACCCGGCTGCGGCGGATACCCAGCGGGCTGCGCCGACGGCGACGCGACCGGCGGAGGTGCACCGGCCTCGAGCGCCGCGAGGTTCTGCTTGCACGCGGCCTCGACGTCGGCGCCTTCCTGCTTGCGACGGATGTCGAAGTACAGGTGCAGGCCCATGCCGATCCAGATCGCGAGCAGCACGCCCTGCAACACCGCGTTGACGAGACCCGCGAGCAAGGGGCCCACGAACGGGATGAAGCCGAACACGACGGTGAGGATGCCGATCGGGATTCCGATGAGCACCGCGCCGATGAACCACAAGAGGATGCAGCGAACGAGATCCGCGAGGAACAAGTTCAAGCTGCGCATGCTGATGTCGAACATGCGCTTGTCTTCGAGCCAGTACACCTGCAAGGCGAACATGCCGAAGACCGTCCACGCGGTGAGACCACCGAGGATGACGCAGACGTAGAGCGAGACGATCGCCGGACCGCCGCGCGAGATGACGAACTTGATCGCGGCCGCGGGCGCGACGGGCTGACCGAAGCGCTGCTTGATCACGATGTACGACGCGGCGCCGAGCAAGAGCGGCGTCACGAGGTAGAGCAGGCTCGCGATGTAGTTGAGGAAGAAGAGCCCGTTGATGACGACGACGGTGAGCCAGGTGAAGAGCGCCGCGACGACGAACGGCAAGCACACGAGGATCGTGACCGGCACGATCGCGGGCTTCGCCATCGCGATGCCGGCCTTGATGTCGGCGACGAGACCTGCAGACGTCGCGTCGGCACCCGCGGCTTGGAACGCTTGGTCCATGCCCTGCCCGACCTGCTGCAGACCTTGATTCATCTGCTGCTGTTGGGGCGACTGCGGATAGCCTTGCTGCGGCGGATAGCCCGGCTGCGGTGGTTGCTGCGGCGGATAGCCGGGTTGCTGCTGCGCTTGCGGCTGCGGCGGATAGCCGGGCTGCTGCGGTGGTTGCTGCGGCGGATAGCCCGGTTGTTGTTGCGCCTGCGGTGGTTGACCGAAGCCTTGCGGCTCGGGCTGCGGCGGATAGCCGGGCTGCTGCGGCGGCGCAGCGGCTGCACCGTACGGCGCTTGCGGTGGTTGACCGAAGCCTTGGGGCTGCGCTTGCGGCTGCGGCGGATAGCCGGGCTGCTGCGGTGGTGCTTGCGGCGGCGGAGCAGCGGCACCATACGGCGGCTGCGGTTGCTGCGGCATGCCCGGCTGCTGCATGCCCGGTTGCTGCATGCCCGGTTGCGGCGGCATGCCGGGTGGCTGCGGCGGCGCACCCATCGGTGCGGGCGCAGCGGGACGCGGTGCGACCTGCGGCTGCACGCCGGGCATCGGCGCGGGTGCGGCGGGTTGGAACGGCGCCGGTGCGGCGGCCGGCTGACCCGGTGCCGGCGGTGCCGGTCGTGCCATGCCCGGATGCGCGAACATGGTGCGGCTGTGCTGCACCGCGCCGGGGAAGTCGATGTGCTGCACCGTCAGGATCGATTGCCCCACGCGCACCGCTTGCCCGATCGCGAGCTCGAGCGGTTGGTAGATGCGCTCGCCGTTGGGCGTGAACGATCCGTTCGTCGATCCGAGATCGCGGAAGACGAGCTTCCCAGCAGAGAACCTCATCTCGGCGTGCCGCCCCGAGACCTGCGGATCGAACAACGCGATGTCACCGACATCGCGACCGATGATGATGACGTCCTTGTCGAACGCCTTCGTCTCGGGGGGACGCCCAGCGTACTGGACGTACAGAGTGTAGAGCGCCATCTTCGTTCCTGGTTCGGGTACGCTGGGCGAGAGTGTCACAAACACCAGGCATGCAAGGCAAGCGCGGGTGAACGTCGACCGAGCTGCGCCTTTGTGGGGTACAGACGAGCGTCGTGCGCTGCACTCCCGCCTGCGCGAGGCGGGGCCGGCCTGGGATCTCGTGGTCGTCGGGGCCGGGATCACCGGGGCGGGCATCGCCCGTGACGCCGCGATGCGCGGGCTCTCGGTGCTCGTCATCGAGGCGCAGGACGTCGCGTACGGCACCAGCTCGCGATCGACGCGGCTCATCCACGGTGGCGTTCGCTACCTCGAGCAGGGCGAGCTCGGCTTGGTCTACGAAGCGCTGCGCGAGCGCGCGCGGCTGTACGAGTCGGCGCCGCACCTCGTGCGCGCGGCGCGTTTTCTCTTCCCGGCGTATCGCGGGGATCGGCTCGGACCGTGGAAGCTGCGGCTGGGCCTCACGCTCTACGACACGCTCAACTTCCATCGTGGCGAGTCGCACGACTTCTTGTCGGCCGAAGCGACGCGCATGGTCGAGCCACTGCTCGCCGAAGCCGACTTGCGCGGCGCGGTGCAGTACGAAGATGCGGTCACCGACGATGCACGTCTGACGCTCGCGATCCTGCTCGATGCGCGTCGACACGGCGCCGAGGTGCTCACGTACGCGAAGGTCGCGAGCATCACCGGTGCTCGCGGCGCCCACGAGATCGTGCTCGCGGACGGCGTGCGCGTGCCTGCGCGCGTCGCCGTGATCGCGGCCGGGCCGTGGAGCGGACCGGCATTGCTCGGCAAGACCGGCGACGATCTGCTGAGCTTGTCGAAGGGCATCCACATCGTGATGCGCCACGACGACGTGCCGGTGAAGCAGCCGGTGGTGATCCAAGCGCAGGAGCAGCGCCGCATCCTCTTCGTCGTGCCGTGGGGCACGCGCACGTATCTCGGCACCACCGATGCGCCATACGTCGGCGATCCCGGCAAGAGCGGCGTCACCGAAGCGGACGAGCTCGAGCTGCTCGCGCAGGTCGGGCGACTGCTGCCGGGCGCGCGTCTACGGCAGGACGCGATCGTGAGCGCGTGGTCGGGCGTGCGTCCGCTCGTGAAGAGCGAGAAGGCGTCGCGCGGCGACACGGTCGAGCTGTCGCGCAAGCATCGTGTGGTCGAGCGCGACGACGGCGTGCTCGGCATCGTCGGCGGGAAGCTGACGACGTATCGATCGATGGCGGAGGAGCTGGTCGACGAGGTGGTGACGAAGCTGGTCGCGCTGGATCCGGCGCGCACGATCGGAGCGTGCACGACCCATCGCGTGCCGCTCGTGCCGGGCGAGCAGCCGAGCGGTGAAGCGCTGGAAGATCCGCTGATCGCCGATCTGCTCGCGCGCCACGGGCCCGCCGCGCGCGAGCTCGCCGCGGCGTGTCGCGACGAGAGTCGCGGGCGCATCATCGACGACCTGCCGTATCGCTGGTGCGAGGTCGATCATGCGATCGCCTACGAAGGCGTCGTGCATGCGATCGACATCGTGCGGCGTCGACTCCCACTCGTGCTCACCGATGCCGCGCTCGGCGGGCACGTCATCGCCGAGATCGTGCGCCGCCTCGTCGACGCGCGCGGCGGCACGCAAGCCGACATCGACGACGAGCTCGAGCGTTACCGCGAAGAAGTGCGCACCGAGACGCGACGCGAGCCGGGCTAGAAGAGGTTCACGACCCACATCACGGCGCTGGCGAACCAACCATCGTGGTTGTGCGCGCCGAGCAGCACGCCGCCGCCGAAGATGCCGCCGATGACGGTGCCGGGCAGCACGATCCATCCGAGGATCCAGCCGAGCTTGCTCTCCTTGGGCGCTTCACCTTCGGGCACCGCGACGGCCGTCGTGGGCTTCGCGCCCGCGGATGCGGCGGCCGGCTTCGCCGGCGCGGGCTTGGCTGCGGGTGTGGGCTTGGCGTCGGCCATGGCTCAGAGCTCCGGGTTCTCGGGATCGGCGCTCGGCGTCGGTGCGTCGTCCGGTGCGAACGGCTTGTCCTTGCGCTCGAGCACGCGCCGACGATTGTCCGCGTCGATCCACGGCGCTTGTCCGTCGCGCACCGGTGCGTAGCTCATCCAGCTCGCGGCCTTCCACGCCGGATCGTTGGTGTTGGTGACGTCGAGCGCACCGAACATGTGCGCGACTTCGTGGAGGAGCGTGCGCACGTGCGGCTCGCGTGAGCGCGGCGTCGAATAGACGATGCCGCGCGCGCCGTTGAACGGGCTCTCGGCGGTCGGCGTCTCGGCTTCACCGGAGATCGATCCGTCGAGCGGACGCGCGGTCATCCCGACCAGGATGTCGGCGCCTTCACGCGAGCGACCGCGCAGATCGTCGAGCAGTTGATCCGCGCCGAGCCCTGCGGTCGCGACCGGCCAGCGTGCGACCGCGTAGAGCTCGAGCGTGATGCCGAACTGTTGCTCGTACACCTGCGACGCGCGGCTCACCGTGCGCTGCACGTAGTCGATCCAATCCTTGTGCTCGGTGGTGAGCTCGTCGTCGACGAGCACCTTGATGCGCACGCGCACCGGCGTCTGCATCTTCTCGGCGAGGGTGCCGGTGAGCGGGTCGACCTGCGCGGCCGGGCCTTCGACGATCGGCGTCGTGGGCTGCTCGGGCGTCGGCGTGGTCGGCGTCGGAGTCGGCTGCGGCGTGATCGTGGGTGGCAGCGGCGACGAGGTGGTCGACGGCGTCGGTGTCGTCGTCGTCGGTGTCGTCGTCGAAGGCGTCGACGGTGTCGGCGTGGTCGCGGGCGTCGGGGTCGAAGGCGTCTCGGTCGTGGCCGGCGTCGCGACGGGATCGGCCTTCGCGACCTCGACGTCGAGCCCGAGCACGTCGTGCTCGAACCCCGTGATGCCTTCGCGGTGGGTGACGCCGCAGTACACCCCGGCACCGAAGAGGGTCAGGATCAGCCCCATCGGCACGCCGAGCAGCAGACCGAGCTTGCCGATGGCTAGGAGTCGCGCGCGATTCATCCCCGTGCTCGCAGTATAGGACGCGTCACGGGCGAAGTCGGTTGCTCACCGGGCTATTCCCGCGTGGACGGCCGTCCGCACGTCGATGCACGCGGGGTGCGTGGCGACCGCGGGCCCCGCGACAGGGCACGCGCGTCACATCGGCACGCTCGCATGACTAACCCCAGATCAGGACGAGGAAGCCGAGGGTGCTGGCGAGGAAGCCGACCACCACCACCCGCGACAGGGCGGGCAGTGGTTCCGTGATGCTGGAGGAGCGAACCATCGCGCCCGGTGTTCTTTCGAGCGCCACGCCATGATCGCGCACGAGCGATCTCGCGGATTTCCGAGGCGCCCATCGCGGCGATGCGTTGCATCGTGCGACGACGGTGGTGGAACGCGGCGTGTCACGTGCCGGGCACGAGGCCCATCGACGCGAGCGAGCAGCTGCGCGTGCGCGTGACCACCAGGTGATCGAGCAACGGGATGCCGAGGATGCGTCCGACGTCCGCGAGCCTGCGCGTGAGCTCGACGTCGGCTTGGCTCGGCTCGGGCTCGCCGCTCGGATGGTTGTGCACCGCGATCGCCGAGTGCATGCCCGCGCGCACCAGCTCGCGGAAGACTTCACGCGGATGCACGTCGACCTGCGCGACCGATCCGATCGCGACGGTGCGAACGAGCCGCACGCGTTGACGCGCATCGAGCCCGAGCACGACGAACGTCTCTTGCAACGCATCACCGAACGCGACGCGAGCCCAACGCGCGACGTCGTCGGGGCCGCGCAGTGCGGTCGCATACGGCAGCTCGAGTCGGCCGAGCCGGCGACCGAGCTCGAGCGCCGCAGTGATCGCCGTGGCGCCCGCGAGCCCGATGCCGTCGACGCGCGACAGCTCGTGTGGCCCCGCGCGCGCGAGCCCACCGAGCCCACCGCACCCATCGAGCACCGCGAGCGCGCGTCGCATCGACGAGCCGCCGCCGAGCACGAGCGCGAGCAGCTCGACGTCACCGAGCGCGTCGGCGCCGAACGTCAACATGCGCTCGCGCGGACGATCGGGCCCGACCGGAGCATCGCGTGCACGCTCGATCGCCATGCGCGTGTCGTCTTCACGCTGCATGCCAGCGCACGCGCACGGGCTTTCGCGACGTTCGCTGACCGGGGTGGCCAGCGGGCGGGCCGGGTGGCCCGCTGACGGGCCACCGGTGGCCAACCGGCGGGACGGCCACGCGATCGATCGCGGCAGCGTATCCTCTCTACGTGCGCGTGCACGCGAGCGACGGCGACGGATCCGCGCCGTCGGCGATCGACTCGAGCGAACGGTCGGCGCCGCTCGAAGACGACTCGCTGCTTCGTGCCGTCGCCGACGCGCCCTCGCTGCGGCTCGCGCTCGAAGTGGGCGCGGTGATCGATGCCACCTATCGCATCGAGGGCGAGCTCGGGCGTGGTGCGATGGGCGTCGTCTATGTCGCGACCGATCTCGCGCTCGATCGCCGTGTCGCGCTGAAGGTGCACTCCGACTCCGCGGAAGACGTGCAGACCAGTCGCATGTGGCGCGAGGCCAAGGCGATGGCGCGGCTGTCGGATCCCAACGTCGTCACCGTGCACGAAGTCGGCGTGCACGACGATCGCGTGTACATCGCGATGGAGCTGGTCGAGGGCGGCACGCTCGCGGAGTGGATGGCGACGCCGCACGACTGGCGCGAGGTCGTCGCCGTGTTCGTACAGGCCGCGCGTGGGCTCGCGGCCGCACATCACGTCGGGCTCGTGCATCGCGACTTCAAGCCCAGCAACGTGTTGGTCGACACCGGCGCGGGTCGGCGCGGTCCACCGCGGGTGCGGGTCGCCGACTTCGGGCTCGCACGCGCGGCGATCGATCGCGAGGGCTCGACCGAGTCCTCGGTCGTGCACGGCACGCCGGGCTCATCGATGCTCGACGAGAAGCTGACCGCGACCGGTGCTGCGGTCGGCACGCCCGCGTACATGTCACCGGAGCAGCTCGAGGGTCGCGTCGATCACCGCAGCGATCAGTACTCGTTCTTCGTGGCGCTCCACGAGGCGTTGTACGGCGCGCGGCCGTCCGCGGACCGCTCGCTCGCGGAGACGAGCGGCACCGTGCCGCCGTGGCTGCGCACGATCGTGTTGCGCGGCCTCCAGCACCGTCCCGAGGATCGCTTCGGCGACATGGACGCGGTGGTGCGCGCGCTCGAGAGCGACCCGACGCGACGCCGCCGCATCGTCGTCGCGAGCGCGCTCGGTGGTGGCGTCGTGATCGGCCTGCTCGGCACCATCGTGAACCTCGCCGCGCGTTCCGACGCGGTCGACTGTCGCGCGCGCTCGTCGGTGCTCGCGACGCAGTGGAACGACGACGTGCGCAGCTCCGTGCGCGACGCGATGCTCGCGACCGCCGTGCCCTTCGCGCCCGATACGTGGGCGCACGTCGAGCCGGCGCTCGATGCCTGGGTGAGCGAGTGGACGAGCGCGGCGACGAGCGCATGCGAAGGCGATCCGGCGATCGCGACCGAAGCCCTGCGCAAGGCCCAGGCCCTTTGTCTCGAGCACGAGCGGCAATCGTTCGGCGCGCTGCTCGAAGTGCTCGCGGCCGCGAACGCGAAGACGGTCGAGCGCGCGATCACAGCGGTGGCCGCCCTGCCCGTCGCGGCGCGATGCAGCGACGTCGCCGTGCTCGCGGCCGACGTCGCGCCACCCGACGATCCTGAAATCGCGGCGAGCGTCGAGCTCGTGCGCACCCGGCTGAGCCGGGCCGCCGCCCTCGATCGTGGCGGTGCGTTCGCGGACGGCATGGCGATCGCCGCGCCCGCACTCGTCGATGCCGTCGCGCTCGGCTGGGCACCGCTGGTCGCCGAGAGTGCGTTCTCGGTCGGCAGCCTCGCGCACTCGCTCGGCCGCTACGACGACGCCGAGCGCCAGCTCCGCGAAGCCTACCGCGAGGCGGTGGGCAGCGGCGCCGACGAAGTCGCCGCGAACGCGGCGGTCAGGTTGGTGCAGGTCGTCGGTGCAAAGCTCGCGCGTCACGACGAGGGTCTGCAGTGGGGATTCCATGCCGACGCCGAGGCGCATCGCGTCGGCGATGATCCGCGGCGTGGCGCGCAGCTGCTCGACAACCTCGGCGAGGTGCATCGACTGCGCGGCGACCTGGACCGCGCGCTCGATCACCACCAGCGCGCGCTGGGTCTGCGCGAAGGGGCCCAGGGTCGCGAGCACGTCGACGTCGCGCGCACGCTGAACCTGCTCGGCACGGTGCAGCGCGAGCGCGCCGACTACGACGCCTCGATCGCTGCGCTCGAGCGCGGGCTCGCGATCCGGCGCGCCGAGCTCGCGCCCGAGCATCCGCTGGTCGCGTCGACGCTGAGCGAGATCGCTGCGACGCACTTCGCGATGGGCGATCGCGACGGCGCGATCGACTACGCGCGCGCGTCGCTGGCGATCCGCGAGCGCGTGTACGGGCCGGATCATCCCGAGCTCGCGGGCACGCTCAGCAACCTCGGGGCGTTCCTCGTGCGTCGCGGCGATCTCGAGGAAGCGCTCGCACTGCAGGAGCGGGCGCTGGCCATCGACCTGCGCACCGGCGGTGAGCAGCACCCCAATGTCGCGATCTCGCTCGAGAACATCGGCAACATCCACTTCGCGCGCGGCGAGCTCGACCTCGCAGAGTCGTCCTACCGTCGTGCGCTGGCGATCCGCGAGGCGTCGCTCGGAGCCGACCATCTCCACGTCGCGATGACGCTCGAGAACATCGCGCTGGTGTTGCTCGAGCGCGATCGCTACGACGACGCGCGAGCGCTCGACCTACGGGCCCTGCAGATCGCCGAGCAGAGCGTCGGCCCCGACCACCCGCAGGTAGCCGACGCACTCGCGTATCTCGGCAACATCGAGACCGAAGCCGGACGGCCACAATCCGCGCTCGACTATCACGAACGCGCGCTCGCGATCCGTCGCGCAGCGTTCGGCGACGGCAACATCGAGATCGTCGACTCGGAGCAGAACATCGCCAACGCACTCCAAGCGCTGGCACGGCCGCGCGAGGCGCTCGCTCACCTCGAGACCGCGCGCGCGATCCTCCAGCGCACCGTCGGTGCCGATGATCCGCGCAACGCGTTGGTGAGCTACAACCTCGGGCAGGTGCACCTGGCGCTCGGCGACGCCGAGGCGGCCGTGCGCGAGCTCGAGGCATCGCTCGCGATGCGCGAGCGCAACGACACCGCGCCTGCCGATCTCGCCGACACGCGCAGCGAGCTCGCGCGTGCGATCGTGGCCGCGGGTGGTGATCGCGAGCGTGCGATCGCGTTGGCGATCGCAGCGCGCGACGGCTACGGCACGACGCCCGGCGAGCTGAAGCTGCGCGCCGCGATCGAAGCGTGGCTCGCCACTACAACGCGACGCCCGGCGGCAGCGCCTCGACCGAGTCACAAGTGACCTTCTGGATCGCTTGCTCGATGCACTGCACGTACGCGGGGCCGTACCCACCGCCGACGCGATCCTGGGCGAGCGCGCAGGCGTGACGGAAGCAGACGTGATCGGGGCTGCCGTGCTCGTCCTTGACCAGCGCGCCGCCTTTGCGGCTCGTGAACACGAGGACTCCGACCGCACGCTCGGCCGCGTCGCCCGTCCAGCGCGAGTCCATGACGTACGCACGCTCGATCGTGCCGAGGTCGGCATTGCTGCGCGCCGCGGCGGGCAGCATCCGCTCCGCTTCGGGGAACGACTTCGCCGCCGGTGCGGCTGCGGGTTGGGGCTTGCGCAGCTGCGCGATGGTGCCGAACGAGCAGCCGCCGGCGACGACGAGGACGAGGAGTGAACCGATGCGTGTGCGCATGGCGGCTCCGTTCCGCGCCGTCGTGGTCGGTTTAACGGAGCGGATTCACCACCAGCACACCGGCGTTCTGGCTCTCGGCGTCGTCGTGCATCGAGCGAGGGATCGCGAGCCAGCGCGCGGTGCCGTCGCGCGTGCACGCCGGTCGTGCGCCGCCGACCAGGCTCAGGGCGAGAAGGAGCCCAGCCACATCGGCGCGTGATCGTTGGTGCCCACGAACCCGCCGGTCGGGATCAGACCGCCGCCGAGCACGGGTGAATTGCCCGCGCCGACCGCGAGCGTGTTGGTCACGATCCACTCGAAGCCGTCCATCTCTTCGCGGTGACGGCCCTGGCAGATCGTCGTGCCGTCGGGCGCGACGCGAGCGATCCATACGTGCAGGTCGCCGCTCGCGTGCTGTTCGAAGTAGCCACCGAGCACGAGATTGCCGTCGTCGTCGAAGCGCGCGCCGTCGGCGTAGAGCGTCTCTTCGCCCTCACCCATGTACTGCTGTAGGTCGAGCAGCTCGCCACCCATGCCGTCCGCGGGCACGCGATACACGTTGGAGAAGCACTGGCCGCCGACGCAGCCCTGGTAGTCGACGAGGATCTCGCCGTCGGGACCCAGCGCGAGGCTCTCGGAGTGCTCTTCGCGCTCGTCGCCGATGCCACCGAACTCGTGCGTGTCCCAGATCGTCGTGCCGTCCGCGATCGCGAGCTTGGTGAGCGAACCCGGAGCGCTGTCGAAGTCGACATAGAGCGTCCAGCTCGCGATGACGTCGCCGGCGGCATCGATCGCGACGTGTCCGCCCTCGTCGAGCGAGAAGCCGTTCGGCGCCGGCGTGCCGGTGAACGTCTGCGTCCACACGTCGCTGCCGTCGCTCGCTGCCAGCTTCGACACCAGCGCATCGGATTCCATCGCCACGTCTGCGATCGTGCCGCCGATGACGAGATCGCCATCGTCGGCGATCGCGATGCCGGTCACCGCGTCGTCCGCAGCGTTCGCTCCGGCGATGATGCGCGACCAACCCTCGGTGCCATCGGCATCGAGCGCGAGCACCAGCCCATCCGTGTCGCCGGCTTCCGCCTCGGTCTGTCCGACGACGTAGATCGCCCCCGCGTCGTCCACTGCGACGTCCGCAGGCGTCGTGCCCTCGGCCCCGCGAACGCCCGACCAGATCTCGGTGCCGGCGGCGTCGTACTTCGCGACCCAGGCGACGGGCGGTGTGCTGCCGTCCAACGGCTCGAGCGTCGCGACCATCACGAGGTCGCCGTTCGCATCGCGCACGACCTGCACGATGCTCTGCACGAGCGTCGGCTCGGGATCGATCACCGCCTCCCACGCGAGCGCGCAGTGCTCGGTGCAGTCGTTGCTGCACGCGTCGTCGTCGATGTCGTTGCCGTCGTCGCAGGGCTCGTCGCCTTCGACGACACCATCACCGCACACCGCTCCGCCGGTCGTGCTCGAGCTGTCGACGCTCGTGCCGACCGAGCTGCTCGAGCTGTCGGCGATCGTCGTCGACATGGTGGTCGACATCGTGCCGCTCGAGCCACCTTCGCTCGAGCTGCCGCTGCTCTCCTCGTCGTTCGCCGGCGTGTCCTCGCCACAACCCAGCACCACCAACAATGTCCACGAAAGCCTGCGCATGCCCGAACGATAACAGGCGCCGGCTCCGAAGAACCGACGCCTGTGATGGAACCCTCAACTCGAGCCCGACGTGGCTTCGCCACGCCGGAGAGCGAGCACGATTGGTCGCGCCAGGAAGAGCGCCGGACGGCGCGACCAAGACTCAGTACCGGTAGTGCTCGGGCTTGAAGGGCCCGGTCACGGGGACGCCGAGGTACTCGGCCTGCTCCGCGGTCAAGGTGGTGAGCTTCGCACCGAGCTTGCCGAGGTGGAGGCGCGCGACCTCTTCATCGAGCTTCTTCGGCAGGACGTACACCTTGCCGCGCTCGTACTTGCCCGACTCGGTCCACAGCGCGAGCTGGGCGAGCACCTGGTTGGTGAACGACGACGACATCACGAAGCTCGGATGTCCCGTCGCGCAGCCGAGGTTCACCAGGCGACCGCGCGCCAACATGATGATGGCGTGGCCGTCGGGGAACACGAAGCGATCCACCTGCGGCTTGATGTTGATCTCCTTGATCGACTTGTCGGCCTCGAGCGCGCCGATCTCGATCTCGGAATCGAAGTGGCCGATGTTGCAGACGATCGCCTCGTCCTTCATCGACTCCATGTGCTTCTTGGTGAGCACGCTCTTGCAGCCGGTCGCGGTGACCACGATGTCGGCGACGGGCGCGGCCTCGTCCATGGTGAGCACCTGGTAGCCCTCCATCGCGGCCTGCAGCGCGCAGATGGGATCGATCTCGGTGACGATCACGCGTGCACCGAAGCCGCTCATCGACTGCGCGCAGCCATTGCCCACGTCGCCTTAGCCGGCGACGACGACGGTCTTGCCCGCGACCATGATGTCGGTCGCGCGCTTGATGCCGTCGGCGAGGCTCTCGCGGCAACCGTAGAGGTTGTCGAACTTGCTCTTCGTCACCGAGTCGTTGACGTTGATCGCCGCGAGCAACAGCTCGCCGCGCTCCGCCATCTGGTAGAGGCGATGCACGCCGGTGGTGGTCTCCTCGGAGACGCCCTTGCAGTCCTTCAGCGACGCCTTGTGATCGCGATGCATGATGATGGTGAGGTCACCACCGTCGTCGAGCAGCAGGTTGGGCATGCTGCCGTCGGGCCAGTGCACGCTCTGCTCGACGCACCACCAGTACTCCTCCTCGGTCTCGCCCTTCCAGGCGAAGACGGGGATGCCGCGCGCAGCGATCGCTGCGGCCGCGTGGTCCTGCGTCGAGAAGATGTTGCACGACGACCAGCGCACCTCGGCTCCGAGCTCGACGAGCGTCTCGATGAGCACCGCGGTCTGGATGGTCATGTGCAAGCAACCAGCGATCTTCGCACCCTTGAGCGGCTTGTTCTTGCCGTGCTGGGCACGCAGCGCCATGAGACCGGGCATCTCCTTCTCGGCGAGCGCGATCTCCTTGCGGCCCCAGTCGGCGAGCGACATGTCCGCGACCTTGTAGTCGTTCTTCTTCGTGTTCGTGTTGGTGTCCATGTTCGTTTCCGTGTCTTCGCTGCGGTGCACGGGACCGCCGTTGTCGATGAGTGGATCGAGGAAGTTGGTTTCGACGCGCTACGCGCGATAGTGAGGCACCCAGCCGCTCTTGTCCTTGAACAATCGCACGCAGCGGATGTGCTTCTTCTCGGTCAGCAGGAAGCGATGATGCAGGTTCGCGGGCACGACCAAGAGGTCGCCCGACTCGACGGTGATGCGGATCCAGCGATCGTCGGCGGAGCGCACGTCGAAGATGCCCTCGCCTTCGAGCACGTAGCGCACCTCGTCGTCGGTGTGCAGGTGCTCGCGATCGAACTTCGCGCAGATCGTGTCGAGCTCGGGCGTCGCCGGCGAGAGCTCGACGATGTCTTGCTCGACGTAGCCGCGCGCACGCGCGAGCGCATCGAGCGGGGGCTGGTACGCGATCGGATCGATCGCGAGCCGCTCGTGCATCACGCCGACGCGCGACAGATCATCCGTGGTCGGCGTACCAGAACCTTCGATCCACTCGAGTCTCATGGATTCGCTCCTCCGAGTCCGAGGCGATGGCCCTCGACGACCGCGCGCGCGAGCCAGTCGAGGCACTCGGCCTGCGTCTTCGCTTCGATCCAGCTGCGGCCCCACACGTAGATGCCGTGGCCCGCGACGATCACCGCGTCGACATCGGGATGCTCGCGCATCGCGTGCGCCATCGACTCGGTGAGCTCGGCCTCGCGCGCGGTGTTGGGGATCACCGGGATCCGCACCTCGTCGAGGTTGCTCTTGCCGCGCAGGCCCTTGAGCATCTCGTAGCCCGACAGCCGCAGCGCACCGCGACCGCTCGGCACCGCGATGCGTGCGGCGAGCACGGGCCACAGCGAGTGGCTGTGCAACACCGCACCAGCGTCGCGATCGCGATACGCGTTCCAGAACAGCGGCTGACACTCGGAGATCTTCAACGACGCGTCACGCGGTGCTCGCAGCACGCGACACGCATCGAGCGACGTCGCATCGAGCACGAACACGTCCTCGGGCAAGATGCGTTCCTTCTGCACCGCCGACGGAGCCATGTAGATGCCATCGGCCCCGCGGATCGAGATGCCGCCACCCGTGCCCGACACCCAACCGAGCGAGTAGAACTGACGACACAGCTCGCACACGAGCTCGGCCAGATCGGAATCGCGTGCGGCGGACATGGCGGCGATGCGCGAGCGACCGGCCGCTCGCGCGCGGGAGTCTAGCAGCGCCTCCGCGGAAGCCGATGCTCGACCACGTGAGCGCGCCCACCCGGCCGGCCGAGCGGCCGCGTGGCCAGCTACAGGCGATCTGCTCGCGTCACAGCCGTTCGATCCCTTCGGGCAGCGGACCGATCGCGGACGCGGCGTCGCCGATCTCCACGCGCACGGTGCCGGGGTTGCCCGCGCTTCCGCTCACGCCCGCGTTGCCCGCGTTGCCGCCTTCGCCCGCGCTTCCCGATTGCGCGCCTTCGCCGAGCGCCGATCCACCGCTGCCCGCCGCACCGGCTGCGCCACCGTATCCGCCTTGGCCGGCCGCACCACCCTCGACGACGAGTCGGAACGCGCGCTCGAGCTCGGGATGTTGCGCGTCGACGACGAGCACGATCGATCCGCCGTCGCCACCACGCCCGCCCGTCGCACCGCTGCCGCCGGTGCCACCGTTGCCACCGCGACCGCCGGGATTGCCCGCGCCACCGCTGCCACCGGCGCCACCCATTCCCCCACCACCACCTT
>DASZPU010000776.1:0-8033 GCA_035550195.1 Nannocystaceae bacterium
AGGAGCTGCATCGCGAAGCGGGCGAACGACGCGATCGCAGCGTGCTCGTTGCGCGCGTCGAAGAGCCACGCGCGTGCGAGCGCGGCGTCGGCTCGTGCGCATGGCTGCGCGGGCGCGCACCAGTCTTCGCGACGCACGAGCGCTGCGACGCGCTCGCGACCGTCGATCAACAACGGGCGCCCGGGACACGGTCCCCACCCCGTGAAGCCTTGCCAGTAGCAACACTGCGCGTCCTCGATCACCGCGTCGCACAGATTGCCGAAGCCGCCCCTGCAACCGGGGGCCGTCCACTCCGTGGTCTCGAGACACTCGGCGATCGCGTACACGACTTCGTCGCGCTCACCCGCGAGACAATCGCCGCTCGGATCGGGCGGGATGCAGATGCGTACCCATTCGATGTCGCCGTCGGGCGGACCGACGCTGCAGCTCGCGGTCGGTGGCGGCGGATCGCTGCAGTCGATCACGCTGGGATCGTCGGGCGAGAAGTCGGGTGCGACCGCGAGATCGAACTTCGGTGGCTCGGCGGTCTCCGCTTCCGCTTCGCCACCACTCTCGGCGGACTGCGTCGTGCTCGCGCCCGTCGTTTCTCCCAATGTCGCGACCGTCGTCGGTAGTGGCGCGTCGCCGCTCGTGTCGGCGCTGGTCGAGCTCGTGCCGTCGCCCGCACTGTCGCTGGCATCATTGGCAATCGATCGATCGCTACAGCCCGCGAGCGACAGCCCCACCGAAATCGCATGCGTCAACCTTCGTCGCATCCGTCCACCCCCACACGATCGCGATCATGCCACTTCGAGAAAGCGATGACCAGGCACGGCAACGCAGGCGAGTGATGGTGTTGCGAGCGTGGCGCCGCTCGGTCATGCTCGGGGCATGGAGTGCCAAGAGTGCGGCGAGGAGTCCGACGAGCTCGTGAAGGTCACGGTCGATCGGAAGACGCGGAAGCTCTGTCCCGACTGCCACGAGATCTTCGTCGAGCAGCAGGAGATCGCCGCCGAAGCCGGCGCAGCGATGCGCGGCATGATGGAGTACAAGGGGAAATAGCGCGCTAGCGATACGCGCGCTGACTCGGCGGCAGCGCCATCGCGTCGACGAGGTTCTGCAGCTCGCGCGTGATGCGGTCGAGATCGCGGGCGACGGTCGTGGCGTCGCGCAGCGATCGCACCCGTGCGGCAGTGATGCCGCGATCGTGGAGCTCGGCGCGATCCTCTTCATCGAGGTCGAACACGTACGCGAGGGCCCAACGGTCGGCCGCCCGCAGCAGCTCGGACACCGGCGCGTTCGCGTCGTGCCGCGAGTGATGCAGGTCGAACCACACCGGCGCGGCCGTGCTCGCATCGACGGCGAGCGCATGCACGATGCGCGTCTCGTCGAAGAAGCGCTGCACACCGGGCCGCGCGCTCGTGCACTGCGGCGCGTCGTCGGGCGGTTGCTCGATCAACGCGCGCACGCGTCGACGGCTGCGCAGCCCGGCGAGGACGCTGGCCCCAGCCGCAACGACGAGCACGAGCGTGACGCCGTCGACCACGTCTCGAGCGAGACACGGCGACTGCGCTGTTGTTCCCGTCGGCGTCAGGCGCCGACGATGCGTCCGAGCGCGGCGCCGAGCTGCGACGCAGCACCGAGCGGCGCGCCGAGCGAAGTGAGCACGTACGAACGGACGCCGACGCGCAGCCGAACGACGTGCAGATCGGCGACATCGATGCCGCTGTCGCGTCGCAGCCGCTCACGCTCGGCGACGCCACGCGCAGAGAGCAGCCGACATCCCGCGGTGGCGAGCTCCTCGAGCTCGCCGTCCCCGACCCCACCGATCACGGTGCCCTTGCGATCGGAGACCACCGCTGCACGAATGCCCAGCTCGGTCGCATTGCGCGCGAGAAAGATCCGCACAGCCGCCGAAGGCTCCTGACTCCGAAGCTCACGTCGCTCGATGTCCATCGATCGAATCGTGCCGCAGCTGGCGGCACGACCGAAGAAACCGGCGCGATCACTTCGTGCAGGTGGTCGGCGCCGAGTCGCTGATCGGCGTCGCTACCGTCGTCGTCGTCAGCGTCTGGCTGGTCGTGCCCTTCGTGATCTTGAGCGTGACCGTGTGCCCCGCGTCCTCCATCGACGGGATCGACAACATCACCTCGGCCTTGCCGTCGCCCTGCGTCACTCGGCACAGGACCGGCTCGTCCTTCTTCTTCGAGATGCACGGATGGGGCTCTCCCCTGATCGGGCAGTTGTCCTCTTCGGTCGACGCGTCGTGGTTGATCTCCGTGTCCATCTTGACCGCCGTCCACGTCGCGACATCCGAAGCGGTGACGGTCGCGGTGCGGTAGCGGCAGTCGGGACAGGTACCGCTCGCCGGGCACCCGCCGAGAGCTAGACCCGCGAGAGCGAGCGCCACGGCGGGAAAGAACGCACGTCCACGAGCTCCTTTGTTCTCCATCGATGCAGCCTCTCTGTTGGGGCGCGGTGCCATCCGTGTCGCCGTACGACTCGCGCTGCGGCAGTCTGACGGACTCCGCCCGCAATCGCCAGAATCATGGCACCCAAGCACGGAAGTGCTGCCATCTGTCGAAGCCACCCTCACCGTCGCGCGCCAGATCGAGGAGCGCGTGCCGCATCGCTGACGGGCCGTCGAGTGGCTTGCCGCTCACAGCAACGCGGTAGAAGGCGTCCGCAAACCCTTTCGCCTCCGCGTCCTGCACGTCGGCCGACGTCGCGATGACGAAACGCGAGCCAGCAAGGATGAACGCACTCGCGAGGTGTTGGCCACCAACAGCAGCAGAACGATCCAACGCCGCCGTGCGGCATCCCGAGAGCACGATCGTGCTCGGCACCTTGGACAGGGCGAAGATGTCACGAACCTCGAGCCTCGTCTCGCCGGCGAGTGGGAGCGCACTGTCCCAGCCACTCGATGCCAGCCCGTGGCCGGCGTAGTGCAGCCAATCGGCGCGTTCCAGCTCCTTGGAGACTGCCGCCTGACCGGCCGCGTCGCCGGCGAGCAGCGTTACCTGCCACGCGGCGCCGCGCAGTTGATTCGCGACCGCGTTCCCTTCCGCTCGAGCCATGGGCAGGGCCGCAGCATCCGCTTGCATACTGCTTGGGTCAGCGACGATGAGAGCTCGGCGATTGGATGACCCCGCGTCGTCGCCGGCGGGCGGCACTGTGATGTCGAGGCGGTAGACCACCGGCTTGGCGGCGAGCAACGCCGCTCCACGCCAGGGCAGGGCTTGAAACTCCACGCTTTCCAGGTCACCCATTGCGAGGATCGCGATGGTCTCGGCCGCGTCGATCTCAGCCGTGAACGGGTCGAGTAGTGCGCTTGCAAGCGAGGTGGGCGACGCACTCGCGGGATCGACGGAGATCCGCGCAGACCTCGATCGCTTGCTCGTCACCGCAAGCCCGAGCCAGTCGTCCCCGATGGGATGATAGATCAGCCATGTCTCACCAGGAGTTGGACTCGTGCGTGGCGGATCCACCTGCGACGGGGTCGACAGCGCAGCGTACGCCTCCTGCAGATGAGTTCGCATCTCGCGTCGCAGACGTTCATGCGCTCGCATCACGCGATCTCGCTCGTCCTGCGGAAGGCGCCACGCGGTCTCGACTTCGGTCTGCGCGATCCTCGATACCGAGCGATACGCTTGAATCGCGTCGTGCCAGCGGCGCCGCTGCTCGGGAGCAACCCGGGCTAGCGCTTCAGCGCGTCCGATCGGCCTGAGCGCTCGGCCACGGGAGCGACGTGCAGACGTCACCGCGCCGGCAACATCTCCTTGAGCGAGTTGGAGTCGGAGCGCGCCAGCAGCACTGCTGTGCGTTCCAGCGACGAGGCCCTCCCGCCCTTGATCGACGCCGAGTCGTAGCACGACCGAGTCGAGGCGGTCCTCGGCCTGAAGATACGCCTCTAGAGCTTGAGCATGACGCCCGAGTAGTTCGAGCGCGCGCGCGCGCAGCACGGTCGACTGCCAATCGAGCAACGGATCGTCACCGGTGGGTGCGTCGGCCAGCGCAGCGATGGCCGCGTCGGGGTCGTTGTTGGCGAGCGCGAGTTCCCCGCGGATGTACATCAACCACGAGCGCTGCGCGCGATCGAGGGCCAGAGCATCGATCGCCGATTCTCGTTCGGCGGCACCCGTCCAATCCGAACGAGACAGAGCCTCGAGTGCGAAGTTGATGCGCGCCTCTTGGAGATCATGAGACCGATCGTGACTGCTTCCGACTTCGCAGCCCCCGCCCGGCGAGTAGAACGCCAGCGCTCGCTCGAAGAGACGAGCGGCGATGTCGTCAGACTGTCGATGCCCGCGTGCAAGCAACAGAGCCCAGCCGGCGTTGCTCAGATAAACCGCGCTGCGACATCGGTCGTCGCGTGGGGTTTCGATAGTGACTGCAAGAATACGATCGACGATTCTCGCTCGTTCAGCATGGCGCCCCAGGAGTCCGAGCAACGGCGCTCTGAGTGAGGCAGCGGCAAGTTCGTCATCGAGCAATCCGAGGCGTCTCGCGTGCGCTTCGGCAGACTCGAGGTTCTCGAGCGCGACGCGATAGTCACCTGTCATCGACGCCCAGAAGCCGCGGTAGTACTCACCACGTCCTTCCAGCGCTGAGCTTCCCGAGAGGTTGCTGTAGAAGGTGTCGAGGTCGAGGAGGTACTGGACCTCTGCGGCGTCGTTGCGACGGATGGAAACGAACAGGAGGATCCGAACGATACTGATTCCTTCGTCGACATGCCCAGTCCGCAGCGCTCGATCGATCGCCTCGTAGCCGGCCTGCAACGCGTCATCGGGGCGGCCAAGGTCATTGAGGACGAGCGCACGCAGGCGTCCAGCCAGGATCTGTTCGTAGTCCGAGAGTTGCTCCGCGCGGTCCAACATAGCGAGCGCCGCCTCGAGTTGATCAGCGTCCGGCTCGTTCGCGGGGAGCAAGCGTTCTTGGAGTTGGTCGACGAAGGGCGTGGGTTCAGTCGCCTCGAGCCGGAGTGTCCACGCAGCGGAATCTCGGCCCACGCGCACGCTCAACAGGCTTGCCTCTCGCGGAACGTCGACAGCAATGGTCCAACCGGTCTCGCCCGCACTCGGGCGGACGTGCGCCACTGGGGAGGCGCCGTCGATCTCCACGATCGGGGGCACGCGTGCAGGCACCCAAAGGTTGAGTTTGGTCGTTTCCGTGCGCAGCCAGCAGGTCAGGGGTTCGGTGCGGGTCGCTTGGCAGCCGGCGAACTCTACTTCCGGCGGTGGGCTCGGGGGGAGCGGGTCGGCGGCAACCTTGGCCGAATCAAGTTGTGGTTCGGGGTCGCGGCTGCAGGCGCAGATCGTTGCGAGCGCGAAGGCGAGGAGGGAGAGCGTGCGGCGCACGACTGCGGAGAGTCTATGCGCGGCCGTGCGGATGCACGTGAAGCGCGCAAAAACAGGGAGCGAGAGCGTTCGCTCGCTCGAAATGAACGCGTGGCGTGCATTCGGGCCCGCGGCTCGCGCGTCACTCCGGGGGGCAGTCGAGCCGATCGTCGTCGGGTGGTGGGCAGTTCGCGACGATCGCCGTGATGGTGAGATCCGGGGCCGTCACGCGGATCTCGTCCATGCCGTTCGTGCATGCGCTGCTGCCTGGCACCACCTCGAAGCATGGGTCCGTCGAGCCCTCGTCCAGCTCGTCGCAGTCGAAGATCGTGCGCAGCTCGTCTTGCGCGAGCACCAACGCCACCGCGCAGCGATCGCGACGTGTCGGGCACATCTCCACGCAGTACTGCGGCGCGCTCGCGAGCACGCGGCAGTCGAAGATGCGATCGCCCGGGCAGCCGCACTTGCCGTTGTCGAGCACGCCCAGCTCCGAGCAGCCGCCGCAGAAGCCCTGCTCGCACTCGAGCGCGCGGCCGCACTCTTCGCTCGACTTGCAACGCACGCCTTCGACGAAGTCGACGTCGACGCATGCGCCGATCACCACACCGATGAACAATGCGATCGATGTGCGCCTCATCAGAACCGACCGCCCACGCTCGCCGCGAAGCCGCGGGCCGCGAAGCCGAGTCGCAGCCCGACCTTGCGCACACGACGAACGCGTTGTGCCTCGGCGCCACCGATCAACCCCAGCCCGATCGCGCCCAACACCGCCGCCGATGCACCGGTCGAGATCGCGAGGCGGTTGAAGCTGCGCGAGTCCCTGCGATGATCGAGCAGCTCGCCGCCGGTCGTCGCCGGATCGAGCGCGCCCACCCTGCCCTTGCGCTCCTCTTGATCACGCAACCACAAGAACGCACCCATCGCGCCGGTCAGTGCCACGCCGAACGCGAGCGACACACCACCGCCGATCGTCAACGCGCGCTCGCGTCGGTTGTAGCGCACGGCGCGATCTTGCGGATCGCGGGGGACGATCGCGGGCTCGCGCTGCGGTGGCGCGACGACCGGTGGCGGCGCAGGCTTCTGGGCCTCCGCGCGCGCGGCCTGATCGCGCTCCCACGCCGCGATCGCGTCCGCGATCGTCTTGCGCTCGGCCACGACGTTCGCGCGCGTCTCGGTGTCGCTCGGATCGAGCGTCGCGAGGTACTGCTCGAACAACAGATCCGCGTGGCGCAAGTGCTCGATGTCGCCGCCCACACCGTGTGCAGCGACGTGCGCCTGCGCGAGGTTGGCCATCAGCATCGCGCGTGTCGGTGCGAGCGACGGATCGTTCGGCAAGCTCTGGTACGCGCGCTCCCACTTCTCGATCGCACCGTCGTAGTCCGAGGTATCGAAACGTGCCTGCCCTTCACGGAACAACCGCGCGACCTCGTCGAGATCCGCGCGCGGCTCGGCCCCCGTCGGCCCCGGCGCGTCGACGTGTTGGTCGCCCTGGCCGCTCAGCAGGATCCAGAGCAGAAGACGTGGTGTGACGACCGCCACGCGTGCGCTCCGATCCTAACAGCTACACCCTGCGTCGCGATATCGTCGTGATGATGAGCGGGGGCTCTTCGTCGGGCACCGATCCCGCGTCGGCGGAGTCGAGCACCGCCGCGGCTTCGCTGGCATCCGCCGCCACGATGGCCGCGGACGACTCGGCGAGCGCATCGCAGAGCT
Organism: Nannocystaceae bacterium; assembly: GCA_035550195.1. GTDB lineage: Bacteria > Myxococcota_A > Polyangia > Nannocystales > Nannocystaceae > Xiheibacterium. Next base: position 7,029 of record DASZPU010000776.1, read on the forward strand.
CGAGCATCCTGAAGCTCGGCACGGTGCTCGGCGATCGCTATCGCATCGAAGCGCGCATCGGTGCGGGCGGCATGGGCACGGTCTATCGCGCCGAGCACGTCGCGATCCACAAGCAAGTCGCGATCAAAGTGCTTGCCGGCGATTGGGGCAACCGTCCGAAGCTCGTCGAGCGCTTCATGCAGGAGGCGCGCGCCGCTTCGCTCGTGCGCCATCCCAGCGTCGTCGACATCACCGACTTCGGGCACGTCGCCGAGGGCCTGCCGTATTTCGTGATGGAGTATCTCGAGGGCGAGACGATCGGTGAGCGCATCGCGAAGCGCGGGCGCTTGTCCTGGGCGCAGGCGCGTCCGTTCGTGCTGCAGATCCTCGGCGCGCTGCAGGCTGCGCACGAGCACGGCGTGATCCACCGCGACATGAAGCCGGACAACTGCTTCATCGTGAAGGACGGCGACGGCAGCGAACGCGTGAAGGTGCTCGACTTCGGCATCGCGAAAGTGATCGCCGAAGGCACCAGCCAGCAGCTCACCCAGACCGGTGCGGTGATGGGCACCGCGGCGTACATGTCACCCGAGCAGGCGCAGAGCCTCGAGCTCGATGCGCGCACCGATCTGTACTCGGTCGGTGTCGTGCTCTTCGAGATGCTCACGGGGCGCCTGCCGTTCGTCGCGCAAGGATTCCTCGGCGTGCTCACGAAGCATCTCACCGAGAAGCCACCGTCGCTGCGCAAGGTCGCGCCCGACGCGGGCATCTCCGCGGCGCTCGAGCGCGTGGTGCTGCGCTTGCTCGCGAAGGATCGCAACGAGCGGTACGCGAACGCGGCCGAGCTCGCGGCCGCGTTGCGAGCGATCGACGAGCGTCCGGCTGCGACCCGCCGCGCGTGGGTGATGCCCGTGACCGTCGCCGCCGTGATCGCGCTCGGGTTGGTGGGTTGGCGCGCGGTCGAGCGCCGGCAGCAGCGTCGCGCCGATCGCAGAGCAGCGCACGAAGAGGTCGCCGCGCCCGTCG
>DASZPU010000777.1:0-1585 GCA_035550195.1 Nannocystaceae bacterium
CTCGAGCTCGACGAGTCCACGGCGGTAGAGCGGCTCGGCCTCGGTGAAGCGACCGGTCGAGTAGTAGACGCCGGCGATCATCGTGAGCGTCGCGGGCACCGCGGGATGCTCGGGGCCGTAGGCGGTCTCACGCAACGCGAGCGCCGCTTGGTAGAGCTCGAGTGCGCGATCGTGTTGACCGGCGGCGTCGTGCACGAGCGCGGTGTAGGCCGCGAGCATCGCTCTGCGCGGTGCGTCGTCGCCGAGCTGATCGACGGCGAGCGTCGCCATGCGCGACCACAAGAGTGCGTCGTCGTGGCGCGCGAGCCGGTGGCCGACGACGTAGATCTGCTGGATGGCCGCGTCGGCCGCGACTCCGATCGCACCGGCGCGCGTCGCTTCGAAGTACGCGAGATCGAGCTCGCGCTCCGCATCGGCATGGTGGCCGAGCTCGTCGAGCAGCGCGCCCATGCGGTGGTGGGCCGCGGCCGACAGCGGTGGCCAGCTCGATCCATCCGCGCGCGCGAGCGCGGGCTCGGCGATCCGGCGACCGCCTTCGTAGTCGCCGGCGAGCTCGAGCGCGGCCGCGTGCGCGAGCTCGGCCTGCACCGCTTGGATCGCCGCGCGGGTGTCGGGCGGCGGCAAGGGGAGGCGGGCCAACAGCGCGGCGTCGCTGCACGCGTGCGCATCGGGTAGCCCGCTCGCGGCCTCGACCGCGAGCTGGATCGTCGCGGACGAGGGCGCACGCCACTGCCCGACGAGCGCTTCGAGCTGCATGCGGCGCTCGTCGAAACACCACCGCGCGCGGTCGAGGCCGTCGCGATCGAGCGTGGCGTCGACCTCGGCGGCGGTGCACACGTTCGTGCGCGCGGACTGCCAGCCAGCGACGCGCGCTTCGATCCACGGCAGCGCTTTGTCGGCGGTGACCTCGGCATTGCCGACGCCGGTGGCGATCATCGCACCGCGGATCTGCGCGCGCGTCTCGTCGTTCCACACCTCGGCGATCGCGGCACCTTCGGCCGCACACGCGGAGATACGTGCACGTCGATCGAGCACGTGCCAGCCGAACGCACCGGCGCCGAGCAGCGCGAGCGCACCCACGCCGAGGAACGCGATGCGTCGACGGGCGCGCGCATCGCCACGCTCGAGCGCTTGCACGAGCTCGAGCATCGACGGCCAACGTTGCAGCGGATCGGTGGCCATGCCGCGCACGACGATGCTGCGCAGCCACGCGGGCGCACGTTGGAGGTCGGCGGGCTCGCGCACGTGCCCGTCGAGGATGTTGGCCGCGAGCTCGGGCAGCGAGCTGCCCGCGAACGGTCGCTGTCCGTGCAGCGCCTCCCAGAACGCGACGCAGAAGCTGAACTGATCGCTCTTCGCGTCGTTGCGCAGGCCCGCGAGGTGCTCCGGTGCCATGTACGCGGGCGTGCCGACCAACGCGCCGTCGACGGTGAGATCCTCGTGCAACGCGAGCGGCTTGCTCGCGCCGCTGCTCTCGACGATCGCACGCTCGCTCGATCGCACGACGTCTTCGGCGCGCGCGAGCCCGAAGTCCATCACGCGCACGCGACCGTCGTCCGCGACCATGATGTTGTCGGGCTTGAGG
>DASZPU010000778.1:0-5090 GCA_035550195.1 Nannocystaceae bacterium
TGGCACGCCATCACGTCGTCGAACCCGACGCGTCCGCCGCGAGCTACTTCCTGGCGATGGCGGCGATCTGGGGCGGGCGTTGTCGCGTCGACGCGCTCGGTCGCACGAGCTTGCAAGGCGACGCCGCGTTCGCACACGTGCTCGCGAAGATGGGCGCGAAGGTCGAGCAAGACGATGACGCGACCGTGGTCGAGGGCACCGGCGAGCTCCGCGGCGGCACCTTCGACCTCGCCGACATGCCCGACATGACGCTCACGCTCGCGACCGTCGCGGTCTTCGCGAAGGGCCCCACGCGCATCGCAGGGGTCGGCATCTTGCGCCACCACGAGAGCGATCGCCTCGCCGCGGTGGCCACCGAGCTGCGCAAGCTCGGTGCGGACGTTCAGGTCGAAGACGACGCGATCGTCGTGCAACCGCCGCCTGCGGGCCCCAAACGCGGTGTTGCGCTGGAGACGTGGGGCGACCACCGCATGGCGATGGCGCTGTCCTTGGTCGGCGATGTGGTGATCCTCGCGCCGGGCGTCGTCGCGAAGACCTTTCCCGCATACTTCAACCGGCTCGACGACCTCGGTATGGTCGTCGCGACCGCGACATGAAACCCGGCGACACCATCACGGTCATGGCCGATTCGCTGTCGAAGCACGGCGACGGCGTCGCGCACCTCGGCAACATGGAGATCCACGTCGCGGGTCTGTTGCCCGGCGAGACCGGCGACGTAGCGGTCGACTACGTCAGCAAGCAACGACCGCGCGCGCACGGGCAAGTCGTCGTGCGCCGCAACACCCACCCCGGTCGTCGGCCCGCGCCGTGTCGCCACCACGGCCGTTGCAACGGCTGCGCGTTGATGGACATGGATCTCGCGAGCCAACGCGAGCTCAAGCGCACCGAGCTCGAGCGCACCCACGGCATCCCGATCGATCGTCTCGTCGTCGAAGGTCGCGAAGGTCGCGGCTATCGCCACTCGAGCAAGCGCGTGTTCGCAGGCGCGCCCGGTCGCATCATCCTCGGCAGCTACATGCGCGGCACCCACAACGTGGCCGACATGCACGGATGTCTCGTCGATCATCCCGACATCGCCGCATGCGCCGACGAGCTCGCCGAGGTCGCGAGCGAGCTGCGCGCGGTGCCGTTCGACGAGAACGACGGCGAAGGCGACCTGCGCTACGCGTGGTTCAAGACCGACGGTCACGGTCAGACGCTGGTCGGCATCATCACCGCGGATCCGATCCGCTCGAGCGTGCACGACATCGCCGCGCGCTTGCAGCGACCCGCGGGCGTCGCGTGGGGCATCAACACGACCGCCGGCAACGACATGCGCGGCGTGACGCTGCGGCCGCTGCGTGGTCGCCAATCCGTTGCGGTCGCGTTCGGCGACGTCACCGCGCACGTCGGCGCGCTGTCGTTCCTGCAACCGAATCCCAGCGCGGCTTCGCTCGCGTATCACGATCTCGTGCGCGTACCCGCGGGCGGCGTGCTGCACGGGCGTCAAGCGCTCGATCTGTACGCGGGTGCAGGCGTCACCACATCGCTTCTGCGCGAGAACTTCGACGAAGTCGTGCCGTGCGAGTCGTTCCCCGAGAGCGCGCGTGCGCTCGGCTGCGAAGCCGAGCTCGTCGAAGAGTTCCTCGCGCGCTTGCTCGCCGATCCGCACCACCCGCATCGCTCGCCCGATCTCGTGATCGCGAATCCGCCCCGCGGCGGGCTCGGCTCCACGGTGTGCGACCAGCTCAACGAGCTGCACGTCCCACGTCTGCACCTCATGAGCTGCAACCCCGCCTCGCTCGTCGAGGATCTCCGGCGGTTCACGGGTGAGCATGGTCGTTACAAGCTGATCGGCGCCCGCGCGTTCGACACCCTGCCCCAGACCAACCACGTCGAGGTGGTGGTGTGGCTGGTCGGCCGTTCGAACCGCGGCACTTAGATCCCCTTGCGCGCACGCCGTCGGCACCGCGACAATCGCGGTTCGCGAGGGAGCACGCGCCGATGACCAGCCCGCAGAACTACATCGCCGAAGACACGACCATCAAGGGCAGCATCACCACCGCGTCCTCGCTGACGGTGGCCGGCGCGATCGAAGGTGACATCAACGCCGGCGGCGACGTCACGATCCTCCCCGACGCGAACGTGCGCGGCGACGTCTCCGGTCCGACGGTCACGATCTCCGGCAAGGTCGAAGGGCGCGTCTCCGCATCGGGCCGATTGCTCATCACCAGCAAGGGTCACGTGCACGGCGACATCGCGGTGCGGGCGTTGCTGATCGAGGAAGGCGGCACGCTGCAGGGGCAGTGCTCGATGGGCGCCAATGCGGCCACGCTGCCCGCGCGTTCGAGCGCGAGCGCGTCGGGCAACGGTCGGCCGGCGACCACGCCTCCGTCCGCGACGATCGCTCCGCCGCCGCCGCGTCCGCCCGAGCGGTGACTCACGACGTGATGCGACGTCGACGTGCGGTTGACGCACGGCAGAGGAGCCGTCGACGCTGATAGCTTCACGTTCGAGATGCAGGACTCTGCCCACCGCGTTGCGCTCGATCCCGTCGATTTCGAGGTCCAGCCCTCCGCCTATCGCCACTGGAAGGTCAGCTACGACGGCGCCATCGCGCGCGTGGCGATGGATGTCGATCCCGCTGCGCCGCTGCGCGACGGCTACGAGCTCAAGCTGAACTCGTACGATCTCGGCGTCGACATCGAGCTCGCCGACATCGTGAAGCGCATGCGCTTCGAGCATCCCGAGGTGCGTGTCGTCGTGCTGACGTCCGGCAACGATCGCGTCTTCTGTGCCGGCGCGAACATCCAGATGCTCGGCATGTCGACGCACGCGTGGAAGGTGAACTTCTGCAAGTTCACCAACGAGACGCGCTGCGAGATCGAAGACGCGACCGATGCGAGCCACCAGATCTGGGTGGCGGCGTGCAACGGCACCACCGCAGGTGGCGGCTACGAGCTCGCGCTCGCGTGCAAGGAAATCTATCTGCAGGACGACGGCAACTCGGCGGTGAGCCTGCCCGAGGTGCCACTGCTCGGGGTTCTGCCCGGTACGGGCGGGCTCACGCGGCTGGTCGACAAGCGCAAGATCCGTCGCGATCGCGCCGACGTGTTCTCGACCACGGCCGAAGGCATCCGCGGCAAGAAGGCGGTGCAGTGGAACCTCGTCGACGCGATCTATCCGCGCTCGAAGTTCGACGCGAGCGTCAACGATCGCGCGAACAAGCTCGTCGCGGAGTCGAGCGCGAAGCTGCCGCCCGGTGAGCGCAAGGGGTTCGTGCTCGATGCGCTGCAGCCCGAGCTCGGCAAGAGCGCGCGGATCTATCGCCACGTGAAGCTCGAGTGGGACGACGCGACGCGCACCGCGAAGCTCACCGTGAAGGGTCCGTCGAAGGACGACGTCGCGGTCGTCGAGCAGGGCGGCGACGCGATGCGTGCGCACGGTCCGTCGCTGTGGACGCTGCGCGCGTGGCGAGAGCTCGACGACGCGCTCCTGCAGCTACGCGTCAACCACATGAACATCGGGCTCGTCACCGTGCGGACGGAAGGCGACATCGCCACCGTGCTCGCGCACGACGCCGCGCTCGTGAAAGCGCGCGATCACTGGTACGCGCGCGAAGTCCTCCTGCACATGGCGCGCGTGCTCCGGCGCTTCGACAACACCAGCCGCTCGTTCTTCGCGTTCGGCGATCGCGGCACCGCGTTCGCCGGCTGTCTGCTCGAGCTCGCGCTCGCAAGCGACCGCTTCTACATGCTCGAGGACGAAGACGCCCCGGTGCACGTCGCGCTCTCGGCCCTCGACGAGGGTGCGTTGCCGATGCATACCGGGCTCACACGGCTGCAGACGCGATTGTTGGGAACCCCGGCGCAACTCGAAGAGTTGGTCGGCTCACGTGAGCTTCTCGACGCAGAGGCCGCCGACGATGCCGGCTTGGTCACGGTGCGTCTCGATGCGATCGACTGGGACGACGACACGCGAATCGCGGTCGAAGAGCGCGCCAGCTTGTCGCCGGACGCGCTGACGGGCATGGAGCAGAACCTGCGCTTCGCAGGTCCGGAAACCGCGGACAGCAAGATCTACGCGCGACTCTCGGCGTGGCAGAACTGGATCTTCATCCGCCCGAACGCGACCGGCCCCGAGGGGGCCCTCACATTGTACGGACGCCCGGAACGGCCCCAATTCGACTGGCAGCGGGTCTAGCCGAGGCAAACTATCCAAGGACAGGGCGAAGCGAACGATGACGTCATCCGCAGTCGATCTGAACGGGAAGATCCCGAACAACGTGCAGCTCTCCGACGACGTGAAGCTGCAACGCGCGCTCGAGAAGTGGTTGCCGCAGTATCTCGAGTGGTGGAACGACATGGGTCCCACCGACTTCGCGGACAAGCCGGTGTTCCTTCGCACTGCGACGTCGGTCGAGCCCGGTGGTTGGGCGCACTACGACTACGTGCGCATGCCCGAGTATCGCTGGGGCATCTTCCTCGATCCCGGTTCGGGGCCTGCGACGATCAAGGTCGGTGACGATGCCGGCAAGCCGGCGTGGAGCGAGGTGCCGGGCGAGCATCGCAACACGCTGCGCCGCATCATCGTCACGCAGGCCGACACCGAGCCCGCGAGCGTCGAGCAACAGCGCTTGCTCGGCCACATCGCGCCGTCGCTCTACGACCTGCGCAACCTCTTCCAGGTGAACGTGGAAGAAGGCCGTCACCTGTGGGCGATGGTCTATCTGCTGCACAAGTTCTTCGGCAAGGACGGTCGCGACGAGGCCGACGAGCTGCTCAACCGTCGCAGCGGCGATCCCGACAAGCCGCGCATCCTCGGCGCGTTCAACCAGCCCTGCGATCACTGGCTGTCGTTCTTCGCGTTCACGATGTTCACGGATCGCGACGGCAAGTATCAGCTCGCCGCGCTGTCGGAGAGCGGCTTCGATCCGCTCGCACGCACCACCCAGTTCATGCTCACCGAGGAGGCGCACCACCTCTTCGTCGGCGAGACCGGGATGGATCGCATCATCAAGCGCTCGGCCGAGCTGCAGCGCTTGGATCCGAACGGTGACGTGCGCGCGCAAGGTGGCATCGACTTCGATCTCATCCAGCGCACGATCAACT
>DASZPU010000779.1:0-29717 GCA_035550195.1 Nannocystaceae bacterium
CGCGGGCGTGCGCGGCGGATCGACCGGCGCCGGCTCGGGCGGCGTCTCCGTCGACGGCGCTTCGGTCGACGGCGCTTCGCTCGACGGCGCTTCGCTCGACGGTGCTTCGCTCGAGGGCGTCGTCGTGAACGACGGGCGACGCAGCCCGGGCACCGGTGCGGGCAACGTGCCCGGCGGCGTCGCGGTGGGCTTCGGGGTCGTCTCGGTGGGCTCGGGCGTGGGCTCGATCGGTGCGGGCACCTCGAGCCGCCGCTCGATCACGATCTTCATCCCGTCGGGACGCCGCGCTTGCAGCACGAGCACGATCGTCGCGTCCTTGGGCAGCGTCGCGGGGGTGACGTCGCGGATGCGGCTGCGTTGGTCGTCGAGCAATCGCACGCGCCGCAGCACCGTGCGTGTGCCGTCGCCACGCTCGGAGACGATCGCGAGCTCGGCGTCTGCCAACGTGGGATCGTCGTCGAGCTCGAGCACGTCGCTCGCTGGATCCCAGGTCGCCTCGGGCCACGCGGGGAAGAGCACGTCGAGCACGCGCGCGCTGGCATCGACCGCGGCGGGCAGGAGCGCGAGCGCTTGCTGGCGCAGCACGTGACGATCGAGGTAGAGGCGCACGAGATCGTCGTCGTCGCGCGACCAGGCCGCGAGCGCGCGCCCGGCCCCGTTGCGCAGATACCCGGCGTCGGCCGGCCACGGCGCGAGCACGGCACCTTCGACCTCGACCGCGAGCAGGCCCGCACGATCCTCGCCCAGCACGAGCATCGCAGCGCTCGCCGCATCGACGTCGTCTCGGATCACGCGCGGCTGCGGCAGACTGCCGTCCGACAAGAAGCGCTGCGCCGCGCGCTGCACGAGCCCTTCGTGCTTCGCATCGCCGAGCAACACCGCGTGGAGATCTTCGCTGGGATGCTCGTCCTTCTCCGGCGGACGTCCGCCGAGCGCGAGCGGCTCGGGCAGCCCCGCGCGCCCGAACGCGAGCCGGGCGGCTTCGGCGAGCGGCGAGCCGCGATCGCCCAGCTCCGGCGACAGCGGCACCAACAACCCCGCCAGATCGCCGCGCGCGTGCGCGGGCATGCCGAGGTCTTGCACGACGTGCAAGAGCGCACCGAGCCCGACCATCGCGAGCGCGAAGTGACGATCGCGATCGGCGGCGTTCGCCGACAACGCAGCGCGCACGAGATGATCGTGCATCGCCGGCGGCGCGAACGGATCGTCGCGATCGTCGAGCCAACCGATCGCGCTCGTGCCCTGGCCGCCGAACCCACTGCGACCGACGCGGGCCGCCACCGCTCCGCCCGCGCGTCGCTCGATGCGACGCCACCGCCCGCGATGGAGCTGGCTCGCGTCGCCGCGGGCCTTCCAGCGCGGCTTGCCCGGCGCATCGGGATCGACGAAGTGGTGCAGCAATCGATCGCGCTCCGCGACCTCGAGCGCGATGCCGATGCGCACCCAACCGAGCGCGGTGGTCTCCCAGATGTCGCCGTCGACGCAGCGCTCGCGCGTCTCGGGGGGCGCGGGCAGCTTCGGGCACGCGCCCGGACCACCGCCGGCGATCGAGCCGACGTCGGCGTGCGCGTGCCGCATCGCGAGCAGCAAGAGGCGGCGCTCTTCGCCACGCAGCCGCGTGGGATCGACGCGCAGCGGCGTGAACCACCCGCGCTGCTTCGCGCTGCCCTCCATCCACCGGCTGTGCAGCTCGCTCTTCTCCACCGCACGCTCGGTGATGCCCACGTGCGTGCGCGACGGATCCCACGCGCGCGCCGACAAGGGCGCGAGCAACAACGCGAGCGCGAGCACGATGCGCCTCATCGCTGACCCTCCGCGGGTGCGTCGGGCGCTGCGGCAGAGGTCAGCGCGTCGAGGTGATCGTGGATGTAGCGTGCGAGCACGAGCGCGGTCTCGACGTCGACGCACTGCATGCCGCCGCACGTCAAGAGCACGCCGACCTTGCGCGTGCGATCGAGGAACGCGACCGCACGCACGGCTTCGCTGTCGTACACGAACGTCTCCGGCGTGATGTCGCCGCTGGCTTCGACGCCGGGCAACGTCTCGTGGAACGTCTCGAGCACCGGCTCGAGCCCACCGGGCGGATCGCTCCACACGCGATAGCCGACGTCCCACACCTCTTCGCGATCGACCGCGCGCAGGTGCACGCCGTGATAGAAGTGCGTGCGCGCGAGATCGGTGAAGTCCGACACCTGGAAGGGATCGGTGAACTGCGTGCGCTTGCGGACCTCTTCGGGCGGAAGCAACGCGGTCGCGTCCAGCAGATCGAGCGTGGGCACGACGGGCGTCTCTTCCGCCGGCAACGCGCCTCGTTGCGCGCGCCACAGCGCGAGGTTGGCGGGCCCGCGTTCCCAGTCGGTGAGCCGCTCGATCTCCGGCGGCGGCGCGAGCATCACGAGGTGGTCGGCGTGCGAGTCGTTGCTCGTCCACTTGCGCAGCTCGACCTTGTTGTGGCGACCGACGAACTCGCTGCGCGTGCCGCCGTCGTAGGGCACGTCGGAGCGGTAGCCGACGTAGCCGCGCTTGTAGACGAAGAGCGTGAACGACACGAGCCGCACCGTGCGACCGCGCGCCTCGCTCGGTGCGGCGGGGACGCGGTAGCGACCGGCGCGATCGCTCTTCACGACGACCGTCTCGGAGCCGGACGGACCGATGAGCCCGTCACCGCGATCGTAGGACCAGACGCCGACGACGGTCGCGTCGCCGATGGGCTCGCTGTTGTTGAAGTCGACGATCTGCCCGTCGAACGGGCCGACCAGGCTGGTCTCCGCGACGTGATCGGTCGCGCCCGCGAACTCGGGCGGCCGCACGATCGGGCTGCACGCCGCGAGCGGTCCGACGCTGACCGCGAGCGCGAGGATTGCTCCGGCCACCCGAGGCGGCGAGAGCGGGCGGATGTCGTCGCGCGCGGGCAATTGACGGACTCGCGCCCGGTCGATACGCTGACATGCCGGAACGCTCGCGGGGTCTATCCCAGGCTGGACGGACTCGCAAGCGCGCAGGGTCGAGGGTACCGAAGAGACTCCGGGACGATGGCTGGGACACCATGCCCGATGTGTGGCTCCGAGCTGGCCGCAGATGCGCCCGCATGCGGGGTGTGCGGGTACGCTTCGGGTCGCAGTAGCCCGAGCAACCTCGGCGGCCTCAAGTGCGCGCGCTGTGGATCGCAGGTGGAGCATGGCTTCGACTTCTGTCCGATCTGCGGACAGAACCAACGCGAGCGGCTCGCCCGACCCGACACTCGCATCATCCAGATCGAGGGCGAGCAAGCGCCGGCCGATCGCACGGTGCCTGCGCCCGGACCGCCGACGCCGTTGCCCCCCGACGCGGTGATGCCCGCGGTGGTGTGGCAGGGATCGCAGCGCACCGACGGAACGATCGGCTACGGCGGACCCGATGCGCTGCCGCCGGTCTCGCCCGATCGCACCGTGCCCGCGCCGGGTCGCTCCGCACCCGCGCCGTATCCGAACGATGGCCGCAGCGGCGGGACGATCGGTGCCGGGCCGATGCCACCGCCGATGATCCAGCCGCCACCGATGATGTCGTCGCCGTCGGCCATGCCGTCGCCGGATCGCACGGTGCCGTCGCCCGCGATCGTGCTGCGTCGACCCGAGGTCGGTGAAGACGATCGCACCGTGCCCGCGCCGGGGCGCGTGCGCACGGTGACGAGCGAAGAGGATCCCACGTACCCCGACGCGCGCATGGGCGCGGGGCCGGCGGTGCAACCCGCGGGGGACAACGATCCCACGGCCGCGTTCGACTCGCGGCAGGTGATGGCCGCGGTCGCGGCCGAGCGCGCACGCAAGCCCGAGGACGACACGCGCGAGGGCGCGGTGCCGGTCGGTCCGTGGTCGGGCAGCTCGCCGTCGCAGCCCGTCGTCGGCGAGCGCGGTCAAGCGTCGCTGCCCACGAATCCCGGCACGCGCACCGCACGGCTGGTGCTGGTCGCGCGCGACGGCAGCGAAGGCGAGAAGTTCGCGGTGGTGGGCGACCGGCTCACGCTCGGTCGTCGCGCCGCCGACGTGCTCTTCGCGGACGACGACTTCATCTCGCCGACGCACGCGCGGATCGAACGATCGGGCGAGACCTTCTGGCTGGTCGACACCGGCTCGCAGAACGGGGTGTACCTGCGGATCCGCGGCACCGCGGCGATCTATCCCGGCGACACGTTCATGGTCGGACACCAGCTCCTGCGCGTCGAGAACGTCGAGGGGCCCGCCGACGAGCAACCGCCCGACGAGCTCGGCACGCGCCTGTTCGGCACCCCGCTGCAACCGGCGTGGGGCAAGCTCGTGTTGGTCGGACGCGGGGGGATCCGCGGCGATCACTTCGGCATGCGCGGTGCACGGATCGTCATCGGGCGCGAATCCGGCGACGTGGTCTTCCCGCACGACCCGTTCCTGAGCCGCGAGCACGCGCGGCTGCGGCTCGAGCTCAACGGCGCGACCATGTCGGTCTTCCTCGAGGACCTGAACTCCGCCAACGGCACCTACATCCGGGTGCGCGGCTCTGCGGAGCTACACAATCGCGACACTTTCCGTATCGGCGATCAGATCATACGCTTGCGGACGGACTGATGCTCCGCTTCGAGGTGTTCGCACGCACGGAGGTCGGCTGCGCCCGCGAGCGCAACGAGGACTCGTTCTTGGTGCTGAACCTCGGCACCGGTGAGACGGGCTTGCTGCCCGATGCGCGCGTGCAGCCGTTGGGATCGCCGGGCACGGTGCTCGGTGTGTGCGACGGCATGGGTGGCGCAGCGGCGGGTGATCTCGCGAGCAAGCTCGCGCTGCAAGCACTCGACGGTGTGATGCGAGCGAACGCGCCGATCGGCACGATGGAAGCGGCCGAGCACGCGCTCTTGCAAGCGGTGACCGCCGCGAATCGAGCGATCCTCGATCACGCGAAGGCGCACCCCGAGAAGCGCGGCATGGGCACGACGATGACCGCCGCGATCCTCTTCGACAGCGAGCTCGTGATCGTGCAGGTCGGCGACTCGCGTGCGTACCTGCGTCGCGGTCACACGCTGCAGCAGCTCACGATGGATCAGAACGTCGTGGGGCAGATGATCGCGACCGGTCGCATCGCACCCGATCAAGCGCGCAACGTGAAGCAGCGCAACATGTTGCTCGAAGCGATCGGCGTGCAGGAGAAGGTCGGCCCCGATCTCGTGCGCGTGCGCGTGCAGCCGGGCGACGTGCTGATGTTGTGCAGCGACGGCTTGACTGGTCCGCTCGAGGATCGCCGCTTGCTCGAGCTGATGCTGCAGCACCAGGATCCGGTGCGCACGTGTCGTGCGCTCACCGAAGCGGCGTGTGCCGCCGGCGGCCCCGACAACGTGACGGTGACGATCGCGAGATTCCTCGGCGAGCCCGGCGAGTCGCTCGGCCCCGAGACGACGATCCAGTTCTCGCGGCGCACGGCCGCGGCGTGAGCATCAGTCGAGCTCGATCGGCGCCGCACCGGGTGTGACGACGAAGGTGCGCGCGCCCAGCTCGGGCTGATCGAAGCGATACGTGCGCTCGTCGATTGCGCCGTCGGTGTCGTGCGTCGCCGCGAGCGTGATCGTGCCGTCGACGTCTTCGCAGTCGGGATCGAACGGGTTACTCCAATGCGGCCCGATGTCGGCGTTCTCGAAGCCGGGGATCTGCGCGTACACGTCTTCGAGCTGCGGCGAGTAGACGCCGGCGACCCGGATGGCGAATGCATAGCCGTCGATGCGCCAGACGTCTCCGCCTTGGCCGGTGGGGCGATAGTCGATCCCGTAGAACGCGTTGTGGCAGTCCCACGCGTGGAAGGTCCACTCCCAGACTGCGTCGACGACCGCGACGTCGGTGAAGATCCAGAACGTGTAGCCCGGTGCGACGCGACAATCGATGTGCACGTCGCCGAGCTCCGGGGCGAGCATTCGAATCGCGGCGAGGTCGTCGGCGATGATCTCGTAGTCGGCCGTGCGCGCGACGATGCGGGCGGGGTCGAGCTCGAGCGCGAGGACCTCGGCGTCGCGATCCGCCCGAGGTGTCGCCGCAACGTCGTCCGGATCGCCGGGCAGCACGAGCGCATCGCAATCCGGCGCTCCCCACTCGTCGTCGCCCGACGTCGATGTGGTCGCGTGCTCGCTCGTGGACGAGCCTTCACTCGTGGACGAGCCTTCGCTCGTCGTCGTGCTGCCGCCACTGGACTCGGCACCGTCGGAGGACGCCTTTGGGGCGCACGCGAGCGCGGCGAGCGATCCAAAGAGCGCCGAAATCAAGTTGGCGCCCGGGTCGTGCATGCGGATCAACGGCACCTCACGGATTCGAGAGCACGAGGTGGATCGTGCCGTTGCGCTGGCCGTAGCCGCTGCCGAACAGGATGTCGAGCAAGCCGTCGTCGTTGGCGTCGGCGAGCGCGGCAGACAGGACACCGTAGTTGTTGTAGCCGATGTCGAACTCGGCGACCTCGGCGACGGTGCCGTCGTCGGTGAGCGCGACGACCGAGCGCGCGGTGACGACCTCGTGGTGGCCGTCGCCGTCGAGGTCGGCGCCGATCACCGGCCAGCTCTCGATCGGTGACGTGATGGGTGCTGCGAACGCGCCGTCGCCGAGGCCGGGATGCATCACGAGCTCGTCGTCGCGGTAGTAGCCGAGGTCGAGCGTCGGACCGGCGTCGAAGCGGCCGAACACCGGGAAGCCGAGATCGTCCGCGGTGTCGATCACGATCGCGTCGGCGACGTCGAAGGGCGCGGACAACACGACGATGCGGCGCGGTGCCGGTGGATCGGCGTAGGTGTCGTCGGTGAGCACGACGAGCTCGTCGCGACCGTCGCCGTCGAAGTCTGCGGCGCGCGGCCACACCTGCGATCCGAGCGCGAGCTCGAGCTCGTCGTCGTACGTGCCGCCCGGGCCGCCGAACGCGACCCGAACGTTGCCGGAGCCGTAGCCGATCTCGGTGGTGCCCAGCAGGTCGCGCGGCGCGATGCCGTCGAGCTCTGCGGTGTGCACACGACCGATCGCTCCGATCGCGGAGATCGCCGACTCCACGAAGGTGACGTCCGGCAGACCGCGGTGCACGGTGACGCCGGCCTCGTCTGCGACCACGAGATCGATCGCGAGGTCGCCGACGACATCGGCCGGCACGAGGCCCATCGGATAGCTGCCGCCGAGCAGCGCTTCGGGCTCGCCCAACATGCCGGCGATCGTCGCGTCGACGCGATAGATGCCATCCGAGCCGAGCGGAATGTAGACGACGTCGATGCCCTCGCCGAAGTCCGCGAACCACACGCCTTCGGGGCCGCCCTCGGCACAGCGCGTCGCCGCACCTTGCCAGCACAGCTCGCCGGCGTCGTGCGTGCCGCTGTCGCACGATGCGGCCTGCGCCGTCGGCTCGGGCTGCGGACACGCGCTGTACGGGCCCATGTCGACGATCGGAATGAACGAGCTGTCGTCGTCGCTGCTGGTCGACGAATCGCTCGCGGTCGTCGACGTGCTGGTGCTGCTGGTCGCGGCGCCCGTCGAGCTGGCGGTCGGCGTCGCTGCGGTGGAGTCGTCGTCTCCGCGCGAGGACGTCTCATCGCCGGCGCCTTCAGCCGATGCGGTCTCTTCCCTCGGCACGCATGCGAGCGCGAGCGCGACGATCCCGAGCCCACCCCATCCTCGTGTCCACCACACCGGGCCATCCTACCACCGGCCGTTCCATGCGTGGCGAAGCAGCGTTCGGTGGTGAATTCGCGCGCCGCCGGGATCGAATGCGGGGTGGGGTGCACTCCATTCGGTCATGTCTCGCTCGCTGCGATCGTTGCTCGGGGTCGTGCTCGTGGTCGGCACCGCGGCGTGCTGGCGGAAGGCGCCGCCGCGGTTTCATCAGTTCGGGATCGGGCAGCCGGAGCAGCACGAGTCGGGGCAGTCGCTCGTGCTCGCGCAGCCGTTTCCCGACGAGGCGCGCATCGACGAGATCGCGCAGCAGCCCGCGCCGCCGCTGCCCAAGGCCCCGCGCATGCGTGGCACCGATGCGTGGCAGCTGCGCGGGCCGCTGCCCGACGCGGTCACGTCGACGCTCGCGACCGACGAACGATCGCGCGCGCTCGCGAAGGTGCTCGGCGGTGGTGAGCGTCGCGTCACCGAGCCGATGACCTGCTTCGCGCGCGAGCTCGGCCTGTTCATCCTCGCGTTCGACGCCCAGCCCGCGATCGATCTCAAGCAGTGGATCGCGGCGCGCTGCGGAGTCGGTCACGCCGGAGCCACGCTCGCGCTCTCGCGGATCGGTCATCCGCGTGCGCGCCTCTTCGACATCGAGCGCGATGCACCGCACGTCGAGGCGGTCGCGGCCAAGGTGCCGGAGGCGAGCGACTTCGGCGTCGCGGTCGTCGACGACGGCGATCGTGGCATCGCGGTGGTGGCGACCGTGCCGCGTGCGGTGAACGTCGCCGACGTCGCGATGGTGCCCACCGGCGGCGAGGTCATCGTGCGCGGCTTCGACGATGCGCCGATCGGTGGCGTGTTCGGCTTCGCGACGCGCGGCGAGGACGGCTTCTCGCAGTGCCGTCCGATCGCAGCCGAAGGCGCGAGCCCCAACGCGTTCGCGCTCGCGTGCCCGATCGATCCCGAGGATGCGAGCGCGAGCGTCGAGATCGCGATCGGAGGACCGGGCGACGTGCTCGCGCACGAGGTGCTCACGCTGTGGGTCTCGCCGCGCGGCACACTGTCCGACGCATGGACCGCGCGCGCGGTCGCGGTGCCGGTGTCGGGCGAAGAGCGCGGCGCGCTCGAGTGGCTCACCGCGATCAATGCCGTGCGCGAGCGTCTCGGATTGCGCGTGTGGTCGCATGCGATCGCGCAGACCGAGCTGGTCGGCGGGCTCTTGCCGCACTTCATCGCCGCCCGCAACGATCCGCGGCTGCAGGACGAGATCGCGTTGGGCATGCTCGCGGGCTGGAAGGTCGAGGGCACCATCAGCAACGGCGATCTGCGCTCGGTCGTGCTGCCGCGCGACGTGCCGTTCGATCGCATGGTCGGTGCCGCGATGGCATCGCCGATCTTCCGTGCGCGCGCGCTCGCACCCCAGAGCGCGACCGCTGCGATCGCGGTGAGCGACGATGCCGCGGCGAGGGCCTCGCACCTCGTGCTGCTCTCGTACGAGCTGTTCGAGCCGCGCGACTACACCGCGGCGCAGGAGGCCTTCCTCGATCAGCTCGATGCCCAGCGTGCGGCGCGAGACCTGCCGCCGGTGAAGCGCGTCGGCGATCCCGCGGATCGTCGGGTGCTCGATGCGGCGGCCGAGCGCGTGCGCGTGGGCGAGCGCCAGCCGATGGACGAGCTGCAAGGGCTGCTCGATCACTTCAGCAAGCGCGCGGGGCAGGCGATGCACGGCGTCGTCTACACGACGCTGACGTTGGACGGCTATCGCCCCGACTTCGATGGCCCGCTCGTGAAGGAGCGCAACGTCGCCGTGGTCACGAAGATCGCGAGCTGGCACCCCGACGGATCCGCGTGGGGGCAGCACGTGGTGTACGTGCTCTACCTGATCCCCGGCGAGCGCTAGTTGCCGAAGTAGAACGTGGTGGAGAGCCCGAGGTAGACGACGTTCGCCATCGGGCGACCTTTCGCCGCCGGCGTCGCGCCGATCCAACCGAGCTCGGGGCCGAGCCCGAAGCCACCGCCCTTGGTCGGACGGAAGCGCTTCGCGAACGGGAACCACTCGTACTTCACGGCCGCGGAGAAGATCGCACCGCCGAAACCACTGCGTCCGCTCTTGCCCGCCTGTCGGATCGCACCGCCGCCGAAGCCGAAGCTCGCGCGCACCGAGAGGTTGATCTTCGGCACCGGCAAGAACGTGCCGTCGACCATGAGCTGACCCATGCCGAGGCGCTGACGCACGCCCATCATCTCGCGCTCGCTGCGATAGCCGAGCGCACCACCGAGCGAGATGCCGAGGCCGAGCCACGGCAGCACGAACTGTCCGACCTTCGCGTGCCCACCGAATCCGGAGAACGGGCTCGGGCCGACGTCGAGACCGTTGACGCGCGCGAACGTTGCGATGCCGTAGATCGATCCACCGAGGTACGCGCCGTCGATGCGCGGTGGCACCGGCGGCAGACGCCACGCGGCCTTCTCCGTCGGTGCGCGCTTGCTCTCGCGCTTCGCAGGAGCCGCGTGCGCGCACGGCACCGCGACGCCCGCGATCGCGAGCCCGAGCAGCGCCACGGCGGCGATCCGCATCGCGGGCGAGCTTGCACGACGCAGGCGTAGGCCTGCAATCGCAGGCGCGCGTCGAGCCGCGAGGGCGCCGCTTGCCGAGCGCGCGCGCATGGCCTACGTTCCGCCGCCGATGTCCTCGCAACCGGGGCGCTGGCTCGAGATCGCGGGATCGTTCCTGCTCGGCGGGGGCGTGGTCGCGGTGGGCTACGAGCTGGCGAAGAGCGGCACGCCCGATGCGGTCGTCGCTCCGGCGTCCGCGCAAGCGCAGACGGCGAGCGCTGCGGTCGCGCAGGCGGACGCACCGCGCGAGGTCGACGAGCTCGCGCCCGACGGTGCGCCGAGCGAGGTGCCCGAAGGCGAGGCGGCCGTCGTGCCCCAGGGCGAGCTGCCGCCGTGGCGCGTCGCCGACGAGACCGGCACGTACACGGCGTATCCGCCGATGGCGGTGCCGATCCCTGCGCTCACGCCGGAGGACGAGCTCGAGTTCCCGCGCCACGGGCTCGTCACTTCGCTCGCGGTGATCGTGCGGCAGCGTGCCGAGCTCGCGTCACCGATCCTCGGCATCTTGCGCGGCGGCACGCGGGTTCGCGTCGACGCCGAGCGCAGCTTCGGCGGCGGCTGCTCGCAGGGCTGGCACAAGGTGTTCCCGCGCGGATGGATCTGTCTCGCGGCGGGGCTGTCGACCGGGAGCGAGCCGCCGCAAGAAGAAGCGACGATCGTCGATCCCGATCTCGAAGGCGCGCTGCCCTACGAGTACTGGCGCGTCAACGCCGACATGACCCCGTTCTTCCATCGATTGCCGAGCTTCGGCGAGCAGGACGCGGCCGATCATGCCGGTGCGGCGTGGCTCGCCGACAAGGGGCGCGTGCCGATGCCCATGGCACCGGCGGAGCGTCCCGAGGACGTGCCCGCGGTCGTGAAGGAGTACATGAACGCCGGCTTCTACGTGACGAAGGCCGGCGAAGAGGTGAAGAGCGAGCGTCGCTTCCTTCGCACGACGCGCGGCTCGTACGCGCGCAAGTATCAGCTCGGGCAGAAGGCGCCCACGAAGTTCAAGGGGCAGCTGGTCGCGAGCGCGGAGGACCTGCCGATCCACTTCATCCGCCGCGAGATGCCGCTGATGAAGCGCGAGCCGGCCGGCAGCGACGTGCTGGTGAAGACCGACACGATGCCGCCGCGGTTGGGCACGTGGAAGTTCGTGAAGAAGCTGCACGTCGGCACGGTCGAGTACTTCGAGGATGCCGACGGAATGCTCATGCGCGCGTACGCGGTGGGCGAGGCCTACAAGCTGAAGCGTCCGCCCGGCGTCGCGCCGGACGAGAAGTGGGTGCACATCGATCTGTCGGAGCAGACGTTGGTCGCGTACGACGGCGATACCCCGGTGTTCGCGACGCTGGTGTCCACCGGCAAGACGCCGGGCATGACACCGGTCGGTGTGCATCGCGTGCAGATCAAGCACGTGGCGACATCGATGCGCGATCAGCCGATCGAAGACGAGGCCTACTCGATCGACGACGTGCCGTGGACGCAGTACTTCCAGGGCAGCGTCGCGTTGCACGGTGCGTTCTGGCACGCCGGGTTCGGCATCGAGCGCTCGCACGGCTGCGTGAACCTCTCGCCCGCGGATGCGCGCTGGTTGTTCGGCTTCACCGAGCCCGCGCTGCCCGAGGGGTGGCATGCGATTTCTCCCTCGGGCAAGGCCAACGCGAAGGGCTCGGCAGTCGTCGTCACCGAGTGACGGCGAAGGGCGGCGCGGGCATACTCGGCGACGATGAAGGTCGCGCCCGACACCGTCGTCACCCTGAGCTACGACATCACGAACCAAGCCGGTGAGATCATCGAGAGCTCGGACATCAGCGGTCCGATCAGCTTCCTCGCCGGTCGCTCGGGCATGATTCCCGGGCTCGACAAGCGCTTGATGGGGCTCGACGCGGGCACCGAGCAGACCTTCGAGTTCCCGCCCGAAGAAGCCTTCGGTCGCGTGGAGGATGGTCCGACGCGCGTGATCGGTCGCAAGGAATTTCCCGCGGGCGCGAAGCTCGAGGTGGGCGCGGAGTTCGAAGCCGGCATGGGCGGCGGGCAGACCGTGAAGCTGCGCGTGATCGATTCGAACGCGGATGAAGTGACGGTGCGGTTGGTGCATCCGTTGGCGGGGCAGCGGATCACGATGAGCGTGAAGGTGGAAGCGGTGCGGGCTGCGACGGCGGCGGAGAAAGAGAGCGGTAAGGTGCAGAGTGCACCGCCGCCTCCGCGGCGCTGATCTCGGGCTTTGCGGTCGCTGGCACGACCACGTTCACGTTCACGTCCACGATTACGTCTACGTCAACGTGGACGTGGACGTAGACGTGAACGTGAACTTGAACGTGGTCGTGCCAGCGACCGCAGAGCTTCAGAAAGTAGCTCCGACATCGAACACGAAGCGCCCATTGTGATCATCCGTCGGCCGCACATTCCCCGGCCAGATCCAGTTCGGAATCAACACCGCATACCCCAGCGACACCGTGACGATCTTGATGTCCCACTTCACGAAGTTGATGCCGACGCTGCGACGGAAGTCGCGGTTGAACACGACTTGACGCCAGCGCTGCGTGAGCACGCCGAAGTCGAAGAAGATCGAGTGCGCCAAGCGGCCGCCGAGGAAGTTGCGCACCGTGACGAGCTGCAGCGCGATCGTGCCGAGCGCACGGATGTGACCGCCCTGCGCGGTGGGCCGCAGCGTGTAGACACCGTAGGGCCCCGCGATCTGCTCGACGTCGACCAGCATCGTCTGGGGCAGGATGCCGCGCAGACCGAGGTCGCGCGTGCCACCGCCGAAGTAACGCCACACCTCGGGCACGCTCTGCGTGCGGCTCTCTCCGCCGGCACACGAGCGCGGCAACGGGATCGGCACCTCGTGGCCGTAGGTGATCGCGTAGCGGAAGTTCAAGCGCTTGTTCGTGCGCCGCAGCGGGATGAACTGCTCCCACCCGAAGTCGAAGCGCATCCACCAGTCCTGCCCACCGAAGCACGGTGACGCGAACATCGCATCGGCGGTCGCGATGATGCCCTTGTCGGGGTTGAACGCGTTGTCGACGTTGCGCTCCCAGCGTGCGCCGGTCTGCAGCATCGCCGTGCGATCGGGCACGATCGCTTCACCACGATTCGGCGGCCGGCACGACGCGGTGCCGCTCTCGCCACAACCGCTGTCGGCCCCGAGCGCCGGCTTCACGATGTCCTTCGAGATGTTCGCGGCCTGGATCAGATAGCCGGCGTAGACCGACCACTCCTTGCTGATCGGCCAGGTCAGTCGCGCGTGCCCGAGCGCGCTGTCGATCTGCCCGCGCGCCGGCGTCACGCGTCGCTGCAGCTGCGCACCCATGTCGAGCGTGAGCGGGCTGCCACCGATGCGTTGCCTTCGCAGGTTGATGCGACCCGAGCGCTCGTAGCAATCCTCGCCGACGCAGAACAGCCGGTTGAGCGCGGCCAGGTTCGCGCCGACCACCGCGTCGAGCGACAGATCCCACGCCGTGCCCCACATGTTGGGGAACGTGGGCCGAATGAAGCCGTAGAGCGGGTTCAAGGTGGCGCCGCCGAAGCCCCACTCGAGATCCATGCCGCGATCCTTGGCCTCGCTGATCGTGACGAGCTGGTGCACCACGCACGGGCGCGCCGGATCGCTGTCGAGCCGGCAGTTCTGATCCTGCTGCCGGATCTGCACGCTCTCCGCGACGCCCATGCCGTCGATGCCGGCGCGCGTGCGATCGACCTTGCCGCGATCGTAGGGGTCGCCTTCCTGCCACTCGATCTCGCGATCGATCGCCGCAGGCTTGCCGTTTCTCCGTTGGTAGCGCGTCTTGAAGTTGCCGCGCACGAGCGTCGTGCCGAAGCGCGCACGCCGACCTTCGTACACCGCGATCTCGGCGTCGACCGTGACCGACGGATCGTCGGCATGCTCCTCGCACATTCCGACGTCGGCTTCGGTGAGCTGCTCGCCGGTCGCCGCACGCACCTGTCGGCCGTCGGTGCTGTTGTAGATCCAACGCACCTCGGCATCCGCCAGCGGGTAACCGCTCTTCTGGTAGCGCGCGATCACGTCGCGCTCGACGTCGCGATCGAGCGTGAGGTCGACCGGGACACGGCCCGCGTCGTCGTCTTTCTTCCGCCGCAGCGGACCACCGCGCAGGATGCGAGGCGCACCCCATGCACCGGTGGTCTGCGGCAGCGACTCGACCTCGCGCGAGCCGGGGATCTGGACCTCGAGGTGACGCACGCGCTCGTGGCTCGACGTGACGACGCGCGGCCCGGGATCGACGTCGACCACGACCCACAGGCCCGCGCTGCGACGCCCACGGATCGCCGCGATGCCCTCGGGATCGAAGCCCGCACGCCCTTCGTGCGTGGTCACCCACGTCGCGCTCCCGGAGTCCTCGAGCTCGCCCGAGAGATCGAGCTTCGCGTGTGCACGCGGCGTGTGCAGCCCGTCCTTCCAGAACGCGACCCGCACCTGCGCGCGCGCACACAGATAGCCGCGCTTCGCATACGCGGCCAGGATCACGCCGAGATCCTTGCGCGCGCCCGCATCGGTGAAGCGTCCGCCCGACTTCAGCTCGCGCGCGCGTACCACCTCGCGCTCGACCTCTTCGAGCACGCCGATCGGCACGCCTTCGGGTTGCTCGATGTCGACGTCGCGGATGCGTACACGCGCGCCCTCGTCGATGGTGAAGGTGAGCTTGTGCAGCGTGCCGAAGTCCTGGAACTGCCCGTCGACCTTCGCGAGCATGTAGCCGCGGCCCTGCAGATAGCTGCGCAGGTTCGCGGCCTCGCGCGCCGCCGTGGCTGCGTTGGCGGCCTCGCGGCGCTCGAACAGCTGCAGCTGCGCCCGCAGGCGGTTCTCCGACACGCGCTCTTCGTCGAGGAAGTCGGTGTCGACACCGGTGCCCAGCTGCACGTCGACGACGAGCGGCAGCTTCGGAACGATCGGTGCCTCGGATCGTCGCAGCCGATCGTAGTTGGTCTCCGCGCGCACGCCGGGGTAGGGCAGCGACAGCGCGCGTCTTGCTCGACCCGCGGTGGACGAGCGCGGCGTGGCGTACTCGTGCTCGACCCGCTCCTTCGCTTCCTCGATGTGCTTGCGGGTGACGCGTTTCGGCAGCGGAACGATCGGGCTGAACTTCGGCTTGAACACGCGCCGCACCCAGCGTTGATCCTTGGTGCCGAGGTTGCCGGTGATCTTCACCTCGGGCACGCGGTAGCCGCTGCCCTTGTGCAGCACGACGTGCAGCACGACGTTGTCGTCGTCGTGGGGATCGCAGGCGAGCGCGAAGTTGACGCTGCCGCGCAGGTACCCTTCGTCGAAGAGGTAGCGCTGGATGCGGGCGCGCTCGCTGCGTTCCCAGGCCTGGCACACGCGATCGTCGGGGTCGCACAGCGAGGTGAGCTTCGCGCGGCCCTTCGCGGTGCGGAGGCGCTCGCGCGGCACGCAAGCACCGGGCGCGAGCGCGCCGGGGCGCGCTTCGATCGACAACGCGCGTCGGATCTCGCGCTCGAAGAGCGGTGTGTGCCCGTGCACGCGCACGCGACGGATCGCGCGACCCGGTTGCACCTCGAGCTCGACCACGCCGTCGTCGAGCGGTCGCATCGTCGCGCGATAGCCGACCGGTCGCAGCGTGTCGCTCACCTCGAACGGGATCAGCAAGCCGTCGCTGGTGTCGACGAGCTTCTCGATCGTCGCGCGGCTCTCACCGCCGCGGTACTTGCCTTGGATGACGAGCTTGTCGACGCCGATGAAGGTGAGCCCGCGCTCTTGTCCGGCGCGAGCACGCAGCGCGACGAGCTCGTAGCGATCGCGGCCCGCGGGGCGCAGCAGCACGAGGTAGCCTTCGGCCGCGACGGCCTCGAGCACGAAGAGCAGGTAGGCGTGCTCGGTGCCCGAGAGCGTGGTGGTGAGCACCTCGCCCTGCAGCACGTTGCTCGTGCGCGTGGGCGGTGCGACCTCGATGCCGCCGTCCTTCAGCGTCTGCAGGCCGGACTCGACGGCGGCGAGGGGATCGCCGGGGGCACCGGGCTCGATCGGCGGCGCCTCGGTGGGCGTCGTCGGTGTCGTCGTGGCTTCGCTCGGCGTCGTGCCGGTCGGGGCCGCGTCGCTCGGCGTGTCGGCGGGCGGCTCTTCGATCGGCGGCTCGTCGATCGGCTCCTCCTCCGCCGGTGACTCGTCGCTCGGTGGTGCGGGCGTCGGCGTGTCGACGATCGGCTCGGTGCCGATCGGTTCCGGCGGGCCATCGCTCGGCGGCTCCGCGCTCGCCGACCTCGAGAAGGTCGCGATGCTCACCGCGAGGAGAGCCGTCAGGAACGCATGCACGCTCGGTGCAGTGATCGCACGAAATGGTGCTCGCGTCATCGAACCGGGCACGGGCATCGGCACGGGCACGGGCACGGAGCAGCGTGCTGCGCACGGCTGCTAGCGTGCGCTCGGCACCGAAACGTCGAACTTCAGCTCGATCGTGCGCTGCTTGAGCGGATCGAAGACCACGCGCTGGTTCAAGTACGATCGGATGCGCCGGCTGAACTCCAGCGTGATCGGCTCGAGCAGCTCGAGGCGGAAGGTGACCTGCCGGCTCTGCCGCAGGAAGAAGCCGGGATAGCCGCGGGTGTAGTCCCAGCCCAGCGATGCGCGTGCGTAGTCGAAGTCGAACCAGTTCGACGGCGTCGCGATGCGCAGCTCGGGGCCGATCTGTCCCAGTCGCAGATCGGTGTCCGGGATGTAGCCGCGCAGACGCGGAACCGCTTTGGCCGCGCGCTCGTCGATGTCGAACTCGGTGACGTGGCCGACGACGCCGAGCGGCTTGCGGGCTTCGCCGATGCCACCGCCACCGAAGCGACGCACGTCGGCGTCGGAGATCTCCACGTCGCCGGTGCCGAGCACGAGGTAGTCGAAACAACGACGCGTGCGCGACGAGACGTCGTCGCCCGCGTCGCCTTCACCGGTGGAGCAGCTCCACTGGATCTCCGACAGCGTGCCGGTGAGCAAGAGCTCGAGCTGGTGCGCGACACCCTTCACGTACACCGGCTCTTCGCGCAGCGCTTCGACGTCGATCTCCGCGTCGTCGATCGCACCCATCAAGTTCACGCGCCCGTGCTGGATCTCGTAGGTGCCGGTGAGGAACGGGATGTCGACCTTGCCGCCCGACTCGAAGTCGATGCGACCCGCGAACTCCGGCGTGTCGTAGTCGCCGGTGACCACCACCTGCGCATTGGCCTCGACGCCGGTCGCGATGTTGTTGTCGACGCGCAGCGGATCTTCGGTGTCGACGCGCAGATCGAATTGCAGCGCGCGGATGATGTCGGGCGGCGGGCTCTCGGGCACCTCGGTCTCGTCGGTGAGCGCGAGGATGTCGCTGCCCTGGATCGCATCCTTCACGTACCGCGAGCGCGCGAGCTGCAGCGCACCGGTGACGACGATCGGATCGGAGCCGCGGATCGCGATGCGATCGGAGTTGAGCTCGCCTTCCGCGACCGGGCGACCGCGGCCGTCGTAGTCGCGGTACGAGACGTCGTCGAGCGACACGTCGATCTCGGTGTGCAGCGGCGTGCCGTCGGGCGCGATGAACAGGCGGCCCCAGAGCGCGGCGCGACCACGCGCGCCGATCTCGGCCTCGATCGCGCCGCGTGGCTTTTTCTGGGGCGAGCTGGTCTTGATGCCGCCGACGTAGAACGCGATCGAGCCTTCGGGGACGTGGGCATCGGTGCACTCGTGGGTCGCACCGCAGCGCGCGAAGACGACGCGACCCTTGCGGAGCTGCACGGGCTCGAGGCCCTCGGTCACGCGCAGCTCGAGCTCGTGATCGAAGAAGCCCAGCGCACCTTCGGCGCGCGTGACGGTGACCTCGGGCGAGAGCGTGCCGCTGACCAGCGCTTGCGGGATGTCGATCGCCCCCTTCGCGCCTTCGACCGCGTCGCCGAGGAACTGCGCGAGCAGGCGCACCGATGCGGTGCCGCGCGCGGCGACGTCGAAGTGACCGGCGCACGGGCCTCCGTACGCGTAGCCACTGCGCGCGCTGCCGATCGATCCGAAGTCGATGTCCTCGCCGAGCACGCGCAACGTGCCGCGCGCGGCGATCCAGTCGTCGTGCACGCCGAGCGCGAGATCGGTGAGCTCGACCGGGAACGGCACGCCGGCGAGATCGATCGCGAGCGTCTTCTGATCGGCGGGGAGATCCATGCGACCCGAGAGCGTCGGTGCGCCGACCGGACCGTCGAGCGCGAAGTCGATGTCGATGCGACCCTTGCCGGCTTCGAGCCCGTAGGGCGCGAGCAGGGCGCGCACGGCTTGCAATGCAACGGTGCCGCGCAGCGTCGCGCGCGTGCCGGTCGGTGCGTCCGCAGCCGCGGCCGCCTGCGTCACTCCGGCGACGCGCGGTGCCGGGGGTGGCGGAGCCTTGCACACCGGCTCGGCCTTCGCGGCCGCGGTCGCGGCCTTCGCGGGCGTCGACAGATCGAACGCGCCCGCGAGCTCCGCGGACGTGCCTTCGGGCGAGCGCAGCTCGAGCGGACGATCGAGCCGCAGCGAGTCGCCGTCGAGGGTGGCCTGCAGGTTGCTCGCACACAGCGTGCCCGCGACCTTGCACGGATCGCCGGCGGTCTCGCGCTGCGCCTTCGCGACCGCCGTGCGCGGCGAAGCGCGCAGCCACGCGCGATCGAGCGACACCGCGATCGCGAGCGAGCGCTCGGTGTCGTTGCGCTCGGCGCAATCCGAGAGCATCGGGTTGCCGACATCGCAGGTGAGCACGTGCGCGGCGAGACCTTCGAGCTGGCCCTCGACGCCGGGCAGCTCGGTGGAGCTCGCACGCAGCAGCAGCGGCACGCCGAGTCGATCGAACGTGACGTCGACCTGGGCCGCGACCGTGGGCGAGCCCCCGCGCTTGACCGGCTTGCCGATCGCGACCACTGCGTCGACCGACCAATCGATGCGACCGTCGGCGCGCGCGCCCGTGCTGAGCTCGCCTTTCGCCCACAGCTCGCGGTGCGCGGCGAGGTTGCCTTCCGCGGCCGCATCCTCGCTCTCGACCTCGAGCTCGCCGCTACCGAGCGGGATCCCGTACGCGGCGAGCCCGACCAGCCGCACCTTGCCTTCGACGCTCGGCCGCGACAGCGTGCCACCGACGTCGAGCGCCGTGCCGCCGCCGATCTGGCCGTGCAGCGGCAGCTCGACCTCGAGCAGCTTCGCGACCACGTCGAGCGGAAGACCTTCGGCGCTGACGTGCAGATCGAGCGCCGGATCGCCCTTCATGCCGACGGTGCCGTCGGCGACGATGCGGCCCACTTCGATCTCGCTCGCACCGCTGCGAGCGAGGCTGGTGCGCTTGTACAGCGGCAGCACCAGGCGATCGATCGCGAGCTCTTCGGCGGTCCAGTGGAACGCGACGCTCGCGTCCTTGTAGGTGGTGCCGCCGTAGCGCAGCACCGGCGCGCGCGCGGTGCCGCCGACGCGCAGATCGGAGACGCGCGCAGGCTTGCCGTCGCCGTCACCGATCTCGAGCTCGAGGTTGCCGGTGCCGTCGACCACGCCTTCGGAGAGCGCACCGAGGTCGACGCCGTCGAGCTTCACGTACGCACGGATCCGCGGATCGCCGGTCAGCCCACCGCGCTCGAACAGATAGAGGTCGAGCTCGATGCGTCCGCGTCCGCCCAGCAGTCGCGCGTCTTCGCTGACCAGCTTCAGCACGCCGCCTTCGAGCTTCATCGTCGCGTCGGTGGGACCCGACAGGCCCGCGCCGGTGGTGTCGATGCGCAGGCGCCCACCGCTGCCGCTGGGATGTCCGAGCGGCCCCGCGAAGAGCATGTGCGCGTGCGCGGAGTCGATGTAGTGCGGCAGATCGAGCGCGCGCGCGAACGCGACACCGTCGTCGACCGTGACGTCGACGAGCGCGCTCTTGAGCGATCCCGGATCACCGTGCAGCCCACCATGCGTCTCGAGCCGACCACCGTCGATCGCGACGCTGAGCTCGTCCCAGTCGATGTCGGTGCGCTCGTCGATCGTCACCGCGCCGGCGATGCGAGCGTTGCGCGGCATGTTGTCGTCGGTAGGCCCGCGATCGCGGTGGAGCTCCAGACCCTCGAAGCCCAGGCGTGCGATCTGCAGGCCGGTCTCGGGCACCGCCGGCGTGCCGTCGACCGGCACCTCGTCGGGCAGCACCGGACCGATGCGCAGCTCGTCGACGCGCACGATGCCGTCGGCGCTGCCGGCCAGCGTACCGCCGGTCTCGGGATCGTCGGGCACGAGCTGCGCCGGGTTCACCCCGTGGACCTCGAACACGCCGTCGAGCGTCATCGGCTCGTCCTCGGCACCGGCGAGCACGATCGTCGCGCGCTGGTGATTCGCGAGGCGCACGTTGCCGTCGAGCGCGGTGCCTTCGAAGCGATCGAAGCGCGCGACCAGGCGCTCGCCGTCGTAGAAGCGTGCGAGTCGCTCGGGCGGAGGAATGCGCGAGAGCTCGACCTCGACGTCGGCGTCGTCGACGGTCCACGCGGGCTCGTCGAGCGGATCGACGAGCAGCCCCTCGGCCGCGAGGTGATAGATCGGATTCGACAGCGGGCCTTCGATGCGCGCGAGCGCCCGCGCGCCGGTGCCTTCGAGCGAGTAGGGCGGCAGCTCGAGCTCGTCGCGCACGTGCGCGAGCAAGCCACCGATGTCGGGCGTGGTGGCCTCGAGCTCGACGGTCGGCGCGACGCCCCACGACACCGGCGTGCCGTACGGCAACGGCTCGAGCGCGGGATCGCGGCGACGCGACAACGCATCGCGCAGGCGTCCGGTGGTCACGACGTCGGAGCCGGCCGCACGCGCGACGGCGTCGAAGCGGATGTCGCCGTAGTCGGTGTCACCCGTGCCACCGCGCATCGAGAGTCGATCGATCTCCTCGAGCGGCACGGAGATTTCGTCGATGTCGATCGCACCGCTGCCGTGCTCGCCGTGCAGCGTGAACTGCAGCGGCAGCGCGGCCGGGATCGACTGCTTGGGATCGAACGACACGAAGCGCAGCGCGAAGCGAGCGCGCGCGAGCTCGGTCTGGAAGCGCCAGCCCGCGGTGCCCGTGAAGTCGACGTCGATGTCGGTCTCTTCGAGCTCCGCGTGATCGACCGCGAACGACAGCCCGCGGCGGTTGTTGGCCGGGAAGTTGTGCAGCTGGAACGCGTCGCGCAAGCCGATGAGCGCGACCTGGGTGCCGTCGTCCTTCTCGTCGCGATAGCCGCGCACGCGAAACCAACTGTCGCCCTGGATCGACACCTCGCCGAAGTGCAGCACCCAGGGGATCTCGAACATCGCCGGGATCGCGAGCCGGTTCCACGGGATGATCTCGTGCAGCACCAGCGTGGCCTCGACGCGCTCGACGTGCACCGTGGGCCGACGCTCGCCGCCGTAGCTCTTGTAGGGCTCGTAGATCGTGACGTCCTCGACCACGACCGGATGCGGCGTGCCGGTGACGAGATCGAGGATGAGCCGCCCGTTCCAGTGGATGCTGCGCATCTCGAGCTCGCCCTCGAGCAGGTTGCTCACCTTGCTGCTGACGAACTTGCCGAGCACCTCGTCGTTGAAGAAGTAGTACGCGCCGATGTACGCGAGGTTCAGCAGCGTGAGCACCACCATCACGAGCTGCAGCGGCAGCTTCACCAGCAGGAAGCTCGCGACCGGATGCCGCTGCACCTCGGGCTGCGCCGATGCGACCAGCGCGACGATCTGCGGATGCAACGCGACGATCGCCTCGGGGCGGGCGAGCAGCGCGTGCAGCAGCGTCTCGCGGAACTGCACCATCATGCGGTGATCGGCGACGACGGTGGTCGCCATCGACGAGCTCGTCGCGTCCGAGGAGAAGCGCGGCTGAGGTGGTTGCGCGCCGATGTGGCCGCGCACGCGCTCGCGCACTTCGGGTGGCAGCGCGGCGATCGAGTCGTCGAGCACCGACGGCGACGCCGCGATCGCCTGCGTGCGCGCGAGCGGCAGCCCCCACGCGAGCCGACGATTGCGCGCGAGCGCGTCGCGGGCGACGAGGTCCTTGAGGATCGCCTTCAGGATCCGCGCATCACCGCGTGCGCTCTTGCCCGCGCGTCCGATCGCGCGACGGCGGTCGAGCTCTTGGTATGCGAGCAGCAGCAGCGAGTGGTCGCAGCCCTCGGGATAGAGGTGGCGCAGCCGCCAGCCGCTGCACAGCCGCTCCAGCCGCTCGCGGCCCTCCGCCAGCAGATCGGCCTCGATCTGCCAGGGTTCCCCTCGCTTGGGCTTGCCGCGGGCCATCCCTTCGCCCCTCACGGTAGCAGCTTCGGCCCCCGCAGACCCCCTCGGGGCGGTGTTCTGCCCAGTGCCAGCGCGCGCGGTGTGGGCGATGCTACGGCGCGAGCAACCCAGTGGGCGCGGTCGGGGATAACGAAGGTGCAGTGAAGGCGCTCATCGAGCCCACGCCCGCCCACGATCGGGCACCCAATGGGTGGAGCTGGGGCACGCTGCGAGGCTTTCGCGCCGGCGATCCCGCCGCGTTGCGCGAGGTCTATCGCGCGCACGCCGACGATGTCGCGAGGCTGTTGCGCTTCGGCTTCTCGTTCGAGTCGGCCGGTCGCGCGCATCGCTTCGTCGGCTACGGCTCCGCCTTCGAGCTGCAGGACGCGCTGCACGAGACATTTCGTCGCGCGTTCGAGCCGCGTGCGCGCCAGGGCTACGACGGCGTGCGACCGTACGCGCCGTACCTGCGCACCATCGCGCGCAACGTGGTGCTGCGCGCCTTCCGTGCCCAGCGCCAGCTCTTCCCGATCGCCGATGGTGGGCCCGACGACGACGGTGCGGTCGTGCTGGAGGACAACGCGCCGAGCCCCGAGCACGCCGCGCTGCGCCGCGAGCTCGACGGCATCGTGCGCGAGTTCATGGATCAGCTGCCCGCCGACGATCGTCGACTGCTCGAGGTGCGCTTCGTCGAAGGCTTGTCGCAGCGCGACGCCGCCGATGCGCTCGGGCTCGGTCGTCAACAGGTGCGCAGTCGCGAAGCGAAGCTGCGTGCCGCACTGCTCGCGCACCTGCGCATGCGCGATGCCGAGGGCAGGCTCGGTGCGTTCCTGCTCGCACCGCTGCCGCTCGTGCAGCTGATCGCGGAGGCGCTGCGATGAGTCTGCGGCGCACCTCGAAGCTCCACGACGCGGTGCTCGGCCGCAGCTCCGGACGCGCGTGGGCGCGCACGGTCGAGCAGCTGCGCAGCCACGCACAGGATCGCGAGATCTACGATCGTGCGACGCTCGCGATGCGCGTGCTCGAGCGCCGCGAGATCGCGCAGAGCGAGCTCGATCTGGTCGAGCGTTGGCTGACCGACGACGGCGTGCTCGCACCGCAGCGCACGCCGACGCGCGCGCGTGCGTGGATGTGGATCGGCCTCGCGTTCGGCATGGCGGCCGCGGCCGTGCTCGCGCTGCGTCCGAGCCCACCCTCGCCGTACGAGGATCGCTTCGATCCCAAGGGCGGTGGCTACGCCCGCTTGCTCGGGCTCCAGCTGCTGTGTGACGACAGCCACGGGTCCGCGCAGAGGCTGCGCGACGTCGCGGGTACGAGCTGCGCGAAGGATGGCACGCTGGGCTTCGCGATCCGCATCGACGACAGCTATACGGGTGGTGCTGCGCTCGCGCTGTTCGGCGTCGCCGACGACGGCGAGGTGCTCTACTACGTGCCGGTGCCCGACGACGCGCGTCAGCCTGCGCTCGCGCACGGTCGCTGGCAGCCGCTCACGCGCGCGGTGAAGCTCGCGGTGAACCATCGCGCCGGACGCGTGCGCGTGTTCGCGTTGCTGGCCCCGACGACGCCGTCGCTCGATGCGATCGATGAAGCTGCGGCCGCGCTCGCACGTCAGCCCATCGCCACGGACGGTGATCCACCGTGGCACGAGCGACTCGCGGGCACGGTGTCGCTGCTCGCCGCCTGCGGTGCACCTGGGCAGTGCGCCAGCGCAGAGCTCGAGTTCTGGGTGGGGCCAGACGCGGGTGCGCCCGATGGAGAGCCGCCATGAACTCGCTTGCCATGAAGTGTTCGCTCTTTGCCGCGCTCGCGCTCGCCGCGTTCGACGTGCGCGCCGCCCAGCCGGCCTCGCCGGCGACCCCGTTGATGACGCGCGTGCACGCGAAGCGCTTCGCGCTCGTGATCGGCAGCAACCACACGCTCGATCGCAAGCAAGCTGCGCTGCGCTACGCCGACGACGACGCAGCGAAGCTCGCCGCGGTGCTGCGCGAAGCCGGTGTCGACGTCGAGCTCTTGACCAGCCTCGATCGCGACAGCCAAGCGATGTTTCCCGACGACGTCGCGCTCGCCACCAAGCCGACCAAGGCGAACCTCGCGGCACGCTGGGAAGCGCTGTCGAAGCGCATGCAGGCGGCGAAGGACGGCGGCGCGGTCGTCGAGCTCGTGATCTCGTACAGCGGCCACGGCGACGTCGGTCCGGACGGGCAGGGCTTCCTGACGCTCGACGACGGCAAGCTCACGCGCGCCGATCTGTTCGGCAAGATCCTCTCGACGTCGGTCGCGTCGCACAACCACGTGCTCATCGATGCCTGTCGCAGCGAGCAGTTCGTGCTGTCGCGCGGGCGCTCGAAGTGGAAGTCGGATCAGGCCGAGGGCGGCTACGGCGAGGCGGTGAAGCGCTACCTCGACAAGCATCACCTCGGGGCGTTTCCCAACACGGGCGTCGTGCTCGCGCACTCGGTCGATCAACAGACCCACGAGTGGGAGCGCTATCGCGGCGGCATCTTCACACACGAGCTGGTGTCGGGGCTGCGCGGTGGTGCCGATCTCAACGGCGACGGCCACGTCGAGTACAGCGAGCTCGGTGCGTTCGTGTCGGCGGCGAACAGCTCCGTCGACGATCCACGCGCGCGTCTGCAGGTCGTGGTGCGACCGCCCGCGGACGACGAGCGCCGACCGATCCTCGTGCATCCCGCGTTGCTCGGCACGCGCGTGCTCTTGCTGACCGGCGACAGCTCGGATCTCTGGACGATCGAGGACCGCTACGGTGTGCGCGTCGCAGATCTACGGCGCAGCGGCGAGCGACCCGGCTACGTGCGATTGCCCGAAGGCGAGCTGTTCGTCGTGCGCGAGCGGCCCGGCGACGACGGGCCCGTGCGCGAGGAGGTGACGATTCCCGCCGACGACGGCGGAGTGATCCTCGCCTCGCGCTTGTCGTTCGCGCCGTCGACCCAACAAGCCCGCGGTGCACTCGATCGCGCGCTGCGTGCGGGATTGTTCGCGACGCCGTACGGGCCGGGTTACTACGCGGGCTACACCGATCGCACGGGCATCTTGGCGGTGCGCGACACGTCGTGGAACGAGCGCATGTGGGCGACGGTCGAAGCGACCGAGACGCCGACGCGCATCGAGCCGCCGCCGCCGGTGCCGGTCGAAGCGACGGGGCCCGTGCCGACGCCGGTCGAGCCGCAGCCGGTGAAGCCCGCCGACGACGACGATGACGACGATGCGAAGGACGTCGTGCGCGTGCGCGAGTATGTCGCGTGGGGTGCGATCGGCTTGGGCACCGTCATCACTCCGTTCGCGCCGAAGGGCAACATCCGCTACGACGGCACGCGACGCGTCACCTCGAACGCGTTCCGCGGTGCGGTCGATCCGCGACATCCGGCCGCGAGCGCGGCGCTGCGTGGCTTCGATCTGCGCTGGCAGTTCTTCACCGTCGACAAGCATCGCCGCTATCCGCGATGGATGGGCTACTGGCGCACCGGCTACACCGCGGGCTGGGCCGGGTTCGAGCGCGAAGCGGCGCTGATTCCCGGCAACGTCACGGAGCTGTCCTACTTCACGGTGCCGGTATGGTTCGGCGGGCACTTCTATCCGTTCGCCAATTTCCCGCTGCGTCCCTACCTCGGGCTCGGGGCGGGCATCGACATCCTGCGACTGTCGTATCGCCGCCAGGGGAGCCCGAGCCTGCGCGATCTCAGCGCGCGGCTCGGCTTCGAGCTGCACGCGGGGCTCGAGCTGCGCGTGACGAACTACATCGCGATCACCGCGGAGATCATGCAGACGTGGAGCGCGCGGCGGCGCATCCTGAACGTGCCGGACTTCTCGAACGAAGGCTTCACGATCATCACCGGGATCTCGGTGGGCTTCCCGATCCGCACGAACACGCAGCGCGTGGCGGCGCACAAGCACACCACGGTGATCCGCGCGGGGCGCTGACCGGGGATCCCCCCAGGTTCCAACGGCCGCGTAGAACGTCGATCCGGGGGCCGGAAACCGCGGAGGCTCCGGCGTCCAAGGTCCGATGGCAAGCGCCCGCCCCCTCGTCGCGCTCTTCGTCTCGCTCTTCGCGCTGTCGTGCGGCGGCTCCGGAGGCGGGGACAGTCGCGGCGACGACGGGGCCGATGGCCTGCACACGATCAGCGACTCCACGCCGACCGAAGGCTCCGGCGGATCCGAAGCGGGCGGCAGCGAGCAGGCCACCGCGAACGACGGCACGGGCGCCGACAGCACCGGCGAAGGCTCCGACATCGCCGAGGTGCGCATCGAGCCGCCCGATGCGGTCGTCGAAGTGATCGACGGAGTGGTGCCGGCCGCACTGCAGCTCGAAGCGATCGCGGTGCTGCAAGACGGCACCGAGATCCCGTTCGACGGCGTGTGGAAGATCGACAACGACGATCTCGGCGGGCTCGATGCGAGCAGCGGCGAGTTCCTCGCGTCGGGCATCGAAGGTGGCGTCGCGAACGTCGAGGTGTCGGGCCAAGGTGGCAGCGGCGCGACGACGCTGACGGTGAAGCTGCACTACCTCGACAACCCCGAGAACGTCGACGACACGGTGAAGGGCTACTTCGACGGCGCGGTGATGCCCGACCCGTCGCTCGACGTCGTGTATCCCTACGATCAGACCGTCTTCCCGCACGGCCTCATCGGTCCGGTGATGCAGTGGAACGGCGGCGGCGCAGCGGACATCTACTACGTGCATCTCGACGCGCCGACGTTCGAGTACGAGTACTGGGGCACGAAGCCGCCGCCGTCGCAGCACGCGATGCCGACGATGCCGCACGACATCTGGACGAAGCTGACGCGATCGGTGTCGGGCCCGATCACCGCGAGCGTGCAGCGCTACGACGGTGTGACCGCGTATCTGCCGGTCGACAAGTCGTGGACGATCTCGGACGCGGATCTGGTCGGCACGATCTACTACTGGGAAGTGAACAACGGCAACGTCGTGCGCCTGCACGTCGGCGATCCCGCGCCAGAGACGTTCATCCAGAAGCCGCCGGGCGTCACGTGCGTCGCGTGTCACTCGGTGTCGGCCGACGGCACGACGCTCGTCGCCGCGTTCCACGGCGGCTACAGCCCGTGGGGCACGTTCCAGACCAGCGATGGTGCGTCGCTCTACGCCACCGATTCCGCGTCGGGCTTCCAAGCGATCTCGCCGACCGGTGAGCACGTGGTGTGGGGGCAGAGCAATCCCGCCGACGACACCGGCACGACCTCGTACATGGTGCTGTCGCCGTTCGATCAGCTCACCACGATGGCGCAGCTCCAGACCGGCACCGGTGCGCCGGTGTTCCCCGCGTGGTCGCCCGACGGCGACAAGATCGCGTTCGGTGTGCGCACCGACGGCAACTGGCTCGACTTCACGCAGTCGACGCTGTGGATCACCGGCGTCGACGTGCTCGCGCCCGGCTTCTCCGGTGCCACGCAGATCGTCGCGAACGAAGCGGGACGCAGCGCGATGGTGTTCCCGACGTGGAGCCCCGACTCGCTGTGGGTCGCGTACGGTGCCGCGACGCAGGCGCGCACGCGCGGAGCCCAGGGCGAGCTCTGGCTGACCGACGAGACCGGTGCGACGCGCATGCAGCTCGCGAAGGGCTGCGGCGTGAATTCGCTGTCCGCGGATCAGAGCAGCGCGTGCTACGAGCCGACGTTCATGCCCGAGGAGCGCGGCGGCTACTTCTGGCTGGTGTTCGTCAGTGAGCGCGTCTACGGCAACACGCTCACCGACACCGTGGTCGCATCACGGCGCAAGCAGCTGTGGCTGATGGCGATCGACGCCAACCCGACCGCGGGCGTGGATCCCAGCCATCCCGCGATCTGGTTGCCCGGCCAGGAGCTGAACAACCACAACATGCGCGGCGCGTGGACGCTCGATCCGCCCGACGTCGAGGGCTAGTCACCCCTTCACGAAGTCGAGCACGGCCTTCTGCATCTTGTCGGAGGTCTTCACGCGCGCCATCGTGCTCTGGTAGGTCGCGGTGAGCTGCTGGATCTCGAAGTTGCCGAGGCGATCGGCGGACTCGAGCTCCTTGCCCTTGCCCTCGAACTGCTTGCGCACGGTCGCGACGTGATCCGCGGTCATCTCGCTCGTCGGCGCGATCGCATCGAGGCACGCGCTGGCGTCGTTGCACGCACGCACCGCTCGGATCGCGAGCTGACGACCGACGCGCTCGCGCAACGCGACGTGCAGATCGACGCCGAGCTGCAGCGCGGTGAGCTGCACGAGTGCATCGAGTTGCTTGCCCTTGCGCTTCGACGCGCCCGCGAAGTCGGCGTCGACGAGCGCGGCCCGACATGCGTCGGCGACGGAGATGCGCTCGCCGTCGCCTTCGGCCGCCGCGCGCTCGCTCGCCGCGAGTCGCAGTCGCGCGTCGGCGACGACGACCGCGAACGACGGCAGCAGCTCGGCCGGCAGTGCGGCCTTCAGCTCCGCGAGCGTGTCGACGAGGTACTGCGACGGCGCGGGCGGAACGCGCAGCGCCTTGGTCGGTTCGTCCGCGCGGGCGGCGAGCGGTGGCAGCGATCCGAGCGCGAGCACGAGGACGATCGGGCGGAGCAACATGTCCCCGGTAGACCGGCGCGCCCACGAAATGATCACTCGCGGGGCCCGGACGGACGAAAGCCCCCGCAGGCGCGCGGCCTACGGGGGCTTCGTGAGTAGTAGCGGGGACAGGATTTGAACCTGTGACCTCCGGGTTATGAGCCCGGCGAGCTACCTGGCTGCTCCACCCCGCAACGAGGTGCGGCGGGGTTCTACGCGATGGGCCCTGCCGCGTCAACTGGCGCGCTCCGAAGTGGGTTCCCGGGTGCGTTTCGTGTCGGTTCGATCGCCACGACGGCGCGGTCGCCTCGCGAGCGCGGTGCGGGGATTGACCACCGCAGAGGTGCTCCGTAAGGTCGACCACCTCCATGGACGTGGAAGCCGTTCGCGCCGCGTTGTCCGCCCCCGCGCTGGCGCCTCCGATCGCGCGCACGCTCGAGCTGCCCACTGCGGCAGTCGAAGCTGCGCTCGGTCTGCTGGCCGAAGGCGCCCAGCCGGCGTTCCTCGCCATGCATCGCCCCGATCGCGTCCATGGCCTGTCGACGCCCGACCTCGAGCGCATCCAAGCCGCGGCCGCGCGCGCGGCTGCGTTCGAGTTCCAGCGCCAGAGCCTGCGCCAGGAGCTGCGCGATCGACAGCTCGATCATCCGTTGCTCGACGAGGTCGTGCGCGCAGCGGAGCACGCATTGGATCTCGACGACGTGCGCGTGCTGTTGCGCAAGCGCAAGCGTGGGCCGGCTGCGAAAACACAAAAACT
>DASZPU010000780.1:0-18181 GCA_035550195.1 Nannocystaceae bacterium
GTCGTGGCCGCTTCGGCCGCGGTGGGGAACTAGCTAACGAGCTGTTGCGCACCATTGAGTGGGCGACCTCGCTGCCGACGATCCAGCTTAGCTCAGGTTTCCCGCATCGCGGGTCGTGGCCGCTTCGGCCGCGGTGGGGAACTAGCTAGACGAACAGCGAGTCGTCGAGGCAGCTCTCGTCGCTCGATTGCACCGTCTTCGCGGTGGCGATCGCCTTCGGCAGGATGTGCGCGACGTAGAAGTCGAGGTTGAGCAGCTTGCCCTTCAGGAGCGGAGTCTCGCCGCGCTCCGCGATGACGCGCTTGGCGACGCGCGCCTGCTCGAGCGCTTCGAAGGCCAAGAGGATCACGCCGAAGGTGTCGAGGAACGGCACCGCGTTGATGAACGCGCCGTCGACATTGCCACCGCCGGCGAGCTTGCCGAGGTGCATCGCGCACGCGCCGAGCTGACCGACCGCCTTGCCGATCGCATCGGACTGCGCGTCGAAGCCTTCGCCCTTCGCGGCCGCGAGCTCGGCCTGCGCATCGGTCATCCAACCCATGAACAGCGCGCCGCCCTGCGCACGCATCTTGCGACCGAGCAGGTCGAGCGCCTGGATGCCGTTGGTGCCCTCGTAGATCGACTGGATCTTCGCGTCGCGCACGAGCTGCTCGACCGGATACTCGCCGATGAAGCCGTAGCCGCCGTACACCTGCACCGCGAGCGCCGCCATCGCGAAGCCGAGATCGGTGCAGTGCGCCTTCATCACCGGGATCACCAGCTCTTGGCGCGCCTCGGTCTTGGTGCGCTCGGCTTCGTCGGTGGTGTTGCGCGCGATGTCGTGCAGATACACCATGCGAATGCACGCGGCGCGCGTGGTCTCGGCGATGACCTTGAGCGTCATCAGCAAGCGGCGCACGTCGGGGTGCGAGCTGATCTTCACGCGCTCGTTGTCGCTGTCGCGCTTGCCGAGCTTGGTGCCCTGCACACGATCACGCGCGTACTGCAGCGCGTACTGGTAGGCCGCGCCGCACACCGCGGTGCCCTGCCCGGCCACGCCGATGCGCGCTTCGTTCATCATGTGGAACATGAGCGCGATGCCCTCGCGCTCCTTGCCCACCATCCACCCGCGACACGGCTTGTCCGCACCGAGCGCGAGCGTGCACGTCGCCGAGCCGTTGATGCCCATCTTGTGCTCGATGCCGACCACCTTCGCGCCGTTGCGCTCGCCGAGCTTGCCCTGCTCGTCGAAGATGAACTTCGGGACGAGGAAGAGCGACAAGCCCTTCGTACCGCTCGGCGAGTCGGGCGTGCGCGCGAGCACCATGTGGATGATGTTGCCGACGAGATCGTTGTCGCCGCCCGAGATGAAGATCTTCTCGCCCTCGAGCAACCACTCGCCGTCGCGCTCGCCCGGCACTGCGCGCGCACGGTTGTCGCCGACCGAGCTGCCCGCGCCCGACTCGGTGAGACACATCGTGCCCGACCACTCGCCGCTGAAGAGCTTCTGCGCGACGAGGTCGCGCATGCCTTCGGGCGCGAACGCCTTCGCCATGCGACCGGCCGCCGCGGTGAGCCCCGGGTACATCATGAATGCGAGGCATGCGGCATCGAACATGTCGTTGACCGCCATCGTCACGCAGCGCGGCAGGCCGGGGCCGCCGAGCTCGACCGGCGCCGACGGAGCGATCCATCCACCTTCGGCGAACTCGCGCCACGCCGCTTTGTAACCGGTGGGCGTGGTGACGTTGCCCGCGTCGTCGAGCTTGCAACCCTGGCGATCGCCGACCTTGTTGATCGGATGCAGCACCGTCGTGGCGAGCCGCGCGGCTTCGGCGAAGGTGGCGCGATACGTGTCCGCGTCGAGCTCCGCATACGGAGCGAACTGCGACAACCGTTCGTGCGCCCGCAGCTGATCGAAGAAGACGAAGTGCAGGTCGTCGAGGTCGACGCGGAACGGCGTGCTCATATCCGGCGGAGTCTAGCCCCCGGACGTCGCGCGCGGAATCCGGTGCGCACGCACCCCGGTGCTGCGAATTCGCCGCAGGCACGATCGGCGCCGATGGCCTCGCGCACTATCGCGAGGTGACGATCGCGCTGTTCGATCTCCCCCAGCACGAGGCGCGCCGGCTGCTGCAGCGCGGGGTCCCGGCGTGGCTGTGCGTGAACCCGGTCGAGTACCACGGGCCGCATCTGTCGCTGCACAACGATCGCGTGCTCTCGCTCGGGCTCATCGATGCGGTCGGAGCGCGGCTGCAAGCGTTGCACGACTGGCCGATCGTGCTCGCCGATCACCTCGAGCTCGGCGTCGATCCGTGCGCGGGCCCAGGCTCGCGACCGCTGCCGTTCACGCTCGTGCGCGAGGCGGTGGTCGAGAGCTGTCGCGCGCTGCGTGAGCTGGGAGCCGAGCGCGTCGTGTTGGTCACCTTCCATGGCGCGCCGTTGCACAACGTCGCGCTCGAAGCCGGCGCGAAGTGGTTGCGTGCGCACGGCGTCGCTGCGATCGCGCCGTTCCATCTGCTGTTGCAGGAGATGTTGACGCTCACCGATGCGGCTCCGTACGCCGACGCTTTCGTACCGGTCGCCGACGAAGCTGCGCGTGCACGCGTCACCGAGCAGCTGCGCTTCGACTTCCACGCCGGTTTCTTCGAGACCTCGCTGTCGCTGGCATGGGCGCCGCACACGGTGTCGCCGATCCATCGCGACCTGCCACCGTGCCCGGTGTACGCGCCCGATGCTGCGCTCGCACGCGCGGCCGCCGGTGCACGCAGATTGGGTCGCGAGTCGCTCGCGCGCGAGCTCGGCTACGGCGCGAACGCGATCGGCTGGAGCGCGCTGCGTCCGTTCCCCGGCTACACCAGCGAGCCCGCGATCGCGAACGTCGAGTCGGGCCGCATCTTCGCGCGCCACCTCGTCGAACGCTTCACACCGGCGATCGACGACGTGCTGCACGGACGCGCTGCACCACCCGAGCCGATCATGCCGTGGGTGGAATGGATGACCGCGCGCGGGCGCTGGCCTGCGATCGCGCGGCTGGGCGCACACGACGTCGTCGCACCGAGCTGATGGATTACTGGCAGAGCTCGATCGTCGCGAACCTGCTGTCGATCGGGGTGTTCCTGGCGATCGCGGCGATCCTGCGCGCGAAGATCCCGGCGTGGGGACGGCTCGCGGTGCCCGATGGCATCACCGCAGGCGCGCTCGCGTTGATCTTCGGGCCCGATCTGCTCGCGCTCGCTCCGCTCGATCGCAGCGCGCTCGAGCCCGGCGTGTACCACGGCTTCGCGATCGTGTTCATCGCGGTCGGACTGCAAGCCGCGCCGCGCAACGATGCGGCCAAGCGCAGCTCGGCACGTTCGCTCAGCTTCGCGTTCGTCGCGATGGCAGTCGTGCAATCGCTGGTGACGTTCGGCGTGCTCGCGATCTGGGGCGATGCGAGCAATCATCCCGGGCTGGGCTTCATGGTCACGCTGGGCTTCGCGCAAGGGCCCGGGCAGGCGCTGTCGTTCGGCAGCGCGTGGGAGCGCGTCGGCATGACCGACGGCGCGCAGATCGGGCTCGCGTTCGCAGCCGTCGGCTTCGCGTGGTGCTGTGCGCTCGGCGTGCCGCTGGTCGCGATCGCACGACGCAAGGGCTGGATCGACCCGCTGCCGCCGATCGAAGCTCGCGTCGCCGATCCCCACGTACACGATCTCGCCGCGCCGCAGAGCGTCGAGGTGCGCACGAGCACCAAGATGGAGCCGCTCACGGTGCAGCTCGTGATCATCGCCTGCATCTACGCGGCGGTGTTCGGTGCACTCGTGATGATCACGCGCGCACTGCCGGCGGGCTCGTTCACCGCGACGTTGTGGGGCTTCCACTTCTTGTTCGGCTCCGCGTTCGCGATCGTGCTGCGTCGGCTCTCCGATCGCGCGCGCAAGCCACTGCCGCTCGACGACGGCCTGCTCGGCCGCGTCGCCGTGGTCGCGGTCGACTTCACCACCGCGGCCGCGCTCGGTGCCATCGAGCTGCACACGCTCGGGCGCTATCTCGTGCCGATCCTCGTGCTGTCGACGATCGGCGGGCTGCTCACCTTGTGGATCGCGCTCTGGCTCGCACGCCGCGCCTTTCCCGAGGCCCCGTTCTCCCACGCGCTGCTCTTGTACGGCACGTGCACCGGTACGATCCCGACCGGGCTCGCGCTGTTGCGGATGGTCGATCCGGAGCTGCGCGGACCGGTCGCACGCAGCACCGTGATCGCCGCGACCACGTCGGTGCCGCTGGGCATTCCGCTGTTCATGGGCGTCATCCCGCTCGCGGTGTCGCGTTGGCCGAGTGGGTGGTGGCCGTCGATCGTGATACCGCTCGCAGCGCTCGCAATCTACACGGTCGTCTTGGCAGTGTTGTGGCGCCGGCTCGCGTGGTTGAAGTGGTTGCGACCCCTGCGATCGGTGTGGCCGCCGGATCGTTGATCGCCGATGATCGTCGGCGATGCGCCGCACTCCGATCGCTGTCGTGCTCGTGCTCGCCTGTGGTGAGGGCGACGCGTCGACGAGCACCGAGACGTCCACCGCGAGCACGACGAGCGCGACGTCGTCGTCGAGCACCACGGGTGTGGATGCAACGACCGACAGCGGCAACGATGGCGACGCGTCGAGCGCTGGGAGCAGCGGCGCGCTCGCTACGAGCAGCGGCATCGTCGATGGCGGCACCAGCGACACCGGCACGCCCGCGATGCTGCCCGCCGAGCTGCTCGATCTCTCCGACTGGAAGCTGACGCTCCCGATCGGATCGCGCCGTGATCCCGAGTCGCCGCGCGAGGTGCTGCAGCCCGAGCTCGCCACGTTCGCGATCGATCCGTGGTTCGTGCTCGACGGCGACGCCGTGCGCTTCCGTGCCCATGCGGGTGGCGTGACCACGTCGAGCTCCGGCTACCCGCGCTCCGAGCTGCGCGAGATGAGCAACGACGGCGCCGACGAAGCCGCGTGGTCGACCAGCAGCGGCGTGCACACGATGACGATCACGCAGACGATCCTACAGCTGCCCGAGGTGAAGCCGCACGTCGTCGCGGGACAGATCCACGACGCCGACGACGACGTCGTGATGATCCGGCTCGAAGGCGAGCACCTCTTCGTCGAGGGCGGCGGCGACGAGCTCGGCGATCTCGACGCCGCGTACCAGCTCGGCACCGAGTTCACCGTGCAGCTCGTCGCACACGACGGCACGATCGACGTCTACTACGAGGACCTCGCGACGCCCGCGGTGAGCGTCGCGCGCGACGTCGACGGTTGCTACTTCAAGGCCGGCGTCTACACGCAGTCGAACGAGGAGCAGGGCGACGCACCCGAGGCCTACGGCGAGGTCGCGATCCGCGAGCTCGTCGTCACGCACGAGTGAGCGCGCTGCGTGCGGAGCCGAGCGTCGCATTCGTGCAACAGCACGGATTTCGCGGTGCGCACACGAATCGGGAATGCAACCGCGACGCGGGAGCGCGGACGCAGCACCCGGTGATTCGTGGGCTGGCTCGCAATCCGCGGGCCGACGCGCGCGTTTCGTGCGGCTGCGAAGGCACGTGCATCGTGCTTCGCACCCGTGCAGCCATGTGCTCTGCGACGCGGATCACCGGCAAACGGCTTCACGCTGGTCGCTGCGAAACGTGGTGACCACGCTGCTCGACGTGAACTTCTCCGCTTTGTCGCTGGTGTCGTTGTTCGCTTCCGATCCTTGCAACCCGTGCGCAGAGCCGTGCAACCCGTGCACGGAAATCTACGCGAGCCCCGAGCTCGCACCTGCTCCGCCCGCCGCTGCACCGCTGCCGGTCGAGCCCAAGTGGGATCGCACGTTCTACGGTGCGTTCGGCTTCGCGCCCGCATCGGTGATGCGCAGCGACAGCTTCACGCCTGCGCTGCGCTACGACTTCGAGACCGGCTTCGCGTTCACGCGCAAGCGCGTGCGTTTCTCCGTCGGCCCCGACTTCCATCTCGTGCAGTACTTCGGGCGCAAGAAGCCCGCGATGGGCGTCGATGCGATGTTCACCGGATCGTACGGCCCGGTGTACATCCGCGGCGGGCTCGGGGTGATGAGCGGGCTCGCGGCGACGCGCGACCTCCGAGACATGCGTCCGGGCGTCGGTGGCGTGGTGGGCATCGGGTTGCAATCGCTGCGCGAGCACGTCGGCGGGC
The DNA here is from genome assembly GCA_035550195.1 of Nannocystaceae bacterium. Classification (GTDB taxonomy): domain Bacteria; phylum Myxococcota_A; class Polyangia; order Nannocystales; family Nannocystaceae; genus Xiheibacterium. The sequence continues at coordinate 6,141 of DASZPU010000780.1, forward strand.
GCGTCGGTGTCGACTACGACTTCCGCATGGACACCGCCGGTCGGCCCGTACAAACGGTGATGATCTCCCTGCGGATCTTCTTCGGCTAGACTCGCCGTCCCCGCGCGAGCGAGCGCGGCACGGGAGGACGACGCGATGGGATTCTTCGACAAGCTCAAGGGCGCGGTCAGTGCGGTCACCGGTGGTGCAGCCACCGTCACGATCGAGTTCCATCCGCACACCGCGTTCCCCGGTGAAGCGCTCGGCGTGCGCATCACTGCCGTGAGCAAGGGCGCCGCGATCAAGGGTGACGGCATCTTCGTCGACATCCGCGGCGTCGAGGAAATCCGCCTGCGCAAGAACGAGTCGCAGAACCTCACCGACGACGTGTCGCTCAACCGCACGACGCTCGAGCAGAGCTTCCAGATCTCCGGCCCGTTCCAGATGGACGCGAACCAGACCCAGCAGTGGGAAGGGCAGATCCAGCTGCCGCCGAACGCACAGCCGACGTTCGACGGATCGATCTGCGATCACGACTGGGGCATCCGCGGACGCCTCTCGATGTTCGGCAACGATCCCGACTCGGGCTTCCAGCGGATCCGCGTCGGCCTCAAGGCCTGAACACGATCTCGACCTCGTCGCCGGGCAACGCGAGCGTTGCTTCGGCGACGAGCGTGGTCGCGGTGATGTCGACGAAGACCTCGCACGCGGTCGTGCCTTCGGCGCAGGCGCAGCTGGCTTCGTCCGCGCACATCGTGCTCGCGCTCGCGCTGATGTCGTAGTCGCCGTCGCCAGCCGCGGTGCGTCGACTGCAGCGCGTCGGACAACCTTCGGCCGGGCAGTCGAGCGAGATGTCTTCGTTCACGTACAGCGCGAGATCCCAGGTGAGCTCGTAGCTCGCACCCGGGTCGAGCCGGATCGCGGATGCGGCCGCGCAGTCGGCCGCGCACGCGCAGTCGTCGAGCACGTCTTCGCAGCTCCAATCGCACGCGCCGCGGAACCACTTCCGCTCGTCGCCGTCCTTCGCGATGACGAGCGGCTGCCAGTCGCAGCCGTGGCCGGCGGGGATGAAGATCGGCCCGGGTGTCGCGTTGCGCAGCGTGATGACCACTTCGTCGCCGGGCAGATCGGCGTCGACGAGGTCGGTGCAGCGCTCCGCGAAGCAGCCGTTGGCCGCGGGAATCGTCGGCAGGGCCAGAAGCGGCAGCAGCATCGCGATGCGCCAGGGGCTCGACATGAGCAAGAGCATACGTGGGTCCCTTGCCGCCCGCCGCGCGTGGTGGTCGACTCGCGTCATGCTTCGCTTCGGCCTGCGTTCGAGCGTGTGCCTGCTGCTCGCGTGCGGCGGCACCGAGTCCAGCGACACCACCACGTCGATGACGACCGAGGGCTCGAGCAGCACGACGGTACCGGGCTCGACCGAAACGTCGTCGACGACGCCTGCGGAGACGAGCAGCGGCGAAGCGAGCACGAACGCGACGACGACCGGCGGCGGCGCGGCGTGTGCGAGCAACGACGACTGCGAGAGCAGCGAGTACTGCGACTTCCCGTTCGACAGCTGCGGCGCGGGTGGCAGCGAAGGCTCGTGCGTCGCGCGGCCGACCGACTGCGCGCCCGACGAGCGCCCGATCTGCGGTTGCAACGATCAGCTCTACCCTTCGGCATGCGATGCCGCGTCGACCGGCGTCGACCTTTCGTTCCTCGGCGAGTGCGAGCTGCCCAACGGCGCGTTCGCATGCGGCCCGTCGTTCTGCGTGCTCGGCATGGAGTACTGCGCGATCACCTCGGGCACCCAGCCCACCGCGGAGTGCATCGAGCTGCCGCCGGCATGCTTGCCGCCGCAGTGCGCGTGCATGACCGAGTGCTGCGGCTGCACGGGCCCGAGCTGCTGCGCCGAGTTCTGCACGAGCGACGGCGAAGCGCTGACCTTCACCTGTCCCGCGGGCTGATCACTGCGCGCACGCGCAATCGCATTCGGCCGGCGCATCCTCGCCGCCGCATGGTTGCCACTCGTCGGCGGTGAACAGACTCCCGCCGCACACCGGACTCACGAACGTCTCGACGCGGTCGCCCTCGACGCGAAAGAGCGTCGGACCACCGGCGTCGTTGCCTTCGCACGTCGGCCCCATGCACCCCTGACTCGTGTCCCTGCTGAAGCCGACGCACTCGCCGTGCGACGGCGGATTCGCGCGACACGTCCCATCCTCTTCGACGACGGGCGCTCGCACTTCGAGCCACGCACACTCGCCGAGCTCGGCGCGCGCGCGCTCGCACGAGCGCTTCGTCTCGAGCTCGTCGCACTCGCTGGCCTCGATCACACAACCGACCGCAAGCACCCAACCCAACATCAACCCACGCATCCGTCCATCTTCCGCGCGTGCCCCCGCGCTGGCAAGGTCGGGGCGTTCTGCCGCTCCCAGCGGCAAAGGGGGCGGACCTGCCCGGGAAGGTCGGGGTGTTCTGCCGCCTGCAGCGGCAATCGGAGTCGACCTGCCCGGCGGCGAACGAACGCGTGCAACGGATCGAGCTCCGCGGTCGATGTCCTCGGCATGGCCATCGCGGAGCATCTGATCGCACATACGCGGGACGGAGCGCGGAGCCTGCTCGAGCACGCACAGGCGTCGTGGCTGTGGACGCGGCTCCGCGACGGATTTCCCGACGCGTTCTCCTGCGAGCTCATGTGCAACCACGTGCATCTCGTCGCGCCTCCCGGAGGGCGCGCGCGCTTCGTGCGAGTGCTCGCGATGTTCACGGCGCGCTGCGGCATTCGTTTCGATGTGATGGTGGAGATCGCGAACAACGTCGAGATCACCGCGCGAATGATCCGCTATGGCTTCCACAATCCGTTGCAGGATCGCCTCGTCGCCGATCCGTACGCGTGGCGGTGGAGCACGCTCCGCGATCTCGTCGGCGCGGCCTATCCGATCTGGACGCCGATGCAGCGCGTCGCCCACGCGCTAGGACTGCGGCCGGAGCGTCTGCTACGGCTCGTCACGCACAACGCCGATCTGCGTCCGCGTCGGCCCGAGCTCACCGACGCTGTCGCTGCGAGCGTCGAAGGGCTCTGCACCGCGACCTCCGCTGCGCTGCGCATCGACGCTCCCTGCCAGCATGCGCTCGGTCGTCGCCTCGTCGTGCAAGCGGCGTACGCCGTCGGTGCACCGAAGTGGACCGAGCTCACCGCGGCGCTCGGATGCTCGCAGCGCATGATCGAGCGCACCCGCGGCCGCAGGCATCCGGCGCTGCACGCCGTGCTGCTCTGCCTCGGCGATGCGCGGCTGCGTCACCCGGCCGCGCCGCGTTGATCACTTCATCCAAGCAGGCGCGCGCCAGACGACGCCGCCCTTCATCACCAGCGCCGGCGTTTCGAGCACGTGGATGTCGGCGAGCGGATCGCCTTCGACGACCACGAGATCCGCGAGGAAGCCTTGCTTCACCTGGCCGACGTCTTTCACGCCGAGCAGCTCCGCGGCGCTGCGCGTGCCCGCCACGATCGCACCCATCGGCGACAGCCCGCGCTCGACCATCTGCGCGAACTCGCGGCCGTTCTCGCCGTGGGGGAACACGCCGGCGTCGCTGCCCAACGCGATCTTCACGTCGCTCTTCGCGGCCAGCGCGAAGCTCTCGCGCATCTTCGGTGCGATCGACTTCGCCTTCGCGGCCGACTCCGGCGACAACGAGCCATCGCTCGCGCGGCGCTCGACCACCGCACCGACGTACAACGTCGGCACCAAGTAGGTGCCCGCCTTCTTCATCATCGCGACGGTCTCGCGATCGAGCACGCTGCCGTGCTCGATCGAATCGACACCCGCCTGCACCGCGAGCCGGATCCCCGCGTTGCCATGCGCGTGCGCGGCCACCTTGCGCTGGGCCTTGTGCGCCTCGTCGATCGCCGCGCGCAGCTCCTCGATCGTCATCTGCGTGTCGCCGACACCATCGCCCGACGACATCACACCGCCGGTCGCACACAGCTTGATCACGTCGGCACCGTGCTTGATCTGGTGGCGCACCGCCTTGCGCACCTCGTCGGGTCCGTCCGCGACGCCTTCCTCGGGCCCGCCTCCGCCCGCGAAGATCTCCGGATGCAATCCGTTGCCGCCGTCGCAGTGCCCACCGGTGATGCCGATCGCATGGTTCGCGACCCACAAGCGCGGCCCGGGAATGCGCCCTTTCGCGATCGCATCGCGCACCGCACGATCCGCGAAGCCACCACCGACGTTGCGCGCGCTCGTGAAGCCGGCCTGCAGCGTCGCCCAGGCATTCTGCGCGCCTTGCAGCGCGAGGTCGCCCTCGGACAGCCGCACCGCCGCCGCCACACCGGCGTCGTGGCTCGGCGCGGGATTCGAAGTGATGTGCACGTGCATGTCGATGAAGCCCGGCAAGAGCGTGCGCCCGCCGAGGTCGATCACCTTCGCGTTCGGCGGCACGGGGATCCCCGAGCGCACCATCGTGATGCGATCGCCTTCGACGAGCACGTCGACGTCGAGTCGCGGCGTGTCGCCGGAGCCGTCGATCAGACGCGCGTGCTGCAGCAACCACACCGGCGACTCGATCGCAGCGGTGCGCGTCGCCTCCACCGCCGGCGCAGCCGCGACGGCAGCGATCGTCGCAACCGTGGTCGCAGGCGCGACCGTCCCGGTGGGCTTCGCACAACCGAACAGCAGCGCGAGAACGAGGGACGTGCGGCGCATCGCCGCGAACGATACTCGAATCAGCGCGTGTCGCGTCGACCGAGCATCACGCGGTGCTGGCCGGTCGAGCGGGCGATGTAGCGCCGCGCGCCCTCGCGCATCATCGTGCCCTGGTTGATGGTGAAGCTGACGTCCGAGCCGCGTCGGCAGCTGCACATGATGTTGTCGATGCGGTTGGTGTGGCGCAGCCCGAAGAGGTGCCCGAGCTCGTGCGCGAGCGTGGTGCTCGGCGCTTCACGGGTGACGACGACGTACTCGCGACCGCGGAGCTGCCGAGCGAGCCCGCGGTAGCGCCAGTGCAGGCCGCGGATTCGTCGCATGCGCTTGCCGTCGTCGAGATCTTCGATCGCGAACACGTGGATCGTGCCGTCGCGTGGCGCCAGCGCGGCGAGCTGTCGTCGGGTCTGCCACGTCATCACCGCGCTGAAGCCGGTGGGCATGCGCTTCACCGCGACGACGTCGACCTCGATGCCGAACTCCGCGAGCTCCGCGTTCGCGCGCGTGACCCAGGCCGCAACGTCGTCGCGCGTGGTCACGGTGTGGCCCGCTTCGGTCGCGAGGTGGACCGTGACCGGCAACCGCATCATCCGAGCCGCGCGCGGTTGCATCCACGACGCGGCATCGCGACGAAGGTCGGGAACCTTGCGCCCACTGCCGGCCTGCGCGAGCGGAGACGCCAGCCACACCAGGAGTCCCATCAGTAGACTCAGCGCGGTGAAGCTACGCGCGGCGGCTGTTCGCACTACAGACCTTCTCACCTTCAGTTTGCCAAAGGTTACGGCGCGAGCAAGTTCGTAGATCGGACGTGTCGCAGGTGCGCCGTCTTCGAATGGGTTAGGCTCGACCGAGATGCTTCGGTTCACGGACGCGAAGGACGTGGAGTTCCTGCCCAGCGAAGACGCCCGCGCATGGCTCGCCGAAGGCCTCGGAGAGCTCGCAGCGCGACTCGGTGAGCCGGCTGCGCGACCGCGCGTGCTCGGTGCTCCGCCGATCGAGAAGCCGCGCGACATGGACGCGGTCTTCGAGCTCGTTTGCGGCATCCAGGCCGAGATCGGCCAGCGTGAAGTGGACTTCGCGCTCGTCGAGCTCGACGGAGCCGGTGGCGCCGAGAAGCATCTTCCGCCCGGATTCGCGCCACTGGGCGATCCCGCGGGACAGCTCATGCACACGTTCGTCCGCGGCAACGAGCTCGCGCTGCTCGTCGTGCCTGCGCTCTTGCGCGTGCCCGCGCTCGTGCATGCGAGTGTCGCGCGCGAGCTGGGACGGATTGCGATCCATCGCGCCGGTGGTCATACCGTGGAGCCCGAAGAGATGGAGGCCGATGCCGAGATCGCCGCGATCGCGCTCGGCATGGGCGTGTGGGTCGCCAACGGCGCCTACGTGTACGAAAACGCGTGCTGCGGAGGCGGCTGCGGTCTCGACCTCAAGAGCATGCGCACCGGCTTGTCGATGCCCGAGGCGTGCTTCGGGCTCGCGCTCGATCTGCAGCGCAAGGGCATCGCGCCGCGCCACGCCGCGAAGCACCTCGAGAGCACGCAGAAGGCCGCGTTCAAGAAGAGCGCGTCGTTCGTGGGCCACCAGCCCGAGCTGCTCGCGCTCGCGAGCCCGGCCAAGCCCGCGATCGCCTGAGCTCACAACCCGTGCTTCGCGGCCCAGCGCGCGAAGCTCCACGCCTGCACGTCGCGATGGCCGAGCACCCACACGGCGAACGCGGAGCCGATCACCAATGCGATCGCGAGCACGCCGCTCGTCGTGTCGGCGCGCGCGAAGGTCCACCATTGCACGAGCAGCACGACGTCGATCGTGAGGCCGATCGTCGCACCGATGCGCACGAGCCCGCGCACGCGATCGCTGCCATGCGCGAGCGCGAGCAACAACGCGACATCGAGCAACAGCCCGAGCACCGCCGAGCCGCGCACGCTCGCAGTCGCGTCGGGCCACGCGGTCGCGAGCGCGACGAGGTCGACGACGAGCTGCAGCACGATGCAGGCGACGAGCCCGCGCATCATCCACGGCATGCGCGGGGTGACAGCCGCACGCGCCCGAAGTTCCGGCTCAGGGAATCGGGACCTTCACGAGCGCGTAGTGGAAGTTCTCGTAGACCGGCTCGACCGCGTTGCGCAGGTCGTTGGGCAGGTGCCCGGCCAGGCGATTGGTGTGCTGCACCGTGGTGATGAACCACAGCGTGACACCGCGTCCGCGCGACTCGTCGACGAGCTCGGCCAGCGCCTTCTTCTCGGGATCCTTCATCACCCAGATGTCGGCCTTGGTGAAGAACGTCTCGCCGCGATAGTAGAACCACCACGACACGAGGCGATCCTCGGGACCGCGCTCGGCGAAGTAGGTACGGATCGCGGTGCGCTGCGACCAGCTCTCCGACGACGCCGGGATGTAGTCCGCGATGATCCACGTGCGAGTCGCGAGCGCACCGACGACCATCGCGACCACCGCGACGTTGCGCAGCCGCGGGCGCAGCCACGCGACGAGCCCGACCGCGAACGGCAGCGAAGTGAGCACGAGCGTCGTGACCGGCGGCGCGCCCTTGGTCCACATGCCGGTATAGAGGTAGGTGGTGAGATGGGCGATCCAGGCCGGTTGGTGGATCGCGTCGCGCAGCACGACCGCGATCGCGGCGAGCCCGAGCGCGGTGACGGCCCATGCGATCGGATCCTTGCGCGGCTGCGCGAGCTCGCGATCGAGCCACAACGCGGTGACGAGCGCGAGTGGAGGCAGGCACGGCAAGAGGTAGTGGTAGTACTTCGTGGTGCTGTAGCTGATCGCGAACAGCGACACGCCGAACCACACCATCGCCATGCGCATGAGCTCGACGCCGCGCTCTTCCTTGTCGCGACCGAACGCGCGCACGCCCGCAGCGGCGGCGAACGGCACGAGCGCCGACCACGGCAGCGCACCGAGCCCGAGCGTCTCGAGATAGAAGCCCGCACCACCGACCGCGTGCGCTTGCTCGCCGCTCGAGAAGCGCCGCAGGTTGTTGTCCATGATGAGCTCGTTGGCCCAACGCTCGCCGCGGAAGAGCGCCATCGCGTGGTGCCAGGGCACACCGGCGAGCTCGAAGAACAAGAGGCCGGTCGGCAGGCCGCACTTCAGCAACAGGTTCCAGCGACCGCTCGCGACGAGGTGACCGAGCACGATCACGCCGACGAGCCCGGGGCCGATGAGGCCTTTGCCGATCATCGACAGCCCCGCGCAGATGTAGAGGATCGCCATGAGCGGCTGGCTGCGGTTGCGCCAACGCAGGCTGCGCAGGAAGACGAGCGCTGCGATCGCCCAGTGGATCCACATCTGCTGCTGGATGTCGCGCAGACCTTCGGCCTTGCGTTGCACGCGACCGATCGCGCGCCAGGCTTCGGGATCGAACGAGTGCGCGTGGATCACCGCGAGCGGCACCACCACGCCGAGCGCGAACACGATCAAGAACAAGAGGTAGACGCGATCGAACGGCAGCGATCGCCAGCCGCGGCCGACCTTCTTCAGCTCGCGGTCTTCTTGCAGCCACGCGAGCGCCCATGCTGCGCCGGCGGCCACGACCGGCGCGACGAAAATCATGTCGGTGAGCGCCTGTCGCGTGACGATGGCGAACTGCGGCATCGTGGCGACGATCGCTCCCGCGAGCACGCCCGCGCGCGGTGATGCGAGCCGCCACGCGGTGAAGCCGAGCGTGAACGCAGCGAGATAGCCCGCGAGCATGCTGGGCAAGCGCAGCGCGAGCTCGATCCACGGCGAGCGCATCATCTCCTGCGGATCGGCCGACGCGCCGAAGCCGAACAGCTTCAGCGACAGCGCTTCGAGCCAGAACGTGAGCACCGGCTTGCTCGCGAACGTCTTCTCCGCTTCGCCGTCGGGCCCGCTGTTGCCGGGCTGCCACCAGAGATCGAGCGCGTCGTGGCGCACGATCATCTGGCGCGCGACCTCGCCGTAGTGCGTCTCCCACGGGTCCCACGGACCGGCCATGCCGATCGTGAGCAGATCGACGAGCACGACCGCGAGCGCCACGAGCACCGCCCAACCAGCGGGCGTGCCGAGGAAGCGCTTCAACCGGTCCACCGCGCTGCACGGTAGCACGGTCGTCGCAGGCATGCGGTCGGGTTTTCGGGCAAGGTATGGCCGTGCACGAAGAACTCGACGTCTCGGCGGTACGCGCGGCAGCAACGCGGCTCGCGGGCATGGTCGTGCGCACGCCGGTCGTGCGCTCGCCCGCGCTCGATGCGATCGCCGGCTGCGAGCTGTGGCTCAAGGCCGAGAACCTGCAGCGCATCGGCGCCTTCAAGGCTCGCGGTGCGCTGCACGCAGCGTCGCGGCTCACCGAAGAGCAGCGCGCACGCGGGCTCATCACCTACAGCTCCGGCAACCATGCGCAAGCCGTCGCGCTCGCGGCCAAGCACTTCGGCGTGCGCGCGACGATCGCGATGCCCACCGATGCACCGAAGGTGAAGCTCGCGGGCGTGCGCGCGCTCGGGGCGGAGATCGTGCTCGCGGGCACGACCTCGGCCGATCGCCACGCCGCCGCGCTCGAGATCGAAGCGAAGACCGGCGGCGTGATCGTGCCGCCGTTCGACGATCCGCACATCATCGCGGGGCAAGGCACCGCGACGCTCGAGCTGCTGGACGACGTGCGCGCGCAGACCGGGGGCACGCTCGATGCGTTGCTCGTACCGGTGGGCGGGGGCGGCTTGGCAGCGGGTGCATGTCTGGCGAGCGCGCCCGATCGCGTCGCCGTGTACACGGTCGAGCCGGTCGGCTGCGATGCGATGGCGCAGAGCCTCGAGGCCGGCAAGCGCGTGAAGGTGGCGCCGGCCCCGACGCTCGCCGACGGGCTGAAGCCGGTCGAGGTCGGCGAGCTCAACTTCGCGATCGCGCAGCAGCACGTGCGCGGGTGGTTGCGCGTCGACGATCGCGAGCTCGCGAACGCGCTGGTCGCAGTGCTCGTGCACGCGAAGCTGTTGGTCGAGCCCTCCGGTGCCGCGGCGCTCGCGGCCGCATTGCGTGGTGGTCTGCCCGGCGCGCCGAAGCGCGTCGGCGTGATCCTCTCGGGCGGCAACGTCGAGCCGTCGCTCGTCGCGGAGCTGGTGGCGAAGGCATGAAGCGCGCGCTCGTCGTCGTCGTCGCGCTGCTCGGCTGCCCGTCCGTGCCCGAGCACTCCGGTGCAGGTGCGACGTCGCGCGAGCCCTCGATGATCCCGAAGAGCGCGCCATCGTCCGAGCAAGACGCGGCGCCACCGCTCGAGAACGTGGTGTTCGCCGATCGCACGAGTCAGGGCTACCTGCTGCTCGTCTCCGACGACACCAAGGTCGCGCCCACGCGCAACGAGCTCGCCGAGCTGGTGAAGAAGAAGCTGCCCGCGGAGACCGATCTGCCCGAGGTGGGCTTGTTGTTGCAGCTCGTCGCAGCCGAGCCCACCGACGATCCGCAGGCGAGTCGTCCCCGCGATCTGCCGCGCGACCTCATCGCGTTGCACATCGAGCTGCTCGATCCGCAGCGCCGTGGCGACGTGCTCCCCGAGGACGTGCTGCTCGATCCCGTGCTCACCCGCGATCTGAGCGATGCCGATCGCGGCAAGCTCGGCACGCATCGCCGCGCCATCCTCTTGCGCGCCGACTACCGCAACGAGCACGGCGTGCGTGGGCTCCGACTGTTGCAGACGCTCGTGCGCCTGGTCGCCAGCGATCGCGGTGCGCTCGTGCACGATCCCGACACGCGCGAGACGATGAGCGTCGACGCGTTCACGCGCCGGCGTCTGCAAGGCGGCTTCGGCAACGTCGCCGAGCAGGTCGCGGTGGTGCCGTTCCCCGACAAGCTCCACGGCGATCCGTTCGTGCGGCTCACCACCCGCGGCATGCGGCGCTTCGGCTCGCCCGATCTCGAGCTCGACGGGCTGCCCCGCGATCCGGCGCTCTTGCAGCAGGCCACCTTCATGCTGCACGGGCTCGCGCTGCAGATGGCGCAGCAGGCCGAGATCGATCGCTCGGGGCTGCCGGTCGAGCTCGACGGCGATCTCACCGTGAAGCACGGCGACATCGCGCGCGCGTACGCGGGCGGCAGCGTCCCGCGCTGCACCGACTGCGCCGGTGAAGTCGCGGTGCGCGTCGTGCCACGCGCGCCCGAGAACACGGATCCGCAGGGCCACGTGGTCGCGCGGGTCATCGCGCCGCGCGAAGACGGTGCGAAGCCGCCCGCCGATCATCCCGGCTGGGTTCGCGGCATGCTCGCGCGTTTGTTGGGCCCACCGGGTTGAGCACACTGTGCACGCGCCGCGGGATCGAGTAGATCGTTCGCGACGTGACTGCTCCGCTCGTCTGGATGGACCTCGAGATGTCCGGCCTCGATCCCGATCGCTGCGCGATCCTCGAGATCGCGACGATCGTCACCGACGCCGAGCTGAACGTCGTCGCCGAAGGCCCCGACCTCGTGATCCATCACGAAGACGCGGTGCTCGATGCGATGGACGAGTGGTGCACGACCCACCACGGGCAGAGCGGGCTCACCGCGGCGGTGAAGGCCTCGACGATCTCGCTGCACGACGCCGAGGCGCGCACGCTCGAGTTCATCGCCGCGCACACCACCGCCAAGCAGTCACCGCTGTGCGGCAACACGATCTGGCAGGACCGTCGCTTCATCGTGCGACACATGCCTACGCTCGACGCCCACCTCCACTATCGGTTGGTCGACGTGAGCACGATCAAGGAGCTCACGCGCCGCTGGTATCCGCAGCTGCGTGCGCCCGGCAAGTCCGACGCCCATCGAGCGCTCGACGACATCCGCGAGTCGATCGCGGAGCTGCGGTTCTACCGCGAGCACGTGTTCCGCTGACAGCGTGTCGCGCGTCACAACGGCGCGTCACGAACGGTGGGTACGATGGTCGACTGCGGGGAGGTCGACGCCGATGAAACGAGTCGCATGGATCGCGGTGGTGCTGGCGGGCTGCGGTGCGCAGGTCGAAGAGAGCAACGACGAGTCGAGCGGCTCGAGCTCGGGTGATGCGTCGACGAGCGTCACGACGTCGGCGACCACGCTGACGACGACCACTGCATCGACGTCGACCACGACGAGCGCGACGACGTGGACCACGACGCGGATCAGACGATCGTGTTCACCTACGAAGGCCAGGCCGGTCCGGCGTATCCGTACTGCGTCGAAGGCGATCGCCTCGATCTGTGGCCGGTGCTGCTCGAGCCGACGATCACCGACACGATGTGCAACGACGTCGGCGAATGCGAAGCGGCATTCGGCGACGAGTACGATCTTTACATCTGCGCCTAGGAGCCCGTCCGAGTATTCGCGTGTATGCAGAACGTTGTCATCGGCGACCAGGGCAAGACGCGAGGCCGAAGGAATACCGAGCGTATTTCGAGC
>DASZPU010000781.1:0-32942 GCA_035550195.1 Nannocystaceae bacterium
CGCGCCCGCGTTTTGGGGGCTCACGAAACGCGCCGGCGGGTCACCACTCCCGCCGTCGCGCTCGTGCTCTCGTTCAGGGATTCGGCATGATCGCCGCGATCTGCCAGGGGCTCGTCGCGGTGTCGACCGCGAACAGACGGAAGTGCTGCTCGGTCGACTCCGGGAACACGTCGCCCGCCGCGACCACGAACTCGCGCTGACCACCATCGATCGGCACGTGGAAGTCGACGAGCGGCGAGATCGGCGGGCTGCCACCGGCGCCGGCGATGCCGATCTGGTAGGTCAGCGGCGGCACCATCAGCTCGTTGCTCTCGTCGGGCCACTTGAGGCCGGTCGTGATCACGTTGCCGTTCTCGATCACGTCGCCGGTGACGATGCCGACGTCGACCTCGGGCGCAGACGCGGCGTGCACGAGTCGCAGCGCGCCTTGATCGGGCTGCGTGACATCGAAGCGATCGACGTAGGCTTGCAGCTGCAGCGGCGGCTCGCCCATCGATGCGCCGAGCTCACCGGTCGCGATCACGAGGTAGCGCTCGCCCGCCTGCAGCGGACCCGAGTCGTCGGTGAGCGCGGGCGTGCCCTTGCATCCGCTCGGCGCGACGTAGGCATCGATGTCGTACGAGCCGGGCGGCACTTGGAACGACTCGAGCCCACCGAACGAGATGTGGCTGACCAACGTCGTGTCGCCGGCGCAGAGATCGACCTCGGGCGCGTCGGGCCCGGCATGCAGCGCGTAGACGGTGGGGTTCTGCTTGATGAAGCCGAGCGATCCATTCGCGGTCACCGCGAGCAGCGCGAAGCCATCGGTCTCGCGCGGCAGCTTCTGCACGAGCCCCGTCGCGATGACGATGATGTCCTCGCCTTCGGGCAGCGCGGGCAACGTGAACGTGGTGAAGGTCGTGCCTTCGACGTTCACTGCGAGCTGCAGCGACTCGCCGGCCGGCAGCGCGACGCCTTCGGCACCGGTCTCGGTGAAGCGTTCCAGCGCGAGGATCTCGCTGGTGCCGTCGTTGCCGACATCGAGATCGACGGCCGGCGCATCGGAGCCCGCGTGCACGATGCGGACGCGCGTCTGTCCGGCCCCGGCTTCGTCGAAGTCCTCGACGAGCGGGATCACGCGGAACGCATCGCCGCCTTGGGCATCGAGGCGACCGGCGGCGAGCGCATCGATCATCGCGCCGTCGGTGAGCTCGAGGTTGCCGGTGCTGTAGACCGGTGCATCGGAGGGCGCGGTGTCGGCCGCACGCACCTCGAAGCTGTACGTGCCCGCGGGCACCTCGAGCCAGTCGCTCGCTTCGCCGTACTCGAGCGCGGAGATCACCGGCGCATCGGTGCCCGCGACGTAGATGTCGACGGCGGGTGCGTCGGGCGAGCCATGGATCACGCGGATCATCGCGTTGCCCGGGTCGGGCATGTCGACGCCGGTCTCGGACTCGGCATCGCCGGCGTCGTCGTTGGTGGGATCGCTGCTCGCGGACGTCGGGCCGGCATCGGCACCACCGCTCGTGTCGTCGGCACCACCGCTCGTCTCGGCGCCGGTTTCACGACCATCGCCGGAGTCGTAGCAACCGGTGAGGGCGAGGCAGAAAAGGGTGAAGGGAAGGGTGGAGGTCTTCATCGTCGGGTCTCCTGTGCGTCCGGGCTTTCGGCCTCGGTGACCTCACTACGGAGTTTGTGGAAGGTTTGGATCGGCGGTGCATAAAGTTTTTGGAAAGTTCTTGAACAGCGAAGAGATCGCAGGGTTTTTTCGGCGGAGGTCGACCGCGATCGGGTTTCGGACGAGGATGGTCGTGAAGGAACGCGGAGGGTTCGTGAAAGACGGAGCCAGCACGGCGCAGTCGGCGCATGGACGCTATCGGATCCAGACGGTCGCCGAGCTCACCGGCGTGCCCGCGTCGACGCTGCGCGCATGGGAGCAACGCTACGGATTCCCTGCGCCCGAGCGCACCGCATCCGCATATCGGCTCTACAGCGAAGGCGACGTCGCTCGCATCGCACGCGTGCGCGCGCTGTGTGATGGCGGCATGGCAGCCGCCGAAGCGGTCGCAGCCGTGCTCGCCGAAGCGGGCACGTCACCGAGCCCCTTGATCGCGACGTCGTCGATCACCGCGTCGTCGATCGCACCGTCGTCGATCGCACCGTCGTCGTCGCCGACGAGCGTCGATCTGCTCGAGCTCGACGCACGCTTGCGCAGCGCACTGCTCTTGGCGCCGCCGCGCATCGCGTGGGCGCAGACGCTCGCGCCCGCATGGGCGACGATCCGCGACGCGTGGCAGACCGGCGCGATCGATCGCGCCGAGCACCGCATCGCCGCCGAGATCCTCGGTCACGCCGCACGCGATCTCCTGCGCATCGCCCAGCCCGCGGCCGCGAACGGCTTCGCGCTCGTCGGTGGCTTCGCGGACGACGACGATCTCGTGCCCGCGTGTGGCATCGCGCTCGCGCTGCAGTCCGCCGGTCTACGCGTGCTCTCGCTCGGCCCGCGCACGTCGGTGGGCGTGCTCGCCGACGCGATCGCACGCTTCGATCCCCGCATCGTCGTGCTCGCAGTCGACGAAGCGACCGCACGCGCACGCGAGCTGCTCGACGACTACGCGCGTGCATCCGCGGGCAAGCGCGTGGTGTTGTGCGGCCCCGGTGCCGCTGCGCTCGCGCCGATCGCAGCGCGTCACGGCGTGCTCGTCGGCGACGACGACGAGGTCGCCGCCCGTGCGCTCGCGGCGAGGTGATCTCGTCGCGCACGCGCGCTGCGCCGCCACTGCGGAAGGTCCGCGCTCTGCCGCGCCGGTGCCCCAGCCCGCTTAATTCGCGGGCACGCGATCGTCACGCCCACGCCGCGTTGGTGAGGCACACGCGTGTATCGACAACCCATGCGTGACGTCGTGGTGATCTCCACGACGATCGCGACGCGGAGGTGGGAGCACGTCACCGCTCGGCCACGCTTCTGCCGTCGACGCGCGCAAAACCGCGTGCTACCCCGGAAGGAGCATGGCGATCCAAACCGACGTGATGCAAGAGCTGGCGGCATGGCTCACTGCACACCGCGAGGCGAAGGTGCTCGAGAAGCTGCTGAGCGAATCGCCGAACGACATCGTGTTGCAGGCCAATCAAGAGCGGGCACAGGCAGTGGTCCGCGAAGCGGTGACACTTCTACGCGCGGCACTGTCGGCGCGCGGCTACTCGATGCAGGATCTGCAGGCCGAGCTGCGCGCGAGCTAGCCCGGTAGCTTCGTCGACGCGTCGTCGGCTTCGGGCTCGGGCGCTGCGACCGGCTCGGGCACGCAACCCTTCGCATCGGTGCCCGCGGTCTGCGGACACGCGTCGTGGCGATCGAGGATGCCGTCACCATCGCCGTCGGGTGGCATGCAGCCATCGGCTCCGGTGCCGGCGACACCAGGACAGCGATCGCTCGCATCGAGGATGCCGTCGCCATCGCCATCGCGTTGCTCGACGACCGCGGGCGATTGCTTCGCACGACCGGCGCGCCCCAGCGTGACGCTCACACCGAAGAGCACTTCACCGTGGCTCGCGATCACGCGGCGTTGCTGGGCCGCGGGCCCGATCACGTTGCGACCTTCGAGGCGCAGCGCGACCCAACGGCTCGCGAACAGCTTCACGCCGCCGCCGTAGTGGCCGATCGGATCGATGTCGTTGCCCAACGCATCGCGCGGCGAACGAATGCCGCCGATGCCGTAGCCGCCGACGACGAACGGCGTGATGCGCCAGAACGGAATCTGCAGGATCGCTTGCAAGCGCAGGCCGTAGAGGAACGCCGGCTGCCCGCCGTACTTCGCGACCGTCCACATCGCAGCGAACTCGCCTTCGATGCCGAGGAACGACAGCGGATAGTAGGCCGCACGCGCGCCGACCTCGGGCGCGCCGCGCCGCAAGCGACGATAGCCGAGCGCGGGATCGTAGAAGTCGTGCGGACGCGCGACGACGAAAGCACCGGCGAACGTGCCGAGCTCCCACATGCCGCGGACCGGACGGTGGCGCTTGATCCAGCGCGCATCGTCGTCGGACGACGCCGGCGGCGACATTGCGAGTGCGAGGCCGAGTGCGAGCGAAGCGATCATGGCAGCACGTCCAGCCAGGGGCTCTCGAGCGGTGCGAAGAAGGTGCCGGTGACCTCGGCATCGCCGACGAGCGGGATGCCGGCGGTGCCGCTGAAGCCACCACGGAATCCGTCTTCGACGAATGCACCCGTCCAATCGAACGGCAGCTTGAAGAGCCCACCGATCTCGTACTCGATCGTCCCTTCGCCGACGCCGTTGTGGAACTGCCCCTCGATCGTGTACGTGACATCGAACGAGAGCACGATCGCGTTGAGCGAGCACGTGCCGTCGGTGACGTCGATGGTCTCGCCGTCGTAGTCGACGCGCAGCGTGAGCGGACCGACGCACGCGGGTGCGAGCGGGATGCCCTGGAACATCACCGACAGCACCATCGTCGCGTCGCCGGAGTAGTTGCCCGTCCACCGCGACTGCACGCGCACGCCACCGATCGTGGCCTGCAGATGATCGCCGTCCGGCAGCGTCGCCGTGGCCATGATCTGATAGAGGCCCGGGCTCAGCTCGACCTCGCCGTCGGCGCCCACGTGCAGCGCGGGCCCGACCGCGTCGGCGTTCCACACGATGTCGTCGAAGCCGAGCACGAGGCCGTTCGCGTCGTGCACCTCGGCGAGCAACGGTACCGAGTCGCCGATGTAGTGGATCGACGGCGACTCGGGCTCGAACACGACGAGGCGCGCGCCGGCGATCGACTCGCCGCCGCTGCTCGAGCCGCCTTCGTCACCGCTGTCGTCGTCGTCTTCGGGTGGCGGCCACTCGTCCGACGTGCATGCGATCGTGAGCGCGAGCAGAGCGCTCGCACAGTGGTGTGCCCATCGTCCCCTGCGCACGGGCGGAACGTATCACGGGCGCGCCAACGGCACGAAGAATGCCTCCATGTCGCGCGCGTGCGATCGCCGAGCCGGCGAAAGGCTGGGAAGCCGGCTGTCGTTCGGGGGCCATGAAGCAACCAGCAATCACGTTCGCGCTCGCGCTGCTCGCGGGCGCGGCCTGTAATCCCAAGGACACGGAGAAGCCCGACGGTGGTGGCAAAGGTGCCTGCACCGAAGAGGCGAAGCAGTGCGCCGACGGCTCGTCGGTGGTGCGCGGCGGACCCGACTGCGAGTTCCCGGCGTGTCCGGGCGAGGGCGATGCCGAGCCGAAGCCGGAGCCCGAGGGCGACACCGCCGCGCCCGAAGGCGAAGGTGGTGGCGAGCCCGAGCCCGCCGCAGACGGCGAGTGAGACGTAGGCCCGTCGCCGCGGTGCCCCTGGCCAGGGCTCGCGGCGATCGGGTCGAGGCTGGCGATCTCCGGCGTGGTCCGCCAGACTTGCGGCCATGATCGAGGTCGGTCAGCGAATCCCGTCAGTGAAGTTCAAGCGGATGCTCGCGGATGGCAACATCGTCGAGCTCGATACCGCGGAGGTCTTCGCGAAGAAGAAGATGATCCTCTTCGGCTTGCCCGGCGCGTTCACGCCGACGTGCTCGAAGGAGCATCTGCCGAGCTACATCGCGCGCACGGACGAGCTGCGTGCGAAGGGCATCCAAGGCGTCGTGTGCATGGCCACGAACGATCACTGGGTGATGCGTGCGTGGGCCGACGAGCAGGGCGCCGAAGGCAAGGTCGACATGCTGCCCGACGGCAACGGCGAGCTCACGCGCGCGCTCGGGCTCGAGGTCGATCTCGCCGGTGCGAAGCTCGGTCCGCGGTGCAAGCGATTCGTCGCCGTGTTGAACGACGGCGTGTTCGAGTCGATCGAGGTCGAGCCCGGCAAGGGCATCGCGGTCACCGGCGCCGACGCCTGTTTGTCCGGGCTGTGATCGACGCGCGCCGGCGGCTGATCGACGCGCTGGGTCTCGCCTTCGCGATGTGCATCGTCGCGTGTGCGAGCACGCGCGCCACGTCGTCGCCGGCCGAGGTCGAGCGAGCGTACGCCGCAGCGCGCAACGACGAGCTGCGCGCGCGCTCGATCGTCGCGCCTGCGCTCGCGGCCGCCGAGGTCGCGCAGGCACGCGACGATCACGAGGCCGCGGCGACGTTCGCCGGTGAAGCCCAACGCGCCGCGCGACTCGACGCCGCGATCGCGCACGTGCGTGGCGATGCGGCCGAGCGTGGCACCACGCAGCGACGGTGGCGAAAGGCGTCGCGCCGCGCACGTGCGCACGCACGACGAGCCGGCGGCGGCGAAGCGCTCGTCGACGCGGTACGAGCGTCGCCGCGCCCGCAGCTGCACGTGCGTGCGCTGCGGGACGGCATCCGTGCGATGTGGGCACCGCCGTGGGATCTCGAGGAGCTCGGTCCGCTCGCCGAGCGTCCGCGCGTCCAGGTCGAGCGCTTGCGCGGCGAGCCGCTCGCGGCCGATCGCGAGTGGCTCACGTCGTTCGACGAGCTGCCGAAGCGCTCGCGTCGCGACGCGCAGCTGGGTGAGCGCGCGCTGCAGGCAGCGGTGACGCTCGGCCGACCGCGCGCGGAGATCGTCGCGCGTGCGCAGGCGCTGCTCGACCGCGATCGCTGGCACGTGCCCGCGCGCCTGGTCGTCGCGATCGATCGCGAGCGGCGTGCGGGCCGACTCCGCGGCGACCGCTGGGTGTGGCGCGATCTCGTCGACGAGCGCGCGTGGGCGGACACCAGCGTGATCGTGCGGATGCAGCGACGGCTCGCCGCCGGTGATCATCCGTTGTGGCGGCTCGCGCTCGCGCATGCGCTCGTGCGCGCGGGGTTGTTCGGCGATGCGGCGGCGGTGCTCGAGGTGGTCGGCGCGCCGACGCTCGAGCGCGACACCTTCGAGCTGGTCGCTGCGCTCACCAACGTCGCGCTCGATCGCAGCGATGCCATCGCGAAGTGGCGCAAGCGTCACGACGAGCCCTCGCGCTGGCTCGACACCTATCTCGCCGAGCTCGATCATCCCACGCGCGCGGACAAAGGCGTGCGCGCCGTCGGTGCCGTGGCCCGTCGCGCGTTCGTGGCGTCGCGCGAGCGCGGCCGGCTCACGCAGGATCTCGCGGTGCGTACGTCGCTCGATCCCGATGCGCGGCCGCGCCTGCGTCGCATCGCACGGCGCGAGCTGGCCGAGCGCCCGAGCGTCGCGCGCATCGAGGCCCAGTGTCGCCGCGATCACACCAGCGCCGACGCGTGCGCCGAGTTGGTCGCGCTGCAGCAGTGGAATCCTTCGGGCGAGCGCATCGATGCGCTGCCCCAGCTCGCCGCCGCGGATGCGCTCTACCCCGGCATCTTCGGCTCCTCCACGCCGCCGCCGCTGAAGTGGCTCGACCACAGTCGCAACCGTCCGACCGCGGCGCACGTGCTCGCCGAGGTCACGGCCGCCGATCGTCGCGGCGATCGCAGAGCGGCGCGCGCGATCCTCGAGCGCCGCGGCGAGCTGCTACCGATCACGCTCTTCGTCGCGGCCACGCTCGCGCTCGAAGGCGACGATCCATTCGCGCCCGACTCGCTGCACGACTTGTTGCCGAGCCTCGACGAGCTCCGCTACGACTGGGAGCTCGAGTGGGAGCCGAGCGGTGCGAACGGAGCGGTCGTGCGTGCGCTCTACGCCATCGGCGACGGTGCAGCCTGCGATGCGATGCCGCCGTTGCGGCAGCTCGAGGCCTCGCATCGCGGACGCGTCGCGGCCTGGCTCGCGGTCTACGGTGCGTGGGCGGCCCTCGAGTGCGGCGACGCGTCGGCGTTCGACTGGTTCATCGGTCGCGTGCAGGCCGGCGCGCCGGATTCGGCGATCGCGTACGCGCTGCGCGGCGAGCAGCTCGCGCGCAAGAAGGACACGGACGGCGCCGTGCGATGGTTCGTCGCCGCGCTCGCACGCGATGCCGACGTCGGGCTCGCGTACGACGGGCTCGCGCGCTGGGCCGAGGGCAACCGCGATCTGGACGTCGACGACCTGCGCAAGCTCTTCGCGGCCTCGGCCAGCGGTTGGCGCTGGCAGCACTCCGATCTGCTGCGCGTGCTCGCGGCGCGCAAGAAGGTCCGCCGCGCAGACGTGCTCGCGATCCGTGCGCTGATCGACAACGAGAAGGTCGAGCGTCCCGAGCGGCTGGTCGCGATCGACCCGGAGCTCGGTCGCCAAGTCTACTGGGTGCTCGATCGCGAGCTCGACCGCGCCACCGATCCCGCCACCGCGCGCAAGGTCGCTGCGCGGATGCTCGCGTTGATCACCCTGCTCGACGATCGTGGCAACGTGTTGCAAGGCTGGGTGGGCAGCGCCGACGGGCTCGCATTCCTGCTCGGTCGCGAGCCCATCGCGATCTCGTCGGTCGACGACGACACGCTGCGTCTGGGCCGCAGTGCATCGGACGAGCATCTGCTGCGCGCGCGCACCACCGGTGCGCTCGACGACGCGCAAGCGTTTCTCATGTGGCGCAAGCGTTGGCGTTGGTCGCCCGATGGGACGGCGGTCGACGAGCTCTACCAACGCATCCTCGCCGAGCCCTGGACGCTCGAGCTGCGCGCGTACGCGTGCGAGGAGCTGATCCAGGCCGAGCGCTGGGCGGACGCGGTCAAGCAGTGTCGCGCGGCCTGGCAGGCGAGCCGAGATCCCGTGCTCGCGGCCGCCACTGCGCAGGCGATCTTCGCGGGCGAGAAGCCCGACCTCGCGCTGCTGCGCGAGCTCTTCGCCGACGAGCCGCCGCGTTTTCCCGCGACCGAGGATCCCGAGCTCGCGCGCTGGTGGGCTGCACGCGCGCGCGACCACGAGATGAACGCGCGCGACGACGACGCGGCTGCGGCATGGCTCGACGCGATCGCACTCGAAGATCTCCGGCGCGACGACGACTGGCGTCAGCTCGGTGCGCGTGGCATCTCGATCCGTCACGCCGAGCTGCGCGGTGATCCGCCCGACCCCAAGGAGATGGCGCGTCTGGCCTTCCTCGCGCTGATGGGCTGCGAGGTCGACGTCGCGCGCCGCTACGCCCGGGCTGCGCTCGCGATCACCGGCGACTCCACCCGCGAGCTCCGCCATCGCGCCGCGCATCGGCTCGCGTTCATCGATCTCGTCGCCGCCGATCTCGAGCGCGGCGTGCTCGATCGCGACGCGGTCATCGAGGGCGCCTCGCTGATGTACACGACCGCCGACGCGTCGCGCTACGAAGCGTTCGCGACGGCGCATCCGCAGAGCCTGGTCGCGCGCGCGGTCGAGGTGGAGTTCGCGCTCGGCAACGACGAGCTCGCGCGCGCACGCACCGGCGTCGCGGCGCTGCAGGAGCTCGACGGCAAGCAGCCGCTCGTCGCCGTGCTCGCGATGCGTACGGCGATCGCGAGCGGCGAGATCCCGCGCGCGCGCCTGCTCTTCGTCGCCGCGCGCACGCGCTCGCATCATCCCGTGCTCGACACGCTCGTGCTGCCCGAGTCGGTGCGCGGTCGCGAGCCCGATCTGCCGCAGTGGCTCCGCGAGCGTCGCACGGTGCACCGGCAGCTCGCCGCCGCGACGCTCGACGACGACGCTCCACCGACGCGTCGTCTGTTGCTCGAGCACGACCTCGAGCTGTGGGCACCACCCACGTGGACGCCGAACGCAGAGCAGCCGCTCGTGCTCGATGCACCTGAAGGTTGGTCGATCGCGATCGAGCCGCGCTCGCGTGCGAGTCGATGCTCCGGGGCCGCGTGCCTGCAGCAGCTGCGTGGCGAGCTCGAGTCCGACGGCACCACCGTGCTGTGGGCCGCGCCGATCGAGACCGGCGCAGGGCCGGGCACCGAGGTCGCTGCCGTCTACGGCGACGAAGCGATGTTGATCACGCAGATCCCCCGCGGCGGTCGCGAGTTCCGCATCGTCGCTCGTGCACCACGCGAGCACCTCGAGCACACGCTCGCGACTCTGGAGCTCGTGCGCGACAGCTTCCGTCCGCTCGACGGCGTCATCGCGGGCTTCCGCGCGGAGTCGCTGCGCAAGGAAGCGCCGCCGCTCGACGACGCGATCCGGCTCGACGTTCGGGTCGCGCTCGCGCACGAAGGCTCCGCGCGCTGTCCGATCGCGGGCGTGCTCGCGCGCCTCGACGCACCGAAGGCCCGCGAGAGCGCGCTCGTCGATGCATGGCTCGCCAGCCACGCACTGCAACAACGGCTCGGGCTCACCGAGTGTGCGAAGGCGGGGACCCCCGAGGCCGGCGGCATCGCGGTGCTCGCACTCATCGACGACGACGAGCGCGTGCATGCGTGGGGACGCGCGGCGGTGCAGGCGAATCCCGAGCGCGCACGGGCCACCGCGCGCACGCTCTTCAGCACCGCGCTCGAGCCCGCGCTCGCGCACCCCGATCACCTGCGTCGCCGCGATCTACCGCCGCGCGGCCTGCTCGAGCTGCTCGATGCGTTGCCGCTCGATCACGCGACCGCGATGGTCGCGGAGCTCATCGCATCGCCACACGATCGCGATCGCTCGCTCGGCTTCGCCGCCGCCGGTCTGCGGCCCGCGTTGCTCACCAACGCGAAGGCGATGGAGCTGGTGCGCAGCGGCGACGTGCGCTCGGCCGCGCTCGCGATCGACTGGCTCGACGAAACGATCGGCGCGCCCGAGCTCGCCGCGATCCGTGCGCGCGTCGATGCGCTGCGTCCGGTCGATGCGCCGTCGCGCGAGCTCATGGTGATCGCCGTTGGTGCGCTCGCCGATCACGGCGGTCGCGAAGATCTGCCGCGCATGCGTCGTGCGGCCGCGAGCGTGGTCGTGCCCGCCGATGCCACCGACGAGCTGAAGTTCACCCGGCGCGTGCTCGATCTGCTGGTCGAAGCGATGTCGCGCCCGCGCGAGAACCCGCGCCGCGCCCCGGTGCCGTCACCCACCACCGCCGCACGCAGCCGCGACGCGCTCGCGAAGGACGGGCTCGCGAAGCTGTTGCCCGGGCGCGACTGGTTCTACGCGCGTGTCAGCAACCCGCGACTCGTGTGGACCACCGCCCGCCGCACGCTCGCACGCCTGTCCGGTGGCGATGCGAGCCGGCAGATGGTCGGCGAGATGGTGAAGAACCTGCTCGAGCGCGCGGGCACCAACCTGCTCGCCGACGACTCCGGGATCGATCTGTCGCGCGAGATCGAGTGCGCGAGCAACCCGACGATCAGCGCGGGGCAGGTGTGCAGCGCGTGGGTCACCGATCGCGCGCGCGTGCTCACGTTGCTCGGCGAGCGCGACTTCGGTGAAGACGACGGGCTCGTGCTGCCGCTGAGCGTCGCGGAGGGTTTCGCGAAGGCGCCGCAATTCCTGTCGGTGCTGCCGCTGGCGTTGCCCGGCATCCTCGTCAGCGAAGACTCGCCGCCCGATCGTCCGCTCGCCTTCAGCGAACGCGTGCGCGGCATCGTCGACATCGAGGAGTATCGGCTGCACAGCTCGCTCATCGTGCGCGGGCGTGCCGACGGCGTCGACATCGACGAGGAGTACTATCTCTTCGTCGGCGATCGCATGTACGCGTTCACCACGCGACGGCTCGCGAACGCGGTGCTCGGGCGCGGTGGGCCCACGCTCGCGGAGGATCCCGAGTTCGCCACGCTGGTCGCGAAGCTGCACGGCGATGCCGGCATCGTCGGTGCGAGCCTCGGCGAAGCGGCCGACGGTGCGGCGAGCACGATCGAGCTCGCGATCGACGATCGCGGCCTGCGTTTCCGTCAGCTCGTGCGCAACGAAGCGCGCGTCGGTGATGCGGCACGCGTGCTCGCGCGCTTGCCCAGCGATGCCGCCGCGACGTGGGCGGTCGGTGCCGATGCGCCGCGTGAAGAGCTCGGGGTGCGCACCGGCGACGGCAGCGAGGGTGCTCCGCCGCCGCGCGAGCTGAGCCAGACGAAGGGCGCGATCGCATTCGCGTGGGTGCCCGCACCCGGTGCGGGTCTGTGGCACGACTGGGTGGTCGTGCTCGAGCCCACCGCCGACGATCTGAAGCGGCTCGGCAAGGCGAAGCTCGTGCCGCGCGCGGGCAAGGTCGCGCGACCCGGCGTGCACGTCGGTGCGCGCGACGGGCTGGTGGTGTGGGCGAGCACCGCGGCGCTGCGTGACCGTGCGCTCGCGGGCACGTCGAGCACCGCGAACGAGACGCGCACGGTTGCACACGGCAGCTTCCGCGGGGCTGCGAGCGCGGCCGCCGTCGAAGCGGCGAAGAGCGGGTCGGTCGCGTTCCGTCGCTTCATCGCGCTCGCCCTCGAAGTGGTCGAGTCGGCCGACTACGATGCGAGCGCGGATCCCAGCGCAGGCGTGCTCGCGCTCGACGGCAAGATCACGCTGTCGCTCGCCAAGGACGATCGTCCCACCGACGTCGTGGATGCATGGCTGGCCGCGCGCGACGACACGAACGCGATCCTGCTGCCGCGCAACCTGCAGTCGAAGGATCTCGGCGGCGAGCTGACGTATGTGCTCGACGTGGTGGATCCCGAGAGCTTCGTGCAGCGCGTGCTGGCCGTGTCGCCGCGCATCACCGCGCGCGTCGAAGGTGGCAAGCGCGTGCGCGTCACCGTGCGCGCGCAGCCGAGCGCCGGCGACCGACCACTCTCCGCGGACCAGACGCGTCGCATGCTCGCGGCCACGCGCGACTACCCGGCGAGCGCCGAGAAGATCCGCGAGCTCGTGCCGGTGATCGTCGGCAAGCAGAAAGACCCGGACAAGATCGCGGCCGCGATCGTCGCGTGGGTGCACCAACGCATCCGCTACGAGATCACGCCGCGGCGCGTCGACGGTGCGAAGGTGTTGGAGAGCGGCCGCGGCGATTGCAGCGAGTACGCGACGCTCACCGTCACGTTGCTGCGCGCCGCGGGCGTGCCCGCCGAGGAGCGCAGCGGCATGATGGCGTCGGGCGGCGACATGGTCGCGCACGCGTGGGTCGCGTATCACGACGGCAAGCGCTGGCACGAGGTCGATCCCACCGCGGGCACGACCTCGGTCACCGCGGGTCACATCGAGATGTCGGTGGTCGATCTGCTCGCGCTCGATGCCGTCGGCGGCCTCACGCTCGTCGCGATCGAGTAGCTAACCGCCCAGCTCGCTGTCCTCTTTGGGGTGCTCGAGCCAGAGGCCGATGTCGTGGGCCATCTCCTCCGCGATGTCTTCGAGCCCGTTGCACACGCCGGCCATGCCACCGCCGACGCCACCGAGCGCGCGCCGCTGCACGCGGAAGTTGCCGACCATCGTGCCGTCGTGCTCGAGCTCGCCTTCGACGATGACGCTGATCTCGCCTTCCCACGTGGGCTCGGCCCCGCGCATGCGCGTGATGACGAGCGAGAGCACGCGATCCTTGCCGGCCTTCGTCTCGGCCGCGACTTCGGCGACCGCACTGGTGAGCTCGTCGTCGAACTTGCACTTCTTCTGCGTCTCCGCCGGTGCGTTCGAGTGCTCGCCGTAGGTCGCCGGCATGATGCGCAGCCCACCGGCGTCGACCGGTCCGCTGCTCTTGCTGCCCTTGTCGCACGCGGCGACCAGCACCACGACACTGAAGAGGATCGATGCGCGTCGCACCGCGCGATCATAGCGACGTCAAGGCACGAGCACGAGCTTGCCGCGGGCTTCACGTTGCGCGAGGCGTGTCAAAGCAACACTGGCGCGCTCGAGCGGTAGCGTGGCATCCACGTGCGGCTCCACGCGACCCTCGGCGATCCACTGTAGGAGCCGCCCGATGTGCTCCCGGTTGCGCGCGGGATCCCGTTGGGTGAACGCGCCCCAGAACACGCCGACGATCTCGCAGCCCTTGAGCAGCACGAGGTTGGTGGGGATCTTCGGGATCGTGCCCGTGGTGAACCCGACGACCAACAGCCGCCCGTTCCACGCGAGCGAGCGGATCGCGGCTTCGGTGTAGTCGCCACCGACCGGGTCGTAGACGACGTCGACGCCCATCGGTGCGATCGCCTTCAGGCGCGCGCGCAGATCGTCGTGCACGTAGTCGATGACTTCGTCGGCGCCGTGCGAGCGACACAGTGCGAGCTTCGCTTCGCTCGAGGCCGCCGCGATGACGCGCGCGCCGAGACACTTGCCGATCTCGATCGCCGCGAGGCCGACGCCACCCGCCGCGCCGAGCACGAGCAGCGTCTCGCCTTCGCGGAGGCGCGCGCGATCGACGAGCGCATGCATGGTGGTGCCGTGGGCGACGAGCACTGCGGCACCCACCGGGAAGTCGACCGCGTCGGGCAGTGGAAACACCGCGCCCGCACCGACCACGACTTGCTCGGCGAACGCACCGAACACCATCGTCGCCGCGACGCGATCGCCGGGCGCGATGCCGACGACACCATCGCCGACCGCACGCACGACGCCCGCGACCTCGCCACCCGGTACGAACGGCAGCGGCGCTTTGAACTGGTACTTGCCCTCGGTGATGAGCACGTCGGGAAAGTTCACGCCGGCCGCACGCACGTCGACGAGGACCTGACCATCGCCCGCGACCGGTGCTTCGATCTCGTCGACGCGCAGGCCCGCGGGGCCGGTGAGCTCGTGGCAACGTACCGCGCGCATCATCGCACCGACACGTCGGCCGCCGCGGTGCCGTAGCGTTCGAGGTCGACGAAGAGCCCGCCCTTCGGCTCGGGTGGCAAGCGTCGCCAATCGTACGCGAGATCCTGCATGGGCACGCTCCAGCGATAGCCGCGGATCAGCTCGAACGCGAACACCTTCATGAACAAGGTCGCGTAGTCGAAGCCGGCGCACTTGTGACCGGTGAGTGGGCCCGGGCCCTGCGGCGCGAACGCGTGGGGATGACGCGCGCGCACGTTCGCGTCGAGGAAGCGATCGGGATCGAAACGCTCGGGTATCGGCCACACCTCGGGCAGCACGTGGTGCTCACGCAACGCGAAGCACACCACCCAGCCTTCGGGGATGCGCATGCCCTGCCACACGAACGTCTGCTTCGCGCGCGCGAACTGCAGCGGCAGCATCGGCGTGATGCGCTTGGTCTCGTCGATCACGCGGGCGAGCAGCGGCAACGACGAGAGCTCGACGAAGCTCGGTCGACGCGGTGCCGTATCGAGCTCGCGTTGGAGCTCACCGCGGGTTTCGAGCGCTTCGCCGACGCGCATCACGAAGCCCGCGAGCTCGGCGAACACGATGTAGCCGGCGAGGAAGATGTGATACAGCTCGAGCGTCGCCGCGTCGTCGTCGAGCGTGGTGCCGTCGGGTGCGACCGCAGCGAGCATGCGCGAGCAGCCGTCGTCGGTGGGCGAGGCCCGACACTCGCGGATACGTGCGCGCAAGAATGTGATCAAGCGATCCTTGGCCTGGCTCGCGCGGTAGTAGGTCGAGCCCGGCACCGACACCGGCACCGCGCCGAAACCGGTGGTGACGATCTCGTAGTCGGCGACGAGCTTGTCGAGCTCCGGCCCGCGTCCGATGCCCAGCATGTTGCGTGCGATGCCTTCGATCGCGAGCGCGCGCAGCTCGGGGATCCACGGCTGGCCAGGCTTCGCGTGGAAGCGTGCGAGCGCGGCTGCGACCGCGTCCTGCACCGCCGGCAGGTAGCTCTCGAGCGCGCTGCGTCCGAACGCGGCCATCACCTGGGCCTTGCGCGTGCGATGGGCCTGGCCGTCGAGCGACGGCAAGCTGTAGCCGCCGAAGAGCCCGAACACGTGGTCGAACATGCCGCCGTCACGTACGAGGCGATCGCCGTCGAGCCAGAGCTCGGCGGCATCGGGCCCCGCGATCACGATGGTGTCGCGGCTCATCACGTTGGTGCGGAACACGCGACCGAACTTGGCCACGCGTTCGCTGACGAACGCGAACGGATTCTTCACCAGTGCGAGCGTCTCACCCACCAACGGCCAGCCGGTGTGGCCCGGCGGCAGCTCGGCATCCTCGACGCTGGTCGTGCGCGGTGTGGTGATGCGCCGCGCGAGCTCCAATAGATCCGCCTCGCCGCTGCCGGGCAACAGCCGCACCGACATCGCGAGCAAGCGCTCTTGCTCCGAGATGCGCAGCTGCTCGGCGATCTTCGCGACGCTCTCGAGCTCTTCGTCGACGACGCTGCCGTCGACCTTCGTGAGCCACACCGCGATCGCGTACACGAACGCGCGCGCGTCGGCGTCGAGCTGCAAGCCGGCGAGCGTGCCCAGCGGCGTGCGCTCCTTCAGCGCTGCGACCACCGCATCGAGATCCGCACCCGCGAGCCCGCAGACGCGCGCGGCCGCGAGCAATGCGTCGGCTTCGGGCGGCTTCACCTCGCCGTCGGCCCACGCGATGGTGGCGAGCGCCACGAACACATCTCGATGGAGTTGCATCTGCGACCGCGATGGTCGCCGATCGCACGTGCGCGTAGCAACCTCAGGCCTGCGTCGCAGCGATGCGTTCGCGCAAACGCTCGGCCGACCAGAACGGCAGCGGCGGGGCGCTCTTCTCCAGCTCGTGCACCGCGTCGACGATCACCGCGTTGGCGGGCGCGACGGTGCCGGCCTGCCCGGCGAGCCGCACGATTTCGCCCGAGAGGTCGTCGATCTCGGTGGGCTTGCCGGCCTCGAGATCCTGCAGCGTGCTGGACTTGGCGCGCGGGTCGACGCTCGCGATCGACTTCGCCGCGCGCATCACGATCGCATCGGGCCAGGTGAGCAGTCGCGCGATCATGCTCGGCGGCAACAGCAGCACCGAGCTCGGCTGCATGCCCGCCTTCTTCATCACCGCGAGCCCTTCGCGGATGAGCATCGCGTAGCACCAGCGTAGCGTGCGTGTGCGCAGCGTCTGCGCGATGGTCAGACCGGACACCGCGCACACGCCGTTGACGAGGTTGAGCAGCAGCTTGCCCGCGATCACGTGCTCGGCGTCCGCGCGCACGCGGCAGACATCGCCGGCGCGACGGAGGGCGTCGGCGAGCGCGAGCACGCGTGCACCGGCTTCACCGTCGGCGGTGCCCATCACGAGTGGACCACCGGTCGCTTGCCGGTACGAGGTCTCGGTGTCGCGCAGCACGTTGTAGCTGACCATCGCGGGGATCACCGCGGGGCCGCGACCACGCGAGCCGAGCGCGAGCTCGCCGCGCAGTCGCGCCGGATTGCGCAAGCCGTTCTGGAACGACACCACGATCGCTTCACGGCGCAGGATGCTTGCGAGCGTGCGTCCGGCCGCTTCGGTGTCGCGCGACTTCACGGTGACGAGACACGCGTCGACGTCGGCGAGCGCGTGCGGATCTTCGGTGACCACGAGATCCGTGCCGGGCTTGCGCGTGCTGCCGTCGACACCGTGCACGACGAGTCGATCGCGGATCTCGACGAGGCTCTTGCGGCCGAGCAACGTCACCGGCACGCCGGCCGCAGAGAGCCGCACGCCCAAGAACGTGCCGATCGCACCGGCGCCGAAGACTCCGACCTTCACGGCGCGGACTGGTGAGCGACGTAGATGTCGAGATCGCCGGCGAGGCTCTCGCGCGCGAAGTAGATCACCGAGCCGTCGGGTGCCCACCACGGATCGTCTTCTTGGCGCCCGGGCTCGTCGAGGTCGAGCACCTGCTCGGGCTCGTCGAACGCCATGCCGAGCTCGCGCGTCGCCGTCCAGATCGCCATGTCGCCCATGCGATCCGAAGCGAACAACACGCGGGTGCCGAGGAGATCGATGAACGGCACGGTGTCGCGTCCGTTGGTGTTGAGCTCGTCGACCGGCGTGAGCGCGCCGAACGGCGCGAGCACATCGTCACGGGTCGCGCGCAGGATGTCGTCGCCCGTCGGAATCGGCGACGCGAGCATCACCTCGAGCATGTCGGCGGACATCACCGCCGACGCTTCCGGATCGAAGCTGCTGAGCTCGTCGACGCGGAACGGGAGGCTCCACGGCGAATCGAAGTCGGCGCGACCGACCACGTAGATGTCGAACGAGCCTTCGCCGCCGAAGCGATCGCTGCCGAAGCTGAGCCACAAGCCGTCGTGCGAGAGCTCGGGCCAACCGTCTTGGCCGATCGAGTTGAGCCCGCTCATGATCTCCGGATCGCCCCAGTCCTCCGCGACGGAGTTTCGCTCTGCGCGCCAGATCTCCTCACCCCCGACACCTCCGCCGCGCAGCGATGCGAAGTAGATCTCGAGCAGGTCGCCGCGCAGCGTGGGGTCGTCGTCGAAGAACTCGCTGTTGAGCTCGGCCACCGGTACCGCGTCGTCGAACGGACCGAACGTCGGCGGGCCTCCGCCGCTCTCGCCGCTGCTCGAGCTCTCGTCGTCCGACGATGCGCCACTGCTCGACGACGTGCCCGCGCCGGAGGTCGACGTGTCGGGCTCGGTCGTCGCGTCGACACCGGTGAGCGTCGCGTCGGTGCTCGACGTGCCGACGGTGGTCGACGTCGTCGGCAGCGTGCTCGCTTCGCTGCCGCTCGTGCCGGTCGTCGCCGATCCGCTGGTGCCGTCGCCGCTCCCGACGCCCGCGCTGTCGAAGGAGCACGCTGCGACTGCGAATGCCAACAGTGGTGGTGTGTATCGCCCGGACAACCTACCCCCACGCCCATGATAGCGAGGATGCCAGCGTGCAACATAGCTCACGCATCCGTGGCTCGAAAGCACGCCCAGCGCTGCGACGGGAGTAGGTCCGGTAGGTACGAGCTGCTGGAACGCCGCTCGATGGCACGTTTTGCCGACTTAAGATCTTTCTGCCGGGTTCGACTGACTGAAGTCGCCTCGACACTCACTATCGAGAATCGAGTGGGTCAGGTGCTCCATCGCCACCGCAGCGGCGTGTTCGGCGTCGTGCCCGATGCGGGGCCCGAGCCGCGGGGGCTGCGGCCCGCAGAGGATCTGGGCGCACGCGCAGCGATCGCGGCGTTGTTGTTCGGCGAAGACGCGACCCCGGTGATGATCGGCCGCTTCCGCGTCACGCGGCGGCTCGGCGAAGGCGGCATGGGTCGCGTGTACGAGGCGATCGACGCGGAGCTCGATCGCCGCATCGCGGTGAAGCTGCTGGTCGAGCCGGAGGGCAACGATGCCGTCGCGCGCGAGCGCATGCTGCGAGAGGCGCGCTCGCTCGCGAAGCTGTCGCATCCGCATGTGGTGGGCATCTTCGACGTCGGCGAGCACGAGGGCTCGATCTTCCTCGCGATGGAATTCGTCGACGGCACTTCGCTCGCGGACTGGCAGCGCGAGCCGCGACCGTGGCGCGAGGTGCTCGACAAGTATCTGCAGGCCGGCGAGGGCCTGGCGGCCGTGCACGCCACCGGCTTGGTGCATCGCGACTTCAAGCCCGCGAACGTGCTGATCGACGCGGGCGGTCGCGTGAAGATCGCGGACTTCGGCGTCGCGTTGGTCGAAGCGTCGGCGGAGACGACCACCGGTGGCACGCGGAATCTCGATTGCGATCCGACCGAGAGCGGCATGCGGCTCACCGCGACGGGTGCGCTGCTCGGCACGCCGCTGTTCATGTCGCCCGAGCAGCTGCGTGGGCGCGGCGTCGATCCGCGCAGCGATCAGTTCAGCTTCTGCTTCGCGCTGTACGATGCGGTGTTCGGCACGCCGCCCTTCTCGATCGAGCAGCGTCGCGATCGCGATCTGCGGCTCGAGCTCGGCAACCGGCGCGCGCCGGGGTGGTTGCGGTCGGTGTTGTTGCGCGGGCTCGCGTTGCGTCCGCGCGATCGTTGGCCCGACATGGAGGCGCTCTTGCGGGCGCTGCGACGCGGCGCGAATCGACTGCGTAGGTCCGCGATCGCGGGCGCGATCGTGGTCGGTGGAGCGATGGTGGCGTCGGCGTCGGCATGGATCGCGACGCCGAGCTGCGAAGAGGCGGGCGCGGCGATCGAGCGCGTGTGGAACGATCGGCGCAGCGACGACGTGCGTGCGGCATTCGTGAGCACGGGTCTGCCGTACGCGAAGACCACGGCGCAGACCGTGATGTCGCAGGTGGACGGGCTCGCCGCGGAATGGGCCCGCACGCGCGTCGAGGTGTGCAGCGATCACCGGCTGTGGCAGGCGCGCTCGGTCGAGTTCCACGACGCGAGCATGGCGTGCCTCGATCGCCGACTCGCGGACATCGACACGCTCGCGAAGCAGCTCGAGCGCATCGACGCGAGTGGCGT
Organism: Nannocystaceae bacterium; assembly: GCA_035550195.1. Taxonomy (GTDB): domain Bacteria; phylum Myxococcota_A; class Polyangia; order Nannocystales; family Nannocystaceae; genus Xiheibacterium. The sequence continues at coordinate 19,982 of DASZPU010000781.1, forward strand.
GCAGCATGCGGGCTCGCTGATCGCGACACTCACGGCGACGCGCGCGTGCACGGATCCGCAGTGGTTGGAACAGACCACGCGCTACACCGAACCAACCGAAGCGGCCCAGCTGCGCGAGCGGGTGGTCGACGCCGAGCTCGAGCTCGCGCTCGGTCGCTTCGAGGTCGCGCTCCGCGAAGCCGAGGCGCTGAGCGAGCGTGCGCGGGCGATCGATGCGGAGCGCGTGCGCGCGGAGGCGATCGGCGTGCGCGCGCGCGCGCTCGAAGAGCTCGAGCGCTGGGAGGACGCGGAGACGACGTACATCGAGGCGATCCGCCTCGCCAACGCCGCGCAACACGACGAGCTGGGCGTCGAGCTGTGGCGTGATCTCGTGTCGATGACGGTGCATCGCGAGGACTACGCGGCCGCGGAGCAGTGGCTCGCGCTGCTCGACGGTGCCGTGCTGCGAATCGGTGATCCGCCAGCGGCGCGCGCGGAGTACCTCTCCCTCGCAGCGCGCGTGATGTACTTCCGAGCCGACTATAGTGCCGCCGAAGTGGGATTTCGAGCGGCGCTACAGCTGTTCGACGAAGCGGGAATGTCGGAGGAGCCACCGGCGCTCGAGGCCATGCGATGGCTCGCGAGCGATCTCGCGGCGCTCGGGCAACGTGGCGCTGCGGCCGAGCTCGACCGCCGCGCGGCCGACATCACGCGTGCGCGCTGGGGCGATGATCACCCCGAGGTCGCCGCAGCACGAGCTCGCATCGACAACGACGCCGCGAAGTGATTCTCTAGTCGAGTACTCGTGTGACCGACGGGCTCCATCGCACGCTGAGCGACGACCTCGACGACGGGCCCGAATCGCGCCCCGAGCCGCGCGCAGCGTTGCGACCCGCGGAGGATTTCGGCGCACGTGCAGAGATCGCGAACAAGCTCTTCGGCGACGAGGCGACACCCGTGATGATCGGCCGCTTCCGGGTCACGCGTCGGCTCGGTGAAGGCGGCATGGGCCGCGTGTACGCGGCGATCGACGCGGAGCTCGATCGTCGCATCGCGGTGAAGCTGCTCGCCGATCCCGCGACGAGCGGCAGCGTCGCGCGCGAGCGCATGCTTCGCGAGGCACGCTCGCTCGCGAAGCTCTCGCACCCGCATGTCGTCGCGATCTTCGACGTGGGCGAGCACTACGGATCGATCTTCCTCGCGATGGAGTTCGTCGACGGCATGTCGTTGGCGGACTGGCAGCGCGATGCGCAGCCGTGGCGCGTCGTGCTCGACAAGTATCTGCAGGCCGGCGAAGGGCTCGCGGCCGTGCACGACACCGGGCTCGTGCACCGCGACTTCAAGCCGGCGAACGTCCTCATTGACGCGGGCGGTCGCGTGAAGATCGCGGACTTCGGCGTCGCGTTGGCCGAAGCGTCCGCGGAGACGATCCCCGACGGAGTACGCGCGAGCGAGTACGATCCCGCGGTGAGCGGCTCGCTGCGGCTCACCGCGACCGGGGCGTTGCTGGGCACGCCGCTCTTCATGTCGCCGGAGCAGCTGCGCGGGCGCACCGTCGACACACGCAGTGATCAGTTCAGCTTCTGCTTCGCGCTGTACGATGCGGTGTTCGGCACGCCGCCGTTCTCGATCGACCAGCGTCGCGATCGCGACCTACGGCTCGAGCCCGGCACTCGCAGTGCACCGGGATGGTTGCGTGCCGTGCTGCAACGCGGTCTCGCACTGCACCCGCAGGATCGCTGGCCCGACATGCCGACGTTGCTGCGCGCGTTGCGACGTGGCGCGAACCGAGGGCGCACGTTCGCGATCCTCGGCGGCGTCGTGGTCGGCGGCAGCATCGTGGCGTCGGCGTCCGCATGGATCGCGACGCCGAGCTGCGAAGGCGCCGGCACGGCGATCGATCGCGTCTGGAACGATCGACGGGGTGAGGACGTGCGCGCCGCGTTCACGGCCACCGGGATGGCGTACGCAGCCACCACGGCAGAGACGGTCGTGTCGCAGATGGATGGGCTCGCGCAGGAGTGGTCCGCGACGCGCGTCGACGTCTGCAGCGATCACCAGCTGTGGCGCGCGCGCTCGATGGAGTTCCACGACGCGAGCATGGCGTGCCTCGATCGCCGGCTCGTGGACATCGGCACGCTCGCGACGCAGCTCGATCGCATCGATGCAGCGGGTGTGCAGCACGCCGGCTCGCTGGTCGCGACGCTGACCCCCACGCGCAACTGCGTCGACCCGCAATGGCTGGAGCAGAGCACGCGCTACTACGAAGCACCGGAGGCGGGTGAGCTGCGCGAGCAAGTCGTCGCAGCGAAGCTCGAGCTCACGGTGGGACATCTCGAGCCTGCACTGCGCGCGGCGGAGGCGTTGAGCGAGCGCGCACGCGAGCTCGAAACGGAGCGCGTGCGTGCAGAGGCGACGGGAGTGCGCGCGGCGGCGCTCGAACAGCTCGGGCGTTGGGACGAAGCGGAGGCGACCTACGTCGAGGCGATCCGTCTCGCCGATGGCTCGCATCACGACGAGCTCGCGGTCGAGCTGTGGCGCGGGCTGGTCGGGATGGCGGCCTACCGCGAGGACTTCGAAGCGGCGGATCACTGGCTCGCGTTGCTCGATGGTGCAGTGCTGCGGATCGGTGACGCTCCGGCCGCGCGAGCCCACTACCTCGTGGGGCGCGGGCTCGTCGCATACGGGCGCGCAGACTATGCCGCTGCAGAGGAGTCGTTTCGTCGCGCGTTGGCGCTGTTCGACGAGGCGGGGCTTTCGGAAGAGCCGGCCGCGCTCGAGACCATGCGGCGGCTCGCAGGCCAGCTCTCCAACCTCGGACAGACGGGCGCCGCCGTAGAGCTCTACCAACGGACGGTCGCCATCACGCGCGCGCGCTTGGGCGATGGTCATCCGTTCATCGCACGGCTCGAGTTCAATCTCGGCTTGATCGATCGCGATGCGGAGCGCCTCGCGCCCGCGCTCGAGCACTTCGAGCGCGCGATCGCGATCGAGGAACCGATCTACGGGCCGGAGTCGGAGCGTCTCAGGAGCTTGTATCTCGTGACCGCGGACGCGAAACAGCGGCTGGGCGATGCCGTCGGCGCGCGACCGTTCGCGGAGCGAGCTCATCGGCTCAGCCAGCGCTTGCCCGCGCACCATTCCGAGCGCGCGCACGCGACGATGGTGCTCGCACGCGTCGAGGTCTTCACCGGCAATCCGCGCCCCGCGATTGCGCGCTTCGAGGAATTGCTCGCGCTGGGGATCGATGATCTCGCACGCGCTCAGAGCGAGCGCAGTCTCGCGATTCTCCACTGCGACCTGCACGACGCCGCGAAGGCGTCTCCGCACCTCGAGCGCGCGACTGCGCTCGCGCCGACCGATGCGCACGAGTTGCGTGAGCAGATCGCGGTTGCCCGCGCTCGCATCGAGCGCGGTTGTGTCGACTAGCTCGGGTGATGTGATCGCCGACGATCGCGCGCTGCGATTGCGCGCGCGAGTGTCCCATTTCGGCCATGACTGATTTTGGCCGTTGGGACACCAACATGGAGATGGCCAATCATCACATCCAACTCAAGAACAACGCAGGCACCGCCCACGATCTCTACCCGACGTCATCGCCGCTCACCCTGACGTTGTCGGCGCAAGCGTTAGGCACACGCTTCGACTACGGCACGACGTTCACGAACGTCGTCGAGGTGCTGTTCGAAGTCGACGACGATCAAGACCCATCGCTCGTGCTGGCGTGGCCGCAAGCATGGAACCCGCAGTGGACGTTCCGGCGGACGGGCGGAACCGCGACGTACACCTCCACCACGGTCGGTAGCGCGACGAAGTTCACCTTCGACGTCCCGGCCGGTGGGAGCTTGACGACCTTCGATCTCGATTCGACCGGTAGTGACACGCACCAGCTCACCTTCAAGGTCAGCCAGAACTGATGAGTACGCGAGGCTGGGCGGCAGCGCGCGGCGGTGGCCCGAGATGGTCCGCATGCTCCGCGACCCGCGGGTCGTAAACGCCGGTCACGAACCGGCGGACACATGATACCGTAGCTGCGTGGAGGCAGATGCGGAGCTGCTTCGGCGCTGGGGCGAGCGCGACCGAAAGGCCGGCAACGCGCTCTTCCAACGGTATTTCGCGCCGATGCATCGGTTCTTCGTGAACAAGGTGCGCGACGCATCGACCGTGCAAGACCTCGTGCAGGAGACGTTCACGCGGCTCGCTGCGTCGGCGTCCACCTTCCGTGGTCGATCGACCGTGCGCACCTTCGTCTTCGGTGTCGCGCGGCTCGTGCTCTTCGAGCACTACCGCGAGCGCGTGCACTTCGGCCTCGACGTGATTGGTGAGACGTCGGTCGCGGATCTCGGCGCCGGCCCCTCGAGCGTCGCCGCGGCCCGCGAAGAGCTGCGCGTGCTGCTCGACGCGTTGCGCAAGATCCCCTTCGACAAGCAGATCCTGCTCGAGCTCTACTACTTCGAGAGCTTCAGCGGCCCCGAGCTCGCGACGTTCCTGAACGTCTCCGAGAACACCGCGCGCAGCCGCTTGCGTTGCGCGATGGAAGCGCTGCGCGACGTGATCCGCGGCGAGGTCGGCAACACGCTGCGCGGCCAATCGCTGCTCGCCGACATCGAAGGTTGGGTGCGCGAGCTCCAAGAAGTGCTCGGCGCACGCGAGCGCGTGAGCTCCTAACGTCTTCGCTTCAGCAATTGGATGCGCAGCTCGCCGCGATGGGGTGTGCCGCCTTCGTCGGTGCAGTGCACCACCATGCGATCCAGGCCGACCGGGATCCCCAGGAATCGTTGCGCCCGCAGCTGCGCCGACCCGGCGCGGCAATCGTGGACGATCGTGCCATCCGCGAGCGCGACGTCGGCGAAGATCGCCGCGCGCCCGCCGTGGAGCGCCACGTCGAACTCGAAGCGCTTGTGATCGCCTTCGACGCGGATGTGCCAGCGATCCGGCTGCACGCGCCGGTAGTCGATCACGAGGTGCCGCAGCACGCGATCGTTGAACGGGAAGCGATCGACGTCGTCGGACCACCACAGCCGCACCGCGGCGATGCGCGCGTCGTCGTCCGCGGGCCGCCATGCATCGACCGCGATGTTCACCTCGGGTCGCCCGAAGTCGCGCACGACCTGCAGCACTTCGTCGTGCCGCATGTCCTGCACCGCCGCGAGCTCGGCGATGGGCGTCACCTGCAGCGGCAGCTCCTGTTCGAACGGCGTCGTCGAGACGAGCGCCGCGAAGAGTGGCAACACCACCTTCACGATCACCCACGTTAGCACGATCACGTGCGAATGCGATACGCTGCGCACGCATGGGCGAGCTCGCGATCGTCGAGGTCTCTGCGACACACGCGATCGCGACGTGGCGGAACCTGCTCGTCTGCGTGCTGGCGCCGGGCTCACCGGCCGTGTTCGCGCGCGTCGCCGAGGTGCAGAGCGAGCAGCACGCACGCTGGCCCGACGGCCTCGTGTCGATGACGCTCTTGATCGGCAACTTCAGCTCGCTCTTCTCCTCCGAGTCGCGTGCGCAGGCGCGGCGCCAGCTCGCGGAGACCTCGAACACCACGCTCGCGATGGCGCTGGTGATCCGCTCCCCGGGCATGCTCGCCAGCGCGACGCGCACCACCATGAACGCGCTGTCGGCGATCCTGAAGATGCGCACGCCGTGGCGCAGCTTCGACGACGTCGGCCCCGCGGCCGAGTGGCTCGCGCCCAACGTCGCGGGCGCCCCCGATGCCGAGACGATCGCAGCGATCGCGCGCGAGGTCTTCGGTCTCACCGAAGGCGCGCGCGCGAACGCTTAGAGCAGCGGTCCGGTGATCGTACCGAGATCGATCCACTCCTGGTCCTTCATGACCACGAAGGGATACTCGCGCGTCACCAGCGTGCCTTTGCCGTCGTGTTGCACCGCTTGCACGCGACCCATGCCGTAGCCCATCGGCCCGCGGCTGTAGTAGTGCGCGCGCAAGTTGTAGGGATACGCCGCGGCGGTGCCGTCGATCGCGAAGCACTCCGGTCCGTAGCCGGTGGTGATGTCGGCGTAGAGCGAGCCCCCCGACGGCAGCACCTTGTCGCTGAAGAATGCGTGGCCGCCTTTGCCGTCGTGGATGTGGAAGTCGACGTCGTTCGCGTCGGTCTCCCAGGTCAGCACGAAGCGCAAGGACGGTGCGGTCGCGATCGCCACGCTCTCCGCCGAGAGCATCGCGTCGATCTCGGCGCGCGCCGACGGTTCTGCGGCGGCCCATGCGGCGGCGACGAGCGCGAGATCCTCGCGGAGGATCCGCTGCACTTCGCTGAAGCGGCCCCACTCGACGTGCTCCGCGTGCAGCCCCGCGACGAGTGACTGCGCGGCTTCGCGATGCCGACCCGCGGCGACCAATCCGAACGCGAGCGCACGATGGCTCGACGGATGATCCGCGCGCGAGGCCACGGCTTCGCGCGCGCTGTCGATCGCGAGGCCGAGCGCTTCACCGCCGACGCGCGCGAGTCGATAGCTGGCATAGCGGCGCAGATCGGCGCGGCTGGGAAACAGGTCGACGATCGAGCCGTAGGCGCGCGCGGCCGTGTCGCGATCACCGGCCTTCTCCGCGACCTCGCCGAGCGCGACGAGTGCGAGGACGTCACCGGGTTGATCGAGCTGCCACGCCGTCGCGAGCTCGGTGGCCTCCGCGGTGCGACCCGCGGCGAGATGGCCCATCACGTCGAACAGCTTGCCGGTGTACGGACTGCCGACCGTGCGCTGGATCTCGGCCTGCTCGGCACGCCGCGCCTCCTCGCGCTCGAGCTCGAGCTTGCGTGCGGCCTCGGCTTGCGCGAGCCGATCGGCCGCGATCGCAGCGGCTTCACGACGCAGCTCGGTGGCATCGATCTTCGTCGCGGCCGCCGGCTTCGTGGCACCGAATCCGAGCGGTACCGCGATCACCGGACGCACACCCGGCTTGCTCGCGCCGAACGACCAGCGCGAAGCCGTGGTCTCGATGCAGTGCGTGAGCCGAGCGTCGAGCGAGTCGCGCTCGCGCAGCCGCGCCAGCGTGACCGCACCGTGCTCGTCGAGCACGAGATCGATCGTCAGCGTTCCGAACTCCACCGGCTTCTCCGGCGTCGCATGCTTCGCACACCATGCGAGGTGGGGCTGACGCGTCGCGAGCTCGGCTGCGACATCGGCCGCCGGCAGCTCGCCGTCGATCGCCGCGGTGCCGATCGTCACGCGCCCGAGATCCGGCATCGGCATTTCGTGCCACCCGTGCGACGGCTTCTTCTTCAGCTTCGCCGGCGCCTTCGCTTCCGTCTTCTCGTCTTCGACGGCCGCTTCCGCGAACATCGGCTTGTCGACGTCGGCGAACTGACCATCGGCGATCCCGGGATCCGCGGGTGGAGGCGGCTCGGCGGTCGTCGTCGGTGCGGCCATGCGCCCTTCTTCGCCGCGCATGCGTCGACCGGAACCGCCTTCTTCTTGCACGAGCGCATCCTTCGGTCGCTCGTCGAAGCGCTCGGTCGCCGGCATTCCGCCGCCCATGTCGCCGTCGACGGCACCACCCGCGACGCCACCGGGCACACCGATCTCGCCCGCGACACCGCGGTGAATCGCGCCGAAGTGCTTGCCCTTGCTGGTGTCGAGCGGCGGACGCAGCCACTCCGGCGCTTCGGGCAGACGCTCGGGGTCCACGGCGGCGAGCGCCGGCATGCCGTCGCGATGCACGAGCTCGACGCCGCTCGGTCCGATCGCGAGGATGTCCGCGAGCGCGCGGCGATCGATGCCGAAGCGCACGTAGTCGGACTCGCGCTCGAGCACGAGCAGCGCGGTGAACTCCGAGAGCACGCGCTCGCGCACCGAGACGTCGACGATCATCTTCTGCAGCGCATCGCGGCCGCGCGCGTCGGTCTCCAGCAAGCGGGAGCGCTTGTCGGTGAGGCGCTGCACGTACGCGCGCATCCACGCGCGGCGCAGCAGCGGACCGACCACATCGGTCGACGTGGTGGCCTGCGCATCGTGCTCGCCGAGCCCGACGCTCATCGCGGTGCCCTGGGGCAGCTCGGCGTAGACCAGCAGCTCGTCGCCGGGCTGCACGCCCTCGACGCGCTCGGGCCACACCCAGGTCGCGCCGGGCACGTGCACATCGAGCGCCTCGAAGGCCTCGGTGCGCAGCTTGTGCACCATCGCGTTGTCGTCGAGCCGCGCGTCGATGACGACGCCGGGCGCCATCGCGGGCGCAGTGGTGATCGCCGCGAGCACGTCGTCGGATTGCGAGCCGTCGGCGATCGCATCGATGCGGGTGATGCCGACGGTCGAGAGCTCGCTCGCCGCACGCTCGATGCCGACCAGCTCGGTGCTGCCGGTGGTCGCGACGCCGTCGGTCACGATCAGCACGCGACGCGAGCCCTTGTCGGCCACCGATCGCAGCGCGCCGGCGATGTCCGACGCTCCCAACGCGCGCCGCGTCGCGATGCGTGCGAGCGCAGCATCGTCGAGCGTCGCGGTGGTGCCTTCGAACAGCGACACGGCGCGCTGATCGAAGCCGACGATCTCCAGCGGGATCGGCTTGCCGACGTCGGCCTCGAGCGCACGCAGCACGGCGCCGAGCCGACGGATGCGGCGATCGAAGCCGATCGCCCGCGACGCGCTGGTGTCGAACAGCACCACCAGGCCTTCGACGTCGACCGGTGCTTCGCTGCCGCTCACCGCCACGCGCGCGAGCGCTTGCTCGCCGTGGCGGATCGCGATCGCCGACGCCTTCGCGAGCTCCACCGCGAAATCATGAGTAGGGATCACGTTGCGCTCGACCCACGCGAGCGCCGGCTTGTCGCTGCCGGCGATCGTGGCCGAGACATCGAGCGTGTCGATCGACGGCAGCCCCCGCAGCGGCAAGCGATAGGGCTCGCCGCCTTTCACGAGCTCCTGCGAGTACGACACGATGAGCTGCTTGCGCGCGTTGGCCTCGATGGGAAAGACGCGCGCGCCGAAGCTGTTGCCGGCGTCGTGCTCGAGCAACGCAGGATCCTGACGACGGTGCAGGAAGTCCTCGTAGGCCCGACGCGCGGCCTGACGCTCGACCACTTCGCCTTCCTGCCAGTCCTTGCCGAGCTTCATCGCGAACCGCGAGATCGCAGCACGGCTCGGCAGCTCGATCTCGAAGCGACCTTCGATGCGCCGCGGCAGCGGATTCTCGAACTCGAGCTCGAGCTCGGTGAACGCGAGCGGGCCTTCGATGCGCGCGCGGGCCTTCAACGCGACGAGGCGGAGGCCCGTACCATCGCTCGCCGTCAGTGACAGCGGCGGTGCGAGGTCGCTGCGATCCTCTTCGATCGCGAGCGAACGCGCCGGCAGGATGCTCGGACCATCCGCCGCCGCGTTCGTGTCGACTGGTTTCGCATCAGCAGCGCGCTCCGGCGTCGGCGTACATGACAACGCGACGAGCGGGAGCGCATGGAGCCATCGGATCGAGAACGTGGGCTTCGCCATCGGTGAACCGCAGTCGGGTGGACGCACCAAACGGTACGCCGGTCTCCCGCGGTCGTGGCCGCCCGCTCGATCGACGAGGCGGAAAGCAGATCAGCAGCTACGGCAGGTCGACTTCGCGGAGAGGTTCGGCGCGTCCTCTTCCTCTTCATCACCACCCGCGGCGTCTTCCTCTTCGGGTGCGAAGTCCTCTTCCTCGTCGGGAGCGTTGCTCGCCTCTTCGGGGTTGGTGGTGTCCTTCTTCTCGCAACCCGCGAAGGCGAGGAACGAGAAGACAGCGAAGGAAACGACTGCGGTCCGAGTCATGTCGGTGTTCCATGGTCGGTTTTTCGGGAACCTTCGGGCTACATGCGAGATCGCCGCAAACTCACGCGCCGGCGCGCGCGCCTGCGTGCGGGCGCTCGCATCGCCGCGCACTTTCGTGGGCGCGCACACGGACGTCGGTTCAGCTCGAGCTCTGCTCGGCGCAGCAGCCACACGTGCGTCCGGTGCGGTCGAGGATCGTCTCGATCGCCGCGATCATCTCCGAGTTGCTGAACGGCTTCTCGAGCGTCGGTTGATCGAGCCCGTGCAGAAGTGATCGATCGGCGGCCGTCGTCGCACCGCCGTGCATGAACACGAAGCGTGCAGTCGTCTGCGGCGCGACGAGTCCCGCTTCGAGATAGACGACCGCACCACCGACGAGCGGCATCGAGAGATCGCAGAGGATCACGTCGAAGTGCTCGCTCGATCGCAACAGCGCGAGCGCTCGTGCTCCGTCGCCGACGGTGACGACGTCGTAGTCGTCACGCAGCACGCGAGCGAGCGCGCTGCGGAGCAAGGGCTCGTCATCCACGACGAGGATTCGTGCTCTCACATCTGCAGGTTTGAGCGCGCGGCCGCTGCGTTGCAAGGCAACGAAATGTTGCGCTGCGGTGCACGTCGCCACGACGCGGCGACGTCGCGCGCTGCAATGGATCGTTACGGAGCCATCGCGACGCGCGAATTCGCCGATCGGCGGTCAGCCCGACGCGAGCACGAACGGATACCCGACCACGGTGCGTGGTCGGTCACGGGATCGTGCACGCGCACAGCTGCTCGTATCCGGGCGGTGCGTCGCCGTCGGCATAGAGCGCCGCGCACGTCTGCATCGCGTCGGGGCAGACCGGAGGCGCGGACAGTGAGCCGAGCGTCGTGCAGCAGCGATCGCTCGTGCATCCCGGCACCTCGCCCGACGCGACGCAGACGAGGCCGGTGCCACAGCCGAGCGAGTCCTCGCAATCGTCGGCGTACGCCTGCGCGGGCAAGTGCACGTCGGGAATGCACACGAAGTCGCGCGCCGCGAGCCCGTCTTCGTTGAAGACGCATTGCCGAGCGACACCGCAATCGGCCGCGAGCGGCGAGCAGCGCGGCAAGCAGAGATTGAGCAGCTCGTTCAGGCCGTTGAAGCACGACTGCGACTCGAGCTCGCACACCGGGTTCGCCGCGGTGCCCTGACAGAAACCGATGCACGTGCCCGCGAGCGTGTCGGGATCGATGTCCCAGCACAGCGAGGAGACCTCGCAATTGTCGGCGCCGGAGTACACGCGATCTTGCACGCTGCATGCTTCGCCGACCTCCGCAGCATCGCGGTCGAGCTCGACGCAGCGCGGCGTGATCCAGAAAGCCGCCACCTCCTCGCAATCCCACGCGCTGCACTTCATGCCTTCGGGGCAGTCCTGCGCCCAGGCATCGCAGTATCCGTTGCAATGACCGGGCACGTCGGGCGCCTGGATGAACGTGACGTCGCTGCTGTCGTTGCTGTCGTCGGCGGAGGTCGTGGTGGTCTCCGCGTCGGTCGTCACGACGCCGGTGCTGTTGTCCGCACCGGTGGTGAGCGTGGTGCTCGTGCTCGTCGACGACGTGGATTGCGTCGCGCCACCGCTCGCGCTCGTGCTTTCGGAAGACCCATCGCCATCGCTCGCGCCGACCGTCGGCCCGCACGCGAGGAGCACGACCATCACCGACACACTACATCGTCGGACCATCGGCGCGAGCGTAGCAGCACGCCGAGGTCCGCGGTGCAGCGATCAGCTACACGTGCCGCCGGCGGTCGTGATCGCGTCGACGAACGTCTCGCTCACGCAGGCGCCGATGCCGTAGCCGTTGCCCGAGCAGCAGGTGCCGTAGGGCACGCCGAACTCGCCGACGACGCCTGCACAATCCGCGCTCGTGCGGCACGCGACGCTGTCGATCGCGTAGCCGCTGCCGGTCGTTCCGTTGCTCACTTCGCACCCCGCGGCACACGTGCCGCAACCGAACTGCACGATCTCCGCGGTGCACGTCGCGTCCCACTCGGTGGTGCAGCAGAAATCGTCCTGCGCACACACGCACGACTCGACGGTGGGATCGGATCCGCAGCCGGGCACGCCCGGCGTCGCGGTGCAGCACGTGCTGGTACCACCGCCGCCACCCGAGCACGCCGCGTCACCGCCGGTGACGTTCGCGGTCGTGCCGTCGATCGACATCGACACACAGCACTGCGCGCCCGCGCAATCCTCGTTGCCATCGCAGCTCGAACGCGGCGCGGTCGTGCACGCGTCGATGGTGCCACAGCTCGGTGCGTCGCCCCAACAGCACGCCATCGCTGCGCCGCACGACGCATCGCCGCACGCGACGCACGATGCGTCGAGTGGATCGCACGGCCCGGGATCGCCGGTGCTGCTCTCTGCTTCGCCGCTCTCTTCCTCTTCGCCGCCGTCGTCGCTGCTCTCTGCTTCGCCGCCGTCGTCGCTGCTACCTTCGTCGCCGGTCGAGCCGTTGCCGACGAGGCAGCTCTGCAAGCTGTTCTGTTGCACGTCGCACTCGCCGAGCGCGGTGGGCTCGGTGTGATTCAAGCAACCGAGCAGCTGCGCGCCCGCGAGGCACTCGACGTACGCACGGTTCTCCGCGTCGCACGTCGGCAGCGGCATCTCGCAGGTCTCGACGCAGTCATCGGGCGCGCACGTGGCCTCGGCTTCGCCGGCGCGACGACACACCGTCTCGCACGCGGTCTCGTTGCCACCGCTCTGCTCCGCCTTGCATGCGGCGAGGACGAGTGCTGCTCCCAGGATCCAGGTTCTCTTCGTCATGCTCGCAGGGATGCGAGTCGCGGCCGAAGCGATCCCGAGATTCTGCTCACGGATTCGCGATGCCGAGCGATCGCAGCACAACGAGCGATGCGAGCGTCTCTGCGTGGTTTTCACCCAGCAATGCGCGACGCAGCGCGAGCGCGCGACGATGCTGGGCGATCGCTTCGTCGCGCTGCTGGAGCCGGGCGTGCACCTCACCGAGCTCGTACGCGATCGCAGCGGTGTCGAGCGACTCGACGGCCGCGGTACGATGGATCTCCGCGGCTTCACGCAGCAGCACGAGCGCGCGATCGAGTTGTCCGCGTCGTAGTGCGACCAAGCCGAGATTGCGCGCCGTCATCGCGATGAGCTGATCGTCGGCCGGCAGCGTGCGCCGCCGCGTGTCGAGCAGCGGCACGAGGATCGCTTCGGCCTCGTCGAGCTCACCGAGATCGATCAACGCGACCGCGAGCCCT
>DASZPU010000782.1:0-6119 GCA_035550195.1 Nannocystaceae bacterium
CGTTCGCGTGGCTGGTCGAGGACGAGCCCGAGCTCGCGTACGAGCTCGCCGCCGATCTCGTCGCGATGCACGCCCCGACCGCGGATCCCTGGGTCGAGGAGCTCGCTGCGACCACGGCGCTCGCGACCGGACGTTGGGCCGAGGTGCCCGAGCTCGCGCCCGTGCGCGCGGTCGAGCCGTGGCTCGAGTGGCTCGGCGCCGTGCGCTACGCCGAGTCGCTCGAACGATCCGGGCTCGACGATGCCGCGATCGATGCATGGATCGCGCTCGAGCAGCGGCTCGACCGTGCGGTGCGGCAGGTCGGGGTCGCGGCCGAGCAGGAGCGCTTCCTCGCCGGGCGATCGATCAGCGCGCAGCGGCTCGTCGATCTGCTCCTGCGCGGTGGCCACGACGACGCGGCGATGTGTCGGGCACGGCTCGCGATCGCACGCGCGGTGCAGGCCGCCGATCGCAACGCGCGCGTCGCTGCGCTCACGCCCGCGCAGCGGGCCGGGTGGGACGCGGAGATCGAGCGCTATCAGGCGCTGCGCAGTGCGAACGAGCAGGCGACGCAGGGCGAGTGGGTGCTGCCCGCCGAAGAGCTCGCGCGCGTGCGGATGCGCCGCGCCGAGCAGCTCGCGGACGCCGACGCGCGCATCGATGCGCTGCTCGGCATCTCGCCCGCGGCGGCCGACTGCGCACGCTTGGCCGAGCCGAGCGCGACGCATCCGCTCGTGGTCGCGTTCGCGGGCGTCGACGACGTGGTCGTGTTCGTCGCCGACGACGCGCGCGTGCACACGCTGCGCGTGCCGCTCGACGCGACGCCCGCACGCTATGCGCAGGCACTGGTGGAACCGTTGGGCGCGCTCGCCGATGCCGAGCGCGTCACGGTGCTCGCGAGCGGAGTCGCCACCGCGATCCCCTTCCACGCGCTCGTGCACGAGGGCGCGACGCTCTTGCCCGACACGCCGATCGCGTATGGCCTCGACTTGCTCTCGCGCCCCGCGGCGATCGACGACGACGAGCCATCGGCCGCGTTGATCGTCGCGGACCCGCGCGGTGATCTCGGCGCCGCGGCCGAAGAGGCCGCGATCGTCGAGCAACGTCTGCGCGACGCGAGCTGGCGGATCGTGGTGCGTCGCGGCGACGAAGCCACGCGCGAAGCGTTGCTCGCCGGGCTCGCCGAAGCGTCGCTGTTCCACTACGCCGGCCACGGCTCGCGCGGCGTCGCAGCATGGGATGCCGCGCTGCGACTCGCCGGCGACACCGAGCTGCGCGTCGGCGACGTGCTCGCGATCCCGAAGGTGCCCGCGCACGTGGTGCTCGCGGGCTGCCACACCGGTCGACGCGACGACGCGAGCCTCGCCGGTGGCATGAGCCTCGGTCGCGCGTTCGTGCTCGCCGGCGCCGATGCAGCGCTGGTCGCCGACACCGAGGTCGAAGACTCCGCGACGCGAGCGCTGACCGAAGCGCTCTACCGCGATCCCAGTCTCGCGCTGCCCACTGCGCTGCGCCGCGCACAAACGCAGCTGCGCGCCGGTGGCATCGCGGACTGGTCGTCGTTTCGCGTGCTCGTCCGCTGAGCCCGCGTCATCCCGGGCCGGCGCGTCGCCAACGGAGTGGGTGAGACCCGAAGATGCAACTGCTCACCCGACTGGCCACCTTGCTCACCGCGATCACCGTTGCCGCACCCGCGCTCGCCGAGGACGGCAAGCCGAAAGACCGCGCGAAGGATCGCTTCGAAGACATGGATCGCGACGGCAACGGCAAGCTGACGCTGCAGGAGTTCATCGCCGGTCGCAGTCGCGAAGAATCGGTGCAGGCGGCGAAGATCTTCGCGAAGATGGACGGCGACAACGACGGCATCGTGACGGCCGCGGAGTTCAAGGCCGGCGCGAAGCATCGCAACGAGAAGTAGGTAGCGAGTAGGTCGTGTGGTGCGGTACGCCGCGTCGCGTCCGCTCGTCCGTGCTCCCACCATCTCGCGCGGGGGAAACGGGCGCGGCGCGGCGGTGCCGGCTCACTCGTCGGCGAGCTCGAAGCTCGCATGCACGATCGTGATGATGTCCTTCTCGTAGGACGTCGTGTCGTTGTTGCCGTCCCACGAGGTGCTCGTCGAGTTCGGCGGGTTCACGTTGATGACGCCCATGTCGGCGCTGCGCAATCGTGCGATCGTGCCACCGCCCGCCGACTCGAGCACCTTGTCGGCACGCATGCGCGCATCGCCGCTCGCCTCGGCGAGCATCTCGATCTTCAGCTCGCCGAGCTTCGTGTAGAAGTACTCCGGCGAGCCGGAGCTCACCGAGATGCCGCTCTCGAGCAGCTGCGTCACCTCGCGCGACACTCGCTCGACCGCTTGCACGTCGGCGCTGCGCACCACGATCTCCTGCACCGCGGTGAAGCCGTCGGACACGTTGCGCTCGATCCGTTCCTCACCGGTGCCGACGTACTCGGTCTTCGTCTGCTCCGACAGCGACGCGGACTGCACGCGGATCGCTTCCTGGGGGATCCCCTGCGCGACCAGATACGCGACGGTCTTGTCGACATGCTCGTGCAGCGTGCGATAGGCCGCGACGCGATCGACGTTGCGGGTGTCGACCACCGCGGTCCATCCGATCTGATCCGACACGATGCGGCGCTTCGCCGAGCCGGTCATCTGGATCACGCGTTCTTTCGGCTTGGTCTTCACGCGCTCCCACGCACTCGCGGGAATCCACGCGGCGACGACGATTGCGAGCGAGGGAGCGAGGAGATCGACGCGCATGCGCGTCAACGCGAAGCGGGCATTCGGGGTCGTCATGGCGGGGGCCGACGCGCGAGCGCACCCACTTGTTCCAGGCGCCGGGATATGATGAACGGGACGTCGATGGCCAAGCCCACGCACCGCTGGGAGACCCGCATGCACGTCGCGCGCGCCGTCGGGCCGGTCGACGACGCGGCGTGGCGAGGCGATGCGCGCGCCGAGGTGCTCGCGCTGGCGTTCGTCGACGGTCGCGAGGGCAGGGTGATCGCGGGGCTCGATCGCCAGCAGGCCGATGCGATCGCGCTCGACGATCCCGATCTCGTGCATGCGCTGCGCTGCTGGTTGGTCGCGCGTGGGCGTCGCGAGCTCGCGCTCTTCGCCGACGACGGCCGCGCGATCGCGTCCGGCCCGATCGAGCTCGCGGCGCTCGGCGATCCACCCTCGCGATCGGTCGCCCGCGTGATCACGCTGGCACCGTCGAATGCCGAGCTCGTCGCGGCGCTGGGATGCTTCGACCGCGTGGTCGCCTGCGAGGACTCCTCCGACTGGCCCGAGGAGATCGAGCGCTGCGAGCGGCTCGGCCCCGACCTCGGTCCGGATCTGGATCGCGTCGCCGCGCTCGCGCCCGATCTCGTGGTGAGCTCGCTGACCGTGCCGGGCATGGAGCGCGTCGTCACCGGGCTGCGGGCGCGCGGCGTCCCGCAGCTGGTCAGCGCCCCGCGCAGCTTCGCGGAGATGCTCGGCGATCTGGGTCGGCTCGGCGCCGTGCTCGACGTCGAAGCGCGCGCCGAAACGGTGATCGCGACGCTGGCCGCCGAGCGCGACGAGCTCGCGCGCACGCGTCCTGCGGTGCCGACTCGCGTGTACCTCGAGTGGTGGCCTCGTCCGATGTTCAGTCCCGGGCGTGAGTGCTACAGCAACGAGCTGCTCGAGCTCGCCGGTGGCGTGAACGTGTTCGGCGATCGCCCGGGCGCGAGCCTCGAGATCGATGCGGCCGCGCTGCGCGACGCCGACCCCGACGTCTGCTTCGTCTCGTGGTGTGGGGTCGCGGAGCACAAGCTCGACCCGGAGAGCGTGGGCAAGCGCCCCGGCCTCGAAACGCTGCGTGCGGTGCAGAATCGCCGCATCTACCCGCTCGACGAGCGCTTCAGCGGACGCCCCGGTCCGCGCATGCTCGAGGCGGCGAGGCGCATGCGTCGAGCGATCGTCGGCGCGTAGAAGATCGCCTTTTTTGGACGCCGCCGTCGGCCATGCCACGTTGCGCTCCATCATGGTCGTCGAAGCGCTCGATTGCTCCCTCACGCGGCAGATCGACGACGTGGTGCAGGCACTCGCCGGCTACCACGGCTATCGCACGGTGTGGATCGATCCGTTCGGTGTGCTCTGGCACGCCGAGCCCGACGACGATCAACTCGACGCGCTCGGTCATCGCTACATCGGAACGTTCTGTCGGCCCGACGCCGAAGCGCTGATGCACGCGCTCGCCGGCTTCGCGGTGCCGAAGCTCGCGTGCATCTCGGTGCAGCAGCGCGCGCAGGTCAGTCGCGAGCCCGCGCTCGCGGCCGCCGTCTGATCGCGCCCAGCACGACGAGCGGCAGCAGGCTCGCTGCGCCGCCGCGCTCGTGGGTGCAGCCACAACCTTCGCTGCCGCCGTCGTTCGCACCGGCGCCTTCGCTGCCGCTGCCGTCGCTGCCCTCGCCAACGCTGCCGCTGCCACTCGCGCTGCCGCTGCCGCTCGCGCTGCCACTCGCGCTGCCGCTGCCGCTCGCACTGCCGCTCGCGTTGCCGCTGCCGCTGTCGCCGCTGTCGTCCGGGTTGCCCGATGCGCTCGCATCCGAGTCCGAGCCGCTCTCGTCGCTGCTGCCCCCGATCGCGGTGCGATTCACGATGTGCGCGTAGCCGCGGGTCTGCGCGTCGAAGATGTCGATCGAGCGATTCACGATCGCGTCCATCAGCAGCTTGTCGCCCTCGTCGAGCACCTCGTCGGCGCGCGTGACCAGGATGAACGACACATCGAACGTGTCGGGCGCGTCGCCGAACGCGGGCATGCGCGGCCCTTCCACGGCGATGACCTGATCGATGGTGATGTCGCGGCGGGTCGCGGTGACGGTGTACGTGTCGGCCTCGAACAGGAATCCGTCGGGGTCCGCGCACGAGCCGTCGCGCAGCGCCGAGTCGATGCAGTTCGTGGGGTTGTCGAGCACGAACCACGGCTCGACCTGATCGGCCGGCAAGAGCCCCATCAGATACAGATCGAGATCGCTGTACTCGTAGATGTCCTGCTTGATCGCGGTGAACGTGCCGTCACCGTTGTCGATCCACTCGTGGCCCTGCACCGGTGAGCCGCCGGTGTTCATGTAGAACGACCAGTGCGCGTTGCTGCGGCCGAGCATGTCGGTCATCCACGTGCCGTTGCTCGCCTGGTAGTAGACGAACGCCAGCCACGCGTGGCCGAGCTCCTGCCCGAAGATGAGCGAGATGATGTTGTCGTTGACGCCGCCTGCGTCGCCGCCGAGATACTGCGTCCACTGGTTCATGTGCATGAACCCGGTGACCATGCTGTTGGGCGTGTCGTCGAAGTAGCCCATGCCCTCGTCGGGGATGACCGCGTCTTCCGGGGCGATGTGCTCGTAGCCGATGCCGTGGATGTCGTTGCTCACCGACTGGTAGAGCGCGCCGACCGGCGGCGGCAGCATCCACGTCGTGTACATGACCAGGAACTGGCTGTCGTCGGGATGCTCCGCGAGGAATCCGTCTTCCACCGCGGCATAGCCGGCGAGGAACGGATCGCGATAGAACCAGTCGGCGTACTCGACCGACTGATCGACGTCGCGAAAGATCATGTACGTGTCGCGCTGCTCGACGAGCTCGATCGGTGCCGCGTCCGCACGGGCGGAGCACAAGCACGCGATGCTCGCGGCCACCATCGATCGCCCAGCGAGTCGGATCACGATCAGATGGTCGACGGACGGCGCAGCGGGGTCAAGCGTGAGCGGCCGGGCCCGCGACGTCGCGCACGAGCCCGACCACCGCATCGACCCACGGCGCGGTCGCGTTGAGCGAGGGCACGAGCACCAACTTCTCGCCGCCGCGTGCGCGCCAGTCCTCGGCGGCTCGGATGCCGATCTCTTCGAGGGTCTCGAGGCAGTCGGCCACGAATGCGGGGCACATCACCGCGATGCGCTCGATGCCGCGGCTGCGCAGCTCGATCAGCACTTCGTCGCTCCACGGCTTGATCCACGGCGTGCGACCGAGCCGCGACTGGAACCCGATGCTCCATCGCTCGGGCGCGAGCGCGAGCCTGGCCGACAGCGCACGCGCGGTCGCGTAGCACTGCGCGCGATAGCACCACTCGTTGTTGGGGCCGATCGCGTCGCAGCACGTCGCGCTCGCGAGA
>DASZPU010000783.1:0-2006 GCA_035550195.1 Nannocystaceae bacterium
CGACGAGCTCGCGCTTCGGGATCTCGAGCTTGCCGATGCGGAGGTTGTGCATGCGTGCGCCGACCACCTCGATGGCGTCGGGCTCACGCGCGGGTTGGCGTTGGGAACGATCGGCGTCTCGGACGGCGCGGAGAGTGCGAGCGGGCATCGTCGGGGTGCCTGGAGTACCACAGCGTGCAAGGCCATGCACGTATGTTCAGTGCCAGCCCGAACGAGGCTCCTGCCGCAGCGAACGGAGGTAACGCCGCGGTGCGGGCCGAGGTTATCGTGCGGGGAGATGCGAGACAGGCATGTGCTCTGCACCGGCGGAACCGGTGCGCTCGGTAGCAGGGTCACGATGGCGCTCGTGCGCCGGGGCGCGCGCGTGACCGTGACGGTGCACGCGGCGAGCGAGCGCGAGCGACTCGTCGCGGATCTCGGCGCGCTCGCCTCCCACGTCGTGTTCGCCGACGCCGATCTGCGCGACGAGGCGCAGGTCGCTGCGCTCACCGACGGCATGCCGCGGCTCGATGCACTCGTGCAGATCGTCGGTGGCTTCGGCATGGGGCCCACCGACGAGTTCTCGCTCGATCAGTACCGCAGTCTCGTCGACATCAACCTCACCATCACGTTCCTCGCGGTGAAGCACGCGTTGCGACGCATGAAGAATGCGGCGTACGGACGCATCGTCACCGTGGCCTCGCGCGCGGCGCTCGAGCCCACGGGCGACAGCGCAGTGTACTCGGCGTGCAAGGCCGCCGTGCTCGCGTTCACCCGCGCCGTCGCGGAGGAGACCAAGAGCACCGGCATCACCGCGAACTGCGTGCTGCCCTCGATCATCGACACACCGGCGAACCGCAAGGCGATGGGCGAAGCGGACGCGCACAAATGGGTGCGACCGGAACGGC
Source organism: Nannocystaceae bacterium (assembly GCA_035550195.1). Lineage (GTDB taxonomy): Bacteria > Myxococcota_A > Polyangia > Nannocystales > Nannocystaceae > Xiheibacterium. The sequence continues at coordinate 888 of DASZPU010000783.1, forward strand.
TCGCGGACACGATCGCGTTCCTCGCGAGCGAAGAGGCCGGCGACCTGCGCGGGTCCGCGATCCAGGTGTACGGCGGCGTGTAACGCCGCGGCGTGTCATGCTCTCTCGCCGCGCCCGGGTGGTGAAATCGGTAGACACGGGGGACTTAAAATCCCCTTCGCAAGAGTGCAGGTTCGAGCCCTGCCCCGGGCACTGTCAGCGGAAGGGATCGTCGTCTTCGGCGGCCGGCAGGGCGATCGGAACGAACGTCTGACCGACCCAGTCGCGCAGCGCTCGACGTTGCTCGCGGCGGACCTCCGCGTTCCACAGCGCGAGCGCGGGCAGCATCACGGCGCTCGACGGGATCGCGAAGAGCAGCAGCAGCATCGGCAGCGCCCACAACAGCGACGAGCCCGCGACCAGATACGCGACCACTGCGATCCCGGCGAGCACGACCATCGGCAACACCGACATCCACCAGCGACTCGTCGGCGCGTGGGCAGCGAAGTCGCGCGACACCCTCGGCTGCTCGATGCGTCCGTGCACGCGGGTCACCTCGCCCTCGCGATGCAACTGCAGCACGACCACCGGCGACACGGCATCCGCGGGGCCGGCCCAATGACGCACGCGCACGAGCTCGCCCGATCGCGCGGCGAGGAAGCGCTGCCCGACCGGAGGCCCCGGCTCGGGCGCGGGCGCATCGCTCACGCGTACGCGAGGATCCGCGACGATGCGCTCCCAGATCGCCGCATCGTCGTCGGCGACCCGGAACGCGAATGCGCCTTCACGCGCCATCGCCCGACGACGAGGACTCGCCGCTCTCCGAGCCACCGTCGTCGCCGGCACCCGGCGCTTCGCAGTCGTCGGCGGACGCATGCTCGCCACTGCACGCATCGCCGTCGTGCGGCCAGAGCTTGCCGGTCGCGTCGGTGTACGGGAGGTTGCTGGGGTCGAACGCGAACGGGCACAGATCGCACTGGTCGCCGAGCCCGTCGTAGTCCTGATCGACCGGCGGCAGACGACACTGCAGGTTCCACAGCGCGTCGAGATCGCCCTGCGTCGCATCGCTGTCGACGGGCGCGTTGTCGGCGATGGTCATGTTCGCGGCGGCCAGCGCTTCCTCGCAACCCGCGGGCAGCA
>DASZPU010000784.1:0-1809 GCA_035550195.1 Nannocystaceae bacterium
ATGATCGCGCTCATCGCCGCGTTGAACGAGCGCAGCGGCGCACAGGTCGAGCGCGCGAAGCAGAAGCTGCTGAAGGGATTGCGCGAGCGCTCGCGCTATCCGCATGTCGCCGATCCCACGCATCGCAACTTCGGTACGCACTTCGTCGCGCTGCATCACGCCGCGCTGGCGGGGCTCGGCGATGCCGAGTCGCGCGAGATCCTGCGCGCGCTGATCCTCGATCCGCAGGATCGCAGCGGCGTCGGTGATCTCGCGGCGTTGCGCGCCGTGCAGCTCGACGTGTCCGGTGCCGTCGACGACGCCGCGGCCCGGCTCGCGCTCGACGTCGCGTTCGCCAACGACGAGCGCTCGGGCATCTTCGGCGATCTGCGCGTGCGACTGTTCGATGCGCTGCGCGAGCGTGCGAAAGACGATCCGCGCTGGGCGATCGCGCTCGTCGACGGCGAGGTGAACGTACGCGAGCGCGCGATGCATGCGATCTCGCGCCACACGCCCAAGGGTAGCTGTGCCGCGGTCACGGGCGCGGCGAAGGCTGCGACGCCGCGCGGCATCGACGACGGTTTCCTCGTGCTCACGACGCTGCCGAGCGGTTGTCGCAGCGAGCTCGAGCGCGTCGCCCAGGACGCGCGCGCACCCGCGAAGATGCGCGGCATGGCGTTCGAGGCGCTTGCGGTGCTGGGCTCGAAGCTGCCGCAACAGCTCGCGAAGGGCGTGCGCGACGACGACATGCGCGTGTACATCGAACGCGCCGATCTCATCGCGCGCATGCGCTGACGCCGGTTTCGCGGCCGATCGCGATCCGAGCGAACGCGCTTCGGCACCTACGGTGGTGACCGACGATCCGACGTTGACGGCGCTGCGACGCCGCGCCTACGATCGGATCTCGGCGAAGGTCGTGGAGCTGGACGACACCATGGCGGCCGAGGGTGGGCGCGCCGAGCCGGTGCCGGACACCGAAGATGCCGCGTCGGATCCCCGGCGCCTCGGCGTCGCGACGCAGGAGCGCGTGCGGCTCGCGGTGCACGAGCGCGTGTTCGGTGCACCGCGGGATCCGGTGAAGATCGGGCGCTACACCGTGCTCAAGCGCATCGGGCAAGGCGGCATGGGCGTCGTCTATGCCGCCTACGACACCGAGCTCGATCGCAAGGTCGCGCTCAAGTTGTTGCACGGCGAAGGCGGCGACACCGGTGAACGACTCACCCGCGAAGCGAAGGCGCTCGCGAAGCTCTCGCATCCCTCGATCGTGGCGGTGCACGAGGTCGGCGTGCACGACGGCAATGTCTTCGTCGCGATGGAGTTCGTCGACGGCGAGACGCTGCGCGAGCACGTGCTTCGGCACACGCTGGACTGGCGCGAGCTCGTCGCGCTCTACGTGCAAGCGGGGCGCGGGCTCGCAGCGGCGCATGCGGCCGGCTTGGTGCATCGCGACTTCAAGCCCGACAACGCGCTCGTCGCCGACGCGGGCGATGCGGGCCTGCGCGTGCGCGTGCTCGACTTCGGGCTCGCGCGCGACGTCGGTGATCGCGAGGCCGCGCACCCGCTCGGCAGCGATGCCGCGATCGATCGTGCGGTCGAGCTGACCCGCACCGGCACGCTGCTGGGCACGCCCGCATACATGGCCCCCGAGCAATACGTCGGCACCGCGGTCGATGCGTACGCCGATCAGTTCGCGTTCTGCGTGTCGCTGTGGGAGGCGATCTATCGCGAGCGACCGTTCGACGACACCAGCGTCGCGACCGTCGCCGCCGCGATCATGTCGGGGCGACGCCGGCCACCGCCCGCGGGCTCGCGCGTGCCGCTGGCGCTGCA
>DASZPU010000785.1:0-6802 GCA_035550195.1 Nannocystaceae bacterium
GCAAGCGCGTGCTCGACGTGCGCGAGTGCATCCAACAAGCCCACGACGTGTTGCGTGCGCAGGTACAGCTGCACGAGGTAGTCCTCGATCTACCGGGCACGCCGCTGCTCGTGCGCGCGGACGAGACGCGCCTGCGGCAGATCGTGGTGCACCTGCTCGACAACGCCTCGCGCTTCACTCCGCGCGGGGGTCGAATCGTCATCACCGCGCGCGAGGATCAGGGCAGCGCACGCATCACGATCCGCGACAGCGGCATCGGCATCGCCTCCGACCGGCTCGACGAGCTGTTCGGCGCGGTCACACGCGACAGCAGCAACGAGGACACGCCCGGCGTCGGCCTCGTGCTCGTGCGTCGGCTCGTCGAGCTCCACGGCGGCACGATCACCGCGTGGAGCGATGCGGAGCGCGGCGGCACCGAGGTCGCGGTCGCGTTGCCGCTCGCCACGGCGACCGAGGTGCGCAGGCCGAGCGACGTGTTGCCGCGCGCGAACCTGCGGCTGCTCGTCGTGGACGACAACGTCGACGCGGCCGAGACGCTGGGGATCCTGCTCGAGGCCCAAGGCCATGTCGTCACGCTCGCGTTCGACGGCGCGTCTGCGCTGGAGCTCGCCGGCCGCGGCAAACACGACGCGGTGCTGCTCGATCTGGGGCTGCCGGATCTCGACGGTCTGGAGATCGCACGACACATCAAAGCGACGGCGCCCGCGATCCATCTCATCGCGGTCACCGGTTACGGCGACGAGCATCATCGTGCGCACGCGCGTGCGGCCGGCATCGCGCAGCACCTGCTGAAGCCGGTCGAGCGCGACGCGTTGCGGCGCGCGCTCGCAGAGGTCCGGCCGCGCGAGTCGGTCGCGTCCAGCTAGGTACGCGACGCGCGGGTTGCCAAGCGTGCAGCGATCCTGTCACGCTGCCCCGGTGAGCGCGCTGCGTGGCGGGGGCGATGACACGCTGCACAGCCGCGCTGCGACGCCGCGTCCGGACGACGTCGCGACGGTGATCCCGGGCCGCGCTGCGCAGGTCTCGAACGAGACCACGATGCCCGGTCTCGACAGCGAGGCGTCGGTGCCCGGCGATCCCTCGGCATCGCACAGCGAGATCCTGCAACCCGGTCGCACCATCGGTCACTTCGTGGTGCAGCGCCTGCTCGGCGCCGGTGCGATGGGCGTCGTCGTGCTCGCGCACGATCACGAGCTCGATCGTCCGGTCGCGATCAAGCTGCTGCGCAGCGACGATCGTGGCGTCGCGCAGGCCCGCTTGTTGCGCGAAGCGCAGTCGGTCGCACGCGTGGCGCATCCCAACGTGGTCGCGGTGCACCAAGTCGGCATGTTCGCCGAGCAGGTGTACCTCGTGATGGAGTTCGTCGACGGCGGCACGCTGCGCGAGTGGATCGCCGCGGCCGAGCGCGAGTGGTCGTCCGTGCTCGAGGTGTATCGCCAAGCCGGACGCGGGCTCGCGGCCGCCCACGCAGCCGGGCTCGTGCATCGCGACTTCAAGCCCGACAACGTGCTGATCGGTCGTGACGGTCGCGTGCGCGTCTCCGACTTCGGGCTCGTCGGCGTCGCGGCGGAATCGGCGAGCACGATGCCGTCGCTGTCCGACTCACGGGACAGCAAGCTCACCCGCACCGGATCGATCCTCGGCACGCCGGCATACATGGCCCCGGAGCAGTACGGTGGTGGCACGGTCGACGCGCGCTCGGATCAGTTCGCGTTCTGCGTGTCGCTCTTCGAGGCGCTGCACGGCGTGCGTCCGTTCGCGGGCGAGAGCCTGCCCGAGCTGTTGCGATCGATCGAAGCCGAGGCCGTGCGACCACCCGCGCGCAGCGTGCCGCCGTGGATCACCGACGCGCTGCGCAAAGGGCTGCGCGCGACGCCGGCGGAGCGCCACGCGAGCGTGGATGCGTTGCTCGCCGCGCTCGAGCCTCCGGCCAAGCGCACGGGTCTACGCGTGGCGATCGCCGCCGGTGCAGCGACGCTCACGATCGCCGGCATCGCGACCACCACGTACCTCCTGCGCGATCCGGAGCCGTCGGCAACCGCACTGCTCGCGCCCGCGACCTGCCCCGATCCCGCCGACGCGCCGGGCGATCCGTGGAGCGACGAGCGACGCGAGGACGTGCGCGCCGCGCTGACGAAGACGGGCCATCGCGCGGCCGCGGACGTCTTCACCGCGATCGATGCCGAGCTCTCGGCCCGCCGCGACGAGTGGCGCGCGGAGCTCGACGACGCGTGTCGGGCCCAGGCGATCCGCGGCGAGCAGACGCCGGCGATCCGCCAGCTCCGCGAGCGCTGCATCGCGGCAGTGCGCGACGAAGCCGACGTGTTCGCGGAGCTGCTCGCCGGTGGCGACGAACGACTCGTCGACGGCGCGATCTCGTCGGCGACGCTGCTCACGCCCGCGAGCACGTGCCACGACGTCGAAGCGCTGCAGGCCGCGCCCGCACCCACCGAAGCGCAGCTCGCCGATCTCCGACCGCTGCGTCGCGAGCTCACGCGCGCGGAGGTGCTGTTGCTCGCGGGTCGTCACCACGACGTCATCGCGCTCGGCCGCGAGCTCGAGCCCGAGCTGCGTCGCATCGGCTTCGCAGCGGATCACGCCGCGGCGCTGCTGGTGGTCGCGCGCGCCGAGATGCAGACCGGCGAGCTCACCTCCGCGGAAACCCACTTGCGCGAGTCGATCGCGCTGGCCGCGAAAGGCCGCGCGCACTCCACCGAAGCGATCGCCACCGCGACGCTGATGTACGTCGTCGCGACCGGGCTCGGTCGTCCCCAGGAAGCGCTGGGCATGATCGCGGCGGGCCAAGCCGCGGCGGAGCGCTCCGGCGACCCGCGGGCACGCAGCTACTTCGAGTCCGCGGCCGGCACGATGTGGCTCATCAGCGGAAAGACCGACGATGCGATGCGCGCGAGCGACGAGGCCATCGCGGTGCTCGAATCGCTCCCGCGTCCGCCGCCCGACGAGCTCGGCATGGCGTACTCGAATCGTGCCGGCATCAAGCTGCGCACGAACGACAGCAAGGGTGCCATCGCCGATCACACGCACGGGCTGGAGATCATCGAGCGCGGGCTGGGCAAGCGTCATCCGTTCTACGGCGCGCTCGCGATGTCGCTCGGGCGCATGCTGAAGCAGGCCGGCGATCCCGAGGGCGCACGTGCACGCGCACGCGATGCATTGGAGTCGTGGGAGGCGGCGTTCGGTCGCGATCACACGAGCTGTGCGCTCGCGCTCCTCGACATCGCGCAGGACGAGATGGCCCTGCAGCACTGGGATGCGGCCCGCACCGCGCTCGACGATGCGCTCGCCCGCCACGAGCGCTCGGCCGACGGTGCCGGCGATCTGCGCTCGCGCGTCGATCTCATCGACAACCGCGCGTTCGTCGACTACCAGACCGGTCGTTTCGCCGATGCCTACGCCGGCTACGAACGTGCGCGCACGTTGGTGGTCGCTTCCGCGGGCGAAGCCGATCCGCGCGTCGCCGGCTACGATCGTGCGCTCGCGAGCGTGCGGATCTCCGAAGCGCGCTACGACGACGCGCTGCCGTTGCTCGAGCGCGCCCGCGATGCGCTGGTGAAGCAGTACGGCCCTACGCATGCCGCGGTCGCGGACGCGATCGGTTTGCTCGCCGAGGTCGAGCTCGCAGCGCGCCGCTGCGATCAGGCGCTCGTGCACTTCCGCGGCGCGATCAAGCAGCGCAACGAGCTCGAGGTTCCGCCCGATGCCGGGCTCGCGCGGCTCTTGGTCGGCATGGCGGCCTGCGAGCTCGAGTCGGGCGACGCCGCGTCCGCGGGCGAGCGCCTCGATCAGGCCGAGCCGTTGCTCGCAGCGCATCCCGATCCCGCGCAGTCGGCCCGCATCGCATCCGTGCGGGCCGAGCTGGCCTGGCGCGCGGGTGATCGCGAAGCCGCGCGCGCGTCCGCGATCGCTGCTCGCGATGGGTACGCCGCGCTCGGTGCACCCTACGAGCTCGACCGCGGCCGCGTGGCCGCGTGGCTCGAGGCGCACTGAACCACGATTGCGTGCGACAGCTCCGGTCGATCGTCCTTGACGCTCGCGCGCGGCCCTTTCAAGCTGACGAGACCGTGTCGATCGATCAGCAGACCGAGCGCAAGTGGACCGTCGCGATGCCGTCGTGCGCCGCGATGTACGTCCTCGTCGTCGCGCTCGCGCGATCGAGCTGATTCCGGAACCACTCCGCATTCGCCCGCGAGAGCCCTTCCGGACCCCCCGGAAGGGCTTTCGGCGTTTCAGCACCCTACCCCGCACCATCGCCATGACACCTGCAGTGCAGATCGACGAGCTGAGCAAGCGCTTCACCCTCCGCGAGCGTCCGACCGGGCGCATGGGGTGGCTGCGTGGTCTCCTCCATGCGCCGAGCCGCGACGTGGTCGCGGTCGATCGCATCTCGCTGACGATCATGCCGGGCGAGCGCGTGGCGTTCGTGGGCCCCAACGGCGCCGGCAAGTCGACGACGATCAAGATGTGCTCGGGCATCCTGCACCCGAGCGAAGGCGACGTGCGCGTCGCCGGGCTCGTGCCGTGGCGCGAGCGCAAGTTGCTGGCGTATCGCATCGGCACCGTGTTCGGGCAGCGCTCGCAGCTGTGGCAGCACTTGCCGGCGAGCGACACCTTCGATCTGCTCGCGGCGATCTACGACGTGCCGCCCGCGACCTACCGCGCGCGACGGGCCGAGCTCATCGACGCGTTCGAGCTCGGTGACGAGCTCGCACGCCCGGTGCGACAGCTCTCGCTCGGTCAGCGCATGCGCTGCGAGATCGTCGCGAGCCTGCTGCACGCACCCGACGTGCTGTTCCTCGACGAGCCCACGATCGGGCTGGACGTGTGTGCGCGCGCGACGATCCGCGATCTCGTGCGTGCCCAGGCCGAGCAGGACGGGCGCACCGTGCTCTTGACCTCGCACGATACCGGCGACATGGAGCGCGTGTGCGAGCGCGTGGTGGTGATCCACGGCGGACGCATCTTGCTCGATCAGACGATCGACGCGCTGCGACGGGGGTGGATCCGACGCAAGCGCGTCACGCTGCACACCGCCGAGTCGCGGGCCGAGCTGCACATGCCGGGCGTGCGCGAGCTGGCATCCGGCGCACACCGACTCGAGCTCGAGGTCGATCTCGACATCGTGCCGGTGGACGCCGTGGTGCAGGCCGCGTTGAAGAGCACGCGCATCGTGGATCTCACGGTGGAAGATCCCGGCATGGACGAGGTGGTGCAGGCGATCTACGCACGCGCAGAACTGGACACCGCGTCATGACTGCCTTGCACAAGCTCGCGATCGTCGCGCGGATCTCCGCGCGTCATCGCATCTCGAATCGCGGCGCAGCGATCGGACGGCTCGGCCTCTACGCGGTGATGCTCTTCGTGTTCTCGCGCCTGTGGGCGCTGATCGCCGAGGGCTACCCCGACGCCGAGCTCCCGCCCGCACAGGTGCTCTGGTACATCGCGATCACCGAGTGGATCGTGCTCTCGCTGCCGTGGGTGCACGACGAAGTGCAGGAGGAGCTGCGCGCCGGCGATCTCTTGTACCGACTCACGCGCCCGATCGCGTACCCGTGGGCGAAGCTCGCCGAGACGGCGGGCGACCTGTTGGTGCGACTCGGCTTGCTCGCGCCCGCGGGATTCGTCGTCGCGTGCGCGCTGCAAGGCGAGGCCGGCATCGGCATCCGCGAAGCCGCGTGGCTGCTGTTGCTCGGTCCGCTCGCCGCGTTGGTGGCGACCACGTTCCACCTCGCGATCGGTCTCTGCGCGATCTGGATCCACGACTGTCGCCCGATCTACTGGGTCTGGCAAAAGGGCATGTTTCTGCTGGGCGGGCTGCTCGTGCCGCTGCCGTTCTATCCCGACTGGCTGCGCGCGATCGCGGAGCTCTCGCCGTTCGCCGCGATCCTCTACGGCCCCGGCGCGCTCGCGCTCGGCGACGCGGCGATCGATCCATGGTGGCTCGGGCTGCAGCTCGTGCTGTGGCAGGCGTTCGCGCTGGCAACGGTGGCGCTGATCTTCCAGCGCGCGCTGCGACGCATCGACGGAGGTGGAGGATGACTTGGTTCCGCAGGCTGCTCGTCACCAACCTCGCATCGAGCTTCGCGTTGCGCACCGCGTTCTGGCTGCAGGCCGGATTGATGGCGCTCAACAACCTCATGTTCTTCTGCTTCTGGTGGGTGCTGTTCACCCGCTTCGAGAGCATCCGCGGTTGGGCGGTCGGCGACGTGGCGCTGTTGTTCGGCGTCGCGGCGACGGGCTACGGCCTGTGCGCGGTGCTGCTCGGCGGCGCGCAGGATCTCGCGCGACAGATCGACGATGGCGAGCTCGACGCGCTGCTCACCACGCCGAAGAGCGTGATGCTGCAGGCGTTGGCCTCGCGCATGCGCCCCGATGGCTTCGGCGACATCGTCAGCGGCCTCGCGCTCGTCGCGGTGTCGGGCGCGATCGATCTGCGCACGATCTGGCTCGTGCCGTTCGCCGTGATCGCGGCCGGCACCGCGCTCGCGGCGAGCTGGACGCTCATGCAGTCGCTCGCGTTCTGGTTCGGCAAGACCCAGACGACGCGCATGCTCGGCGAGATGACGCTGACCTTCAGCGTCTACCCGCCGATGCTGTTCGGCCCGACGATGAAGATCGTGCTGTTCACCATCATTCCCGCGGGCTTCGTCAGCTACCTGCCGGTCGCGCTGCTGCGCGAGCCGTCGCTCGCGACGTTCGCGGGAGCGCTCGGCGGCGCAGCGCTCTACGCTGCGCTCGCCGTGTGGATCTTCGGACGCGGCTTGCGACGCTACGCGAGCGGCAA
>DASZPU010000786.1:0-3086 GCA_035550195.1 Nannocystaceae bacterium
CGAGCGTCGTGCCGAAGCGCTCGCCGTCGGCGGACAGCCCACCGGTCACCGCGACGTGGCGGGGCAGGGCCGCGCGCAGCCCCGCGGTGAGCTCCGTGCCGTTGACGCGTGCGCCGTCGCAGAGCACGAGCACGTGGCTCAACCCGGCGAGCGGTAGCTGATCGACGAGCGCGCGCGCGGAGGCCGAGGCCGACTCGTGCCAACGCAACGCCGCGGTCGCGATCGCACAGTGGGTCGCGTCGAACGACAACGCGGTCGCGACCAACGAATCGTCGAGCACGCCCTCGTCGACGATCTCGCCCGCGGTCGAGCAGCCGAACACGATCGCATCGGGATACGCGGCGCGCAGTGGTTGCAGCCACGGCGCACGCGCGAGCAGATCGACGGAGCCGAACACGAGCACGAGCGCGGCGTCCGGATCCGCGTCCGCGCCGTGCCAGCCGTGCTCGTCGGACCAGCGCCGCTGCGTGACCTCCACGTCAGCGCAGTCTAGCGGACGATGTTCTACGAGGACGCGGTCGAAACGGGCCGCCTACGCGGCGCGACCGTCGACCGGGAGTCGGATCGTGAACGTCGTGCCGACCCCGCTCTCCGTGGTGAACGAGAGCTCGCCGCCGTGCGTGTCGACGATGATGCGTCGCGCGAGCGACAGACCTTGGCCGGTACCGCGCCCGACTTCCTTCGTGGTGAAGAACTGATCGTAGACGCGCGCGCGATTGGCCTCGGGGATGCCGCAGCCGTTGTCGCCGATCGTCACGACCACGAAATTCCCGTCGGCGCGCGAGGTCACGCGGATCTTGCCTTCACCGCCGCGGCCCGCGTCCGCGATCGCGTGCGCGGCGTTGACGGTGAGATTCAGGATGACTTGGCTGAGCTTGCCGACAAAGCAGGTGATCGTGGGCAGCTCGCCGAGATCCTTCTCGACCTTCGCGACGTTCTTGTACTCGTTCTGCGCGACGACGAGCGTGTCTTCGATCGCCTTGTTCACATCCGCGCTCGCCATCTCGTCGTTGTCCTGGTGGGCGAACGACTTGAGCGCGCGCACGATGTTGCTCACGTGCACGATGCCGTCCTTCGCGGCCTTCACCGCCTTGGGCGCCTCGCGCATGAAGTAGTCGAGCTTGCTCTGCTTCTGGGCCGCCGCCGCGCGTGCGCGCAGCTCGAGCTCGCTGAGGCCGGAGGTCGCGAACGCCTCCTGCACCGCGGTCACGTAGGTCGCGAAGCCCTTCACCACGCGCTCGAAGAAATCGATGTTGTCGCCGACGTACTGCATCGGCGTGTTGATCTCGTGCGCGACGCCGGCCGCGAGCTGACCGATCGCCTCGAGCTTCTGCGCGAGCCGCAGCTCGTGCTCGAGCCGCTCGCGCGTCTTCATCTCTTCCTGCAGCGCCGCGTAGGCGCGCGCGATCTCGTCCTGCGCGACGCGGAGCGCATGGTTCTTCTCGGCCAGCGTGTCGCGGGCCGCGGCGATCGTGTGCGCGCGTTCCTGCTCGTTCGCGGCCCAACGCGAGTGGTCGGCGAGCTCACGCTGCAGCTTGCCCGGCGCGCGCGAGGTCATGATCACGCGCAGACCATCGCGCGATTTCTTCGAGCACACGACCAGCGGGCGCCGCTCACCGTCGGGCGCCTTGAAGATCACGCAGGCGTCTTCGACGCGCGCGTCGCCGAACATCGCCTGGAAACCGATGAGGCACAGCATGTCCTCCTCGGCGACGAACGTCTCGAGGCTCTTGTGGAGCACCTCGGCGCCGCTTCGGCCGGTCATCTGCAAGAAGGCATTGTTCACGCCTTCGATGGTGCCGGCGAGGTTGAGTAGCACCACGCCATCGGGCAGCTCGTCGAGCGCTTGAGGCGTCTGCGCACGCGGCGAACTCTCGACGATGACTGGGGCCGTGCTCATCCGAGTGCCCCGATCAACGGCCGGCATGTACGAGACTTGAGGTTCGAGTTCCGGACGGACGTTTGCGCCGAATCGGGCCGGCCACGCAGTTGCCGCGCGAACGTCACGACCGCACGACTCGTCTGACGTGACTGCTGCGCTCATGATCGAAGAAGCGCCCCGCGAGCGCCTCGTGCTGGTCGACCCGCACGACGAGGCGCGCGAGCAGCTGGCCCGGCGTCTGGCCTCGCTCGGCTACGTGGTCGAGACCGCCGCCAACGGCGTCGCAGGTGCCGAGCTCGCGCTGACGAACCCACCTGCGGCAGTGATCGCCGACCTGTGGATGCCGGGCGTCTCCGGGATCCAGCTGTGCCGACTCCTGCGCTCCGAGGTCGCGACCGTCGACGTGCCGATGCTCTTGCGCGGCGACGAAGACGATCGCCGCAATCGCTTCTGGGCGGAGCGGGCGGGCGCCGCGGCGTTCCTCGGCAAGGGCCGCATCGGCGAGCTCGTCCGCGCGCTGCGACGCGCGCTCGACACGGCGCCGCCGCGCGAAGAGTTCTTCATGCAGCTCGGCGAGGAGATCGACATCCGCGATCGCATCGCGCGTCACCTCGACGCTGCGCTGTTCGAGTCGGTGGTCGCCGCCGAGGTACGTGCGCTCGGCAGCTGCGACTCGCCCACGCGCCTGTTCGATCTGCTCTCGCAGTTCGTCTCGCAGATCCATCCCTACCGGTGGCTCGCGGTGAGCCTGCCGAGCAGCGACTTCCTCGCCGTACATCGCCACAGCCGCGCGGGCGCCGACTCGTGTGATCTCTCGGCGATCGCCGAGGTGCGCGCCGCGTTCGGAGCCACCGCGATCGAGCCGTTCGTGCTCGAGGACGAGGACGCAGTCGACGGTTTGCCCGCGAGCGCACCGTTCGTGGCGCGCATCGAGTTCGGTGGGCGCGAGATCGGCTCCGTCGCGCTCTCGCCCGCGCGCTCCGGCGACAGCGAGGTCGGCACGCTCGTCCGCATCCTCGCGCGCGAGCTCGGCGGCCCGCTGCGCATGGTCGCGCTCGTCGAGGAGACGCGAAAGCTCGCGGCGACCGATCCGCTGACGCGGCTGATGAATCGCCGCGCGTTCATGATGTGGGCCGAGCAGGAGGTCGCGCGCTGCGATCGCTTCGGTGGTCCGCTCTCCTTCGGGCTGCTGGACGTCGACCAC
>DASZPU010000787.1:0-4912 GCA_035550195.1 Nannocystaceae bacterium
TCACTTCGGCAGCGACGGCCACGAGCTCGACGCGTCGCGGCAGCGCATCGCCGACCGCGAGCGGACCGGGGCCGATCGCGGCACCGAGGTAGCGCGACGCGAGCGTGAACGCGAGCCGTGCATGATCGATCTCGTCGGACATCGCGCGTGCACACTCGGCGAGTAGCTCGGCGGGAGCCGCGAGCGCAGCGAGCTCGAGCGCGAAGCGAGCGAACGCCGGCACCGATGCGTGCTCGGCCAGCGCGACCTCGGTCCAGTGCGCAGCGAGGAGCGCACGCGTGTCGTCGTCGAGCGCATCCGGCTCGCGCGCGACGACGCTGCACCACGTGTCCGTCGCGATCGCAGCGGCCGTGCGTGCGCGACCGTCGACGAGGAACGGACGACCCGCAGTGCACGCCCCACCGTCGGGATTGCACTGCCACGCATCTTCGCCTTCCTTGTACTGACACACCGGGCACGAGCCCGACTCGCATTCGTCGGGGGTGCGACAGCCGTCGTCGGGCGTCTGACACGCGAGCACGCCACTCAAGAGCGTGCACAGATACCCGGGTTGGCAATCGTCGTCGGTGTGGCAGCTCGCCGGCACGCAGTACGACGCCGGACCGAAGCAGTAGCATGCTTGGTCCTCGCCGCAGTCCGCATCGCTCTCGCAGCCGTACGAGCAGTAGCAACCGCCGAGGAAGTTGCCGACGTTGCAGTAGCCGTGGGGCTGCGCCGTGCAGTCCTCGTCACTGCTGCACGGATCGGTCTCCGTGCCTTGGCCATTGCACGTACCGACGATCTCGGTCGGGTAGAGGCACTCGCGTTGCTCGGGTCGATGCGCGAAGCCGTTGCTGCACTCTTGCCAACCGGTCGGCACTTGCTGCCCGTCACCGGCGGCCTGCATCACATCCATCGGCGATTCGCAGGCGGTCGGCGGTCGATCCTTCCCGCACGCGAACGCAGCCGCGCCGATCGAAACCAACAACGCACCACGGAACTTCGACCAACCATCCACGCGATCGAGGATACCGCCACCGCGCGACGCGTCAATCGCAGGTGTGAGAACGCCAGTCAGGGGGCACGAGCACCTGCGAGCATCGCATCGCTCGTGGTCGTTCCACTCCCGGTGCCTCCGGCATCGCTCGCCGAGTCGACGCACGCACAGTGCAGCAGCGATGCCAACGCACCACCGAACTTCGACCAACCCTCCACGCGATCGAGGATACCGTAGCGCGCGTGGCGGCGCGCTCTACGGCGTGAGGACGCCGGCGAGTGCGTCGGCGGACAGGATCTTCTCGAGCGCGTGCTCGAGCTCGAGTGGCGTGGCGGCGTCGATGCGCGCGAGCGTGTCGCCGTCGAGCGGGCCGAACTTCAGCGTGAGCTGTTTGACGAGCGTTGCACGCTGCCCCTCGGTGCGACCGAGCGCGATGCCCTGCTCGCGTCCCTTTTCGATCATGTAGTCGCTGTAGCGCATCGTCGGTTCCTCCGTGGCCGGAGCGAGCTCCACCATCTTGTCACGAAACTCGTCGAAATGCTCGCGTTCGAGGACGCGGTTCAGGTACGCGAGCACGAGCTGCATGGCGCGCATGCCGTCCGTCGCGCTCGCGACTTCGTGCAGCGCGTTCGCCCATGTTGCGAGGTTGCGCAACAGCGTGTCCGGGTCGCGTCCGTCTCGCAGCAGCCAAAGCGCGATCTTCGGAAACGGCGCGAGCGCTCGGGCGTGCAAATCCTCGTTCGTCACTCGGGTGAGATCGTCGACGAGCACGCGCAGGCTCGGCACGAGCGGCGCGAGGCCGTCGATGGCCGATGGTGGTGGGCGAACCATCGCGTGCAGCTCGGTGGGCGCGGTCCAGCCGTCGCGCGCGTGGCTGACGATGATCGGGATGATCGGTGGCAACCACGTCGCGCGCTCGGGAATCGGCGAATCGTGCTCACGCTCCCACCTTTCCCAGATCCGCACGAGATACGCGAGCATCCGAAACGCCATGCGCGCGTCGGCGGTACTCTGGTGCTCGAACAGCAGGTAGACGAGCGCAGTCTCCTCGCCGAAGCGCGCGGAGAAGAGCAGATCGCTGCGACGCTCGCCGAGCGCGGGCTCGATATACGACGCGGACTCGAGGTGGACGCTCGCGGCGTCGAGCACGGCGGCGAGCGGGGCGGGCAGGACGGACACGAGCTCACCTGCGGCGGCCGCAGGGTGCTCGAACGCAGCGCGGAACAGTGCGTCGTGGGGCGTCGGCGTGCTGCGGTCCGTCGGCATGCGCACGGCCTGCGAATGCACGTCACGCGCTCGCACGTGGTGTTCGCGATCTCGCATGCTTGCGCGACACGAGTGGCCGGCGTGGCCCGTGGGCGGGCCACCGGGCCACTCCCGCTTCAGAACGCCACCTGCAGCTGCACGCGCAAGCGATCGCTGCCGATGCCCTCGTGCCAAAGACGATAGTAGTCGGCTTGCACCTTCAGATCGTGGCCGGCGAAGTAGTAGCCGAGGCCGCCGCCGGCTTCGATGCCGTCGCCGATGCTGCTGTGCGCACCGTACACATTGTGCACTTGTGCGTAGCGAACCACGGGTTCGAGCGAAGTCTTCGGCAACAACCACGCGAGCTGTGCGAACCATCCGAGCCCGTTGCGTGCGGGCGCGATCGGCACGCGTACGTCGCCCGCGTGGCGTCGACCGACGCGCCAGTGCACGCCGCTCTCGAGCGAGACGCCGCGCCAGTGCAGCGCGAGATCGGCGGTCGCGTTGTGATAGTCGGTGGTGCCGCGATCGGGTGGACGCGCACCGAATACGCCGCGATCGCCCTGCGCTTCGTCGTGGAATGCATACGCGACGCCGAGCGCGAGCTTCGGTTTTCGCGAGCGCGCCTGATCGCTCTCGCCGTCGTCGGCGAGCGGACCGAGCGGACGCACCTCGAAGCGCGCGACGTAGAGCAGCTCGGGCTTGCGCACCTCGAACGAGTTGCGGCCGTCACCGGTGAACACGCCGAGCGCATAGCCGAGCTTGCCGTGCACCCCGCCGAGATCCTGCGAGCGCAGCTGCACGCCGACGTCGCGATCGAGGTTGAACTCTTCGTTCGCGATCGAGCGATCGATCGCAGCGAGGTTACCGTCCGAGATCACGCGCTGCCGGCTGAACGGCACCTTCGTCTGCCCGACCCACAGCTCGGCGTCGCGAAAGCGCGTGAGCTCGATGCGAGCGTCGCGGAGCGGATTGTGGCGCACGTCGGGCACGTCGTCGCGTAGCCCACCGGTCATGTCGCGCGGCGTGAAGCCGAGCTGGATGTAGTAGCGCACCGTCTTCGAGAAGACGGTGCCGGCGATCGTCAGTCGTGCGCGACGCATCATCGGCACGGCTTCGCTCGATCCACCGACCTCGCGCTCGACCTCCAGCCGCGGCTGCAGACGCGCGCGCACGCTGATCGAGTAGCGCCCGTCGCGAGTGGCGAAGCCGAGCCCCTTGCCCGGCGTGTAGCCACCCACCACGGGCTCGGCCGCGAGCACGAGCGCCAACATCGGCGCTGCGATCAATCGTCGATCTCCTCCGCGATCACCGTGCCGTGCTCGTCGATCACGAGCTCGTGCTCGCGACCATCCTTCGCACGCACGTCGACCTCGAAGACGGGCTTGCCGAGTCGGTGGTCGCGCTCGATGTCTTCGATCGTGCCGCCGGGCACGTGCGCGAGCGCGATGCGCTCGGCGTCGGCGAGCGTGATCGGCTTGGCGGGCGCGCTGGTCTCGGCTTGGGCGCTCGACTCGCCGCAGGGCGCGGCCGACAAGGTGAACGCGAACAGGAGTGCTTCGATCGTGTGGCTCATGTCGCAGAGCCTGACCGGTGCACCCGAACGCGAGCCGAACGGGGCCGGGGGTCGCCTACGCGCCGGCGCGGGCGTCTTGCGCGGACGCGCTGATCAACTCCGCGAACGCCCGGTCTACACGGACGATGCACGCACTCTCACGCCTCCTTTCGCGCGCCGCTCCCCGTTGCGGCGTCCTCGTCCTGCTCGCCTGTGCGGCCGCATGCGACGAATCGAATGCGGCCGAGCCGGCGCCGGCTCCCGCGACCGCCGCCAAGCAACCCGAGGCGCCGTCCGTGCCCGCAGGCATCGAAGGCGCGCGTCAGGTCCTCGCGCCGTTCCTCGTCGCCGGCGCCGATCTGCGCGCGCTCTCGCAAGCGTTGAAGCCCCAACCGGAGGACTACGCGGCGGTGTTCGAGGGGGAAGCCGCGGCGAAGGCGAAGGCCTACTACGAAAAGCAGTGGGCCGACGGCGTCGCACTGCTGCACGCGCCCGAGCAGACCGAGCTGCATCTGTGGCAGGCGACGACCGAACAGCTCACGAACGAGCCGAAGGGCAACGTGATGAAGTCGGACGCGAAGCACTTCCCGGGCGGCTACAGCAAGGTCGCACCGCACGTGAAGAAGGGCCTGACGTTCTACGCCTTTCGCATCGCAGCGCCAGGCTCCGACACCGGCATGATCTTCGACGGCCTCGTGCACGTGAACGGCCGATGGGTGATCTTCGCGAAGCCCTGGATCGCGCTGGGCTTGGAGGGCAAGGACAAGATCGAGAAGCTCATGGACGAAGGGTCGCCGGCGATGATCGGCGAGTTCCTCGCGAAGCAGAAGAAATGAGCGCGCTCCGTCGCTCGCCACTCCGGGTCCGTGACGCTGGGTCTGGCCAATTCGAGGGGGTCTGACGCGGTGACCCCCGCAATCCGGCAGCAGGACTGCCAGCGGCGTCCTCAAGGATCGCGGAACGAGTCGGGATCGAGATCGAAGGCGTGCAGCCAGCGTTGGACTTGGCTGCGCGCCTTGTCGAGCGCGCGCGCCACCGCGCTGACGTTGCCGCGGTGCGTTCGCAAGAGCGCGACGAGTTGCTCGCGGCGCTGCTCACGGCTCATGCGTGAGCTCGGGTCACCATCGTCGCCATCG
>DASZPU010000788.1:0-14943 GCA_035550195.1 Nannocystaceae bacterium
GGGCACGATCACGATTCCGACTCCGCGATCGGTGACGAGCTCGCGCCGATGCGCAAGTGGGAGGCGGGCATGCCGGGCACCGGCAGCTACACCGAAGGTCCGACGCACACCGATCGCGCCGACTTCCGCGACAGCGAAGCGCCCGCGACCGAAGAAAAAGCCGAAGACGAAGAGAAGCCCGCCGAGGGCTGAGGCGTCCGGAAAGCCGGCACGCATCCGGGGTCTCACCTGTCGCAGTGCAGAGGACAGGTGCGATCTGCCCAACCGCAGCGGCGATTGGGCTCGCGCTCGTGGGCGCGTGCAACTCGGAGTCGATGCCGAACGCCGACGACAGCGGCGGCACGAGCGGCATCACGCACGGCGGCAGCGCCACGACCGGCAGCGCAGAGTCGAGCGGAAGCGTCGACGACAGCGGCAGCAGTGGCGTCGCGCCCGAGTGTCTCAGCGACCTCGACTGCAGCGACGGTGAAGCGTGTCTCGGTGGTGGTTGCTGCACGCTCGCGAACGCGTGCGACGACGCGTGCTGTGGCGAGGATCAGATCTGTCTCGTCGGCGCATGCGTGACGCCGGGCGCGTCGTGCACGACCGAAGAAGATTGCGAAGACGGCGAGTACTGCGAGCTCGCGCTCGGTGATGCCGGCGGTGGCTTCGGCATGCCCGCCGAAGGTCAGGTGTGCGTCGAGATGCTGCCGCCCACCGGCGCATGCTTGCCCGCACCGGAGATCTGCGGCGAGCCCGGTGCCGATCCCGACAACTGCCTCGAGCAGTGCGAGTTCGAGACCGAAGCCGGCGCGCTCGAGACCGTCACCGAGTGGACGTGGGGCCTCGTCGATGCCGGCGAGTTCCCCGATCACTCCGATGTGTGGGCCACGCCGACCGTCGCACGCATCTACGACGCGAACTGCGACGGCCGCGTCGACATCAACGATCCGCCGAACCTCGTGTTCGTCGCGGGCAACACCCAAGGCACCTGTTGCTCGTGCGGCAGCGAGCCGATCTCGACCTGCAAGACCGGCGTGCTGCGTGTGCTCGACGGCAAGACCGGCGGCGAGATCTGGTCGCTCGACAAGCCCGACCCGACGCTGCAGACCGGGTTCGCGGGTCTGTCGGTCGCGCTCGGCGATCTCGAAGGCGACGGCACCATCGAGATCGTCGCGATGACCGGCGATCGTCGCATCGCCGTCGTCGATCGACTCGGCAACGTGCTCGCGATCTCCGACACGCCGGTGACCGACGACACCGCCTCGTTCGGTTGGGGTGGCGGCATCGCGATCGGCGACATGGACGGCGACGGGCTCGGCGAGATCGCGTACGGCAACAGCGCGTTCACGTGGACCGGCGGCGCGGTGACGAAGATGTTCGACGGCGCCGGAGGTACCGGAGGCGGGAGTGCGATGATGCTGTCGTACTTCGTCGACCTCGACGGCGACGGCGATCAAGAGCTGCTCGCGGGCAACACCGCCTACGCGCAAGACGGCACGATCGTGTGGCAGGCCGCCGGCGTGCCCGATGGCTTCACCGCCGTGGGCGACTTCGACGACGACGGCGCACCCGAAGTCGCGGTGACCGGCGGTGGCAACGTCTACGTGCTCGAGGGCGCGACCGGAGCGATCGAGATCGGTCCGTTCGCGATCCCCATGGGCGGCGGCGGTGCCCCGACGATCGCCGACTTCGACGGTGACGGAGATCCGGAGATCGGGATCGCGGGTGCGTACTACTACGTCGCGCTGGTACCCGACTACGCCACGATGACGATGTCGGCGCTGTGGCAGCACTCGGTGAAGGACTACTCGTCGCAGGTCACCGGCTCGAGCGTGTTCGACTTCGAGGGCGATGGTCGGGCCGAAGTGATCTACTCCGACGAGTGCTTCCTGCGGATCCTCGACGGTGTCACCGGCGATCTGCGCTACGCGGCGCCCAACACCACGTTCACCGCGACCGAAGCGATCATCGTCGCGGACGTCGACGGTGACGATCACGCCGAGGTCGTGCGCGTCTCCAACAGCGCGAACTGGGATTGCAACACCTCGCCGTGGACCGAAGCCGATCCGATGACCGGTCGACCGGCATGGGAGCCACCGCCGGGCCAGGGCTTCTATCAGGGCATCACCGTGTTCGGTGACGAGCGCGACGCGTGGGTGGGCACGCGCAAGGTGTGGAACCAGCACGCGTACTCCGTCAGCAACATCTGCGACGGCGTCGACGGTGCGTGCGACCAGCCCGCGAAGTACGGCAAGATCCCCGAGCAGCCCAAGGACAACTGGTCCTTGCCGTGGCTGAACAACTTCCGCCAGAACGTGCAGGACACCGGCATCAAGAACGCGCCCGATGCGACGGTCTCCGTCGACGTGCGCTGCGGAACACCGACGATCGTGCAGGTCGCAGTGCGCAACGCCGGGCTCGCGGTGTTGCCCGACGGCGTCGAGGTCGAGGTGCGCCTCGCCGACGGCGACGACGTGCTCGGCACGGTGACCACCACGAAGGGCTTGCTCGCCGGTCAGACCGAGCTGCTCGATTTCGAAGTGCCGCAGGACAAGGGCGACAACGCGGACGCCTACTACGCGCGCATCGTCGTCGATCCCATGATGCCCGCGTTCCAGCAGTGCAACGACGACAACGACGAGTCCGCGCCCGACACCGCGGTGTGCGGGCCGGGTTGATCTGATAAGGTGCTCGCTCGTCTCCGATGGAGGAGGTCGAGCGCACCGACCCCGATCCGCCGCCCACGTTGGCGGGCACGCATTCGGGCGCCCCGCTCGCTGCGCGCGAGCTACCGACGCGCGGCACCGAGATCGGTCGCTACCTCGTCACCGGCGAGATCGGCCGCGGCGCGATGGGAGCGGTGCTCGCCGCCTACGATGCCGACCTCGATCGCAAGGTCGCGATCAAGCTGATCGGCGAGCGCCTCGACGCCGACGGCGAGCGTCGCCATCGCTTGCTCGGCGAAGCGAAGTCGATGGCCCGCATCACGCACCCCAACGTCGTCACGGTGTACGACGCGGGCGTGTGGCACGACCGTTTGTGGGTCGCGATGGAGCTCGTCGACGGCGTCACGCTCGATCGCTGGCGCGCGGACGAAGCGCGATCGCTCGCGAGCATCGTCGAGACGTTCGTCGCCGCGGCGCGTGGGCTCGCAGCCGCCCACGATGCGGGTGTGTTGCACGGCGACTTCAAGCCCAGCAACGTGTTGGTGTCGCGCTCGGGTCGCGTCGTCGTCGCGGACTTCGGGCTCGCGAATCGCATCGACGCCCCGAAGCCATCGGAGTCCGCACTGGGCGCTCCGATCGGCACGCCCGCGTACATGTCGCCCGAGCACTTCCTCGCCGGCGTCGTGGATGCGCGCGCCGATCAGTTCGCGTTCTGTGTCGCGCTGTTCGAGCAGCTCACCGGCGAGCGTCCGTTCAAGGGTCGTTCGTTGCTCGAGCTCGCGAGTGCGATCAGTGCCGGCACGGTCGCGGTCGCGGCCGCGGCGAAGATCCCGATGCGCGTGCGCGCCATCGTCATGCGCGGCCTCGCGTCGCAACCGAGCGATCGCTTCGCGTCGATGCACGAGCTCATCGCTGCGCTGCAATCCGCGGTGCGTCCGCGCTGGCCGTGGGCGCTCGCGATCGGTGGCGTCGCGGTGGTGGCGGCCCTCGCCGCTTGGGTCGTCGCGCACGATGACGAGCGCGCGTGCACACCGGGCAGCGAGCGCGTGCAGGAGATCTGGAGCGCCGACGCGCGCGCGGCCGTGCGCGTGCAAGGCGACGGCACGAGCGCGGCCGTGGTCGAGCAACGCACCGCGCGGCTGCGTTCGGGCATCGACGAGTACTTCGGCGAATGGGCGCGGCTGTACGACGAGGCGTGCAACGACGGCGCGGGCGCCAGCACCGAGCTCGCACAACAAGCGCGCACCGCATGCCTCGAGAATCGCTTCGACGCCGGCCGCGGGTTCGTCGAGCTGCTCGGCCGCGAGGCGATCGCGGTCGCACGCGTCGATGCGCTGCTCGACGCCCTGCCCCCGCTCTCACACTGCCGTGGCCCCGCGTTCGGTCGCTGGGAGCCGATGCCGTCGGATCCCGAGCTCGCACGCGAGGTCGCGAGCCTGCGCTTGCGACTCGATCAGACGCGGTTGATGCGACGCGCCGGGCACGTCGATGCGGTCGCGCCCGAGGTTGCCGCCGTGCTCGCGGCCGCGCGCGCAAGCGGGCTCTCGCACGTCGTCGCCGAAGCACTGCTCGAGCAAGCCGCAGTCATGCGTGCCTTCGACGACGAAGACGGCGCCGAAGCAGCGGTCGACGAAGCACTCGACGTCGCGCTGCGCGACGGTCACGACTTCGTCGCGGCCAACGCGATCAATCGCCGTCTGTTGCTGATGCAGCAAGACTTCACCACGCGCAAGCGCGAGGCCGTGCAGTGGGCGCGCTTGGGCGAAGCGCTCTACACACGCGCCGGCGCCGGCAGTCGCAACATCGGCGACCTCGCCAACAACCTGGGAATCCTGCTGCGCAACATGGGCGATCAGGAAGCCTCGCTGGTCCAGTGCCGACGCGCGGAGCAACTCTATGCCGCAGAGCTGGGGCCCGACGCGCGGCCGACCATCGGCGCGCGCGTGAACTGTGGGTCGGTGCTCATCGAGCTCTTTCGCTACGACGAGGCCGAAGAGCTGCTGCGCGCCAGCGGGGCGCAGTACGACGAGCTGCTCGGTCGCGAGCACCCCGACGCGATCACCGTGGCGTGGAATCGTGCGCACCTCGAGCTCGTGCGCGGCGACCGTCACGAGGCGCTCGCGATCGGTCGCGACGCGCTCGCCCGCCAGCTCGGCGCGACGGGTCCCCACGGACGTGCCGCACGAACCTCCTTCATCTGGATGTCGCATCTGCAAGCGGCGCTCGGCGAGATCGCGCCCGCGCGCGAATCACTGGTGAAGGCACGCGCCGCATACGAGGTGGACGAGCGCAACGGTTACGACCTGCCCTTCGCGATGGCGGCCATCGAAGCCCATGCCGCCGAGTACGCGCGCGCGATCGAGCTCTACTCGCAGGTCATCGCCAACCCCCACGTCGGCCCGAAGCTCCGCGATCGCGCGCAGCTCCATCGCGCAGAGCTCTACATGATCGTCGGCGACGACGCTGCTGCGCTCGCCGATGTCTCGCCACTTTGTCGCGATCGCGCGGTCGGGCGGGGCGATTTCTCGCCGCTATATTGCTACGCGATCGGTGCGTTGGCCGAGGTCGCGCGCGGCGATCGACTCGCGGCCACGAAGTGGTTGGCGTGGTCGGAGGCGGCGGTCGAGCACGACGTCGAAGAGCGCGGGCTTCGTCGGTTGTTACACACCGTCGTCGGTGGCCGCATGGATGCCGCGAGCATCGCCAGCTTGCGTACGGATCGTGACGTCCTCGCGCAACGCGGACATCCCGACCACCCCAGCGCCAGACTCTTTGATCGCTGGCTGACGCCATCCGACACGAACGCGCCCGGCGGCACCGACTCCCGCCTTGGCGCGCCCGCGGGCGCAGCGTACCCTCGACCCCCCGTTCTACGTGGCGGGCACGAGGCACGATGAATCCGCTCCGAGAGCTGCGGCGTGAAGGCCAGTCGATCTGGCTCGACTACATCCGACGAGGCATGACGCGCGGAGGCGCGCTGCTGAAGATGGTCGCCGACGACGGTCTGCGCGGCATGACCTCGAATCCGGCGATCTTCCAGCAGGCGATCGCGGGCAGCGACGACTACGACGACGTCTTGCACGATCTCGTCGCCGACGCGCAGCTCGATGCGAAGGCGATCTTCGAGCGGCTCGCAGTCGAAGACATCCGCGAAGCCGCCGACGTGCTGCGCACGGTCTACGACGACAGCGGGGCCGAAGACGGCTACGTGAGCCTCGAGGTGTCGCCGAGCCTCGCCGACGACGGCGAAGGCACGCTCGAGGAAGCGCGGCGACTGTGGAAGGCGGTCGATCGCCCCAACCTCATGATCAAGGTGCCGGGCACACCTGCGGGGCTCTTCGCGATCGAAGCGCTGCTCGCCGAAGGCATCAACGTCAACATCACGCTGCTGTTCGCGGTCGACGCGTATGCGAAGGTCGCCGATGCGTACGTGAAGGCGCTCGAGCGCCGCGTCGCGAAGGGGCAGCCCATCGATCGCATCGCGAGCGTCGCGAGCTTCTTCGTGAGCCGCATCGACAGCGAGATCGACGGACGGCTCGACAAGCTGGCCGCGAAAGCACCCGAGGCCGACAAGGCCGGCATCCTGGCGCTCAAGGGCAAGGCCGCGGTCGCGAACGCGAAGCTCGCGTACGCCGACGTGTATCAGCCGCTCATCGCGAGCGCGCGTTGGAAGGCGCTCGCGAGCAAGGGCGCGCGACCGCAACGCTTGCTGTGGGCGTCGACCGGCACGAAGAACAAGGCCTACCCCGACACGCTCTACGTGGACGAGCTCATCGGGCCCGACACGGTCAACACCGCACCGCCGGCGACCATCGATGCATTCCGCGATCACGGCAAGGTCGCGCCGCAGCTGTTGCACGACGTCGCGTCCGCGCGCGCCACGATGAAGGCGCTCGCGAAGGCCGGCGTCGACGTCGACGACGTGACGTCGCTCTTGCTCGAGCGCGGCAAGGATCTGTTCCGCGAGGCGATCGACTCGCTGTTCGACACGATCGCCGTCGAGCAACGCAAGGCCCGCGGTCCGCGGCTCGACAGCCTCGAGCTCGCATTGCCGCGCAGCCTCGCCGAGCGCGTCGGTGTCGCGAACGCGCAGTGGGACATGGCCGGCTCGACCAAGCGCTTGTTCGAGCGCGATGCCTCGCTGTGGACCAACAAGGACGAAGCGAAGTGGCTCGCGTGGCTCGACATCGTGCAGCAGCAGCGCGCACGCGTGGCGGAGCTCGTCGCGTTCGGCGAGCAGGTGAAGGCGAGCGGAGCGAAGCACGTGCTCTTGCTCGGCATGGGCGGCTCGAGCCTGTGTCCCGACGTGCTCGCGCGCACGTGGGGCGCCGAGCAGAAGAAGGCCGGCTGGCCCGCGCTGCGCATCCTCGATTCGACGGTGCCGGCGCAGGTCGAGCGCACCGTCGCCGCGAGCAAGCCCAGCGAGACGATCTACGTGGTCGCGAGCAAGTCGGGCAGCACGCTCGAGCCGAAGGTGTTCCTCGACTACGCCTACGATCGTGCGAAGGCGGAGCTCGGTGCCGACGCGGGCAAGCGCTTCGTCGCGATCACCGATCCGGGCAGCAAGCTCGAGGCCGAAGCGCGGGACAAGGGCTTCCTGAAGATCTTCCACGGCGTGCCCCAGATCGGCGGCCGCTACTCCGCGCTCTCCGACTTCGGGCTCGTGCCCGCTGCGCTCATCGGTCTGCCGCTCGACTCCTTCCTCGCCGAAGCGGCGTTGATGGTGGAAGCGTGTCGCAACGGCAGCATCGGTCCGGAGAATCCCGGCATCGCGCTCGGTGCCGTGCTCGGCGTCGCTGCGAACGAGGGCATCGACAAGCTCACCATCGTCGCATCGCCGGGCATCGCGAGCTTCGGTGCGTGGCTCGAGCAGCTCGTCGCCGAGTCGACGGGCAAGGACGGCAAGGCCATCATCCCGGTCGACGGTGAGCGGCTCGCTGCGCCCGACACCTACGGCCGCGATCGCATCTTCGCGTACGTGCGGCTCGCCGCGACGCCGGATGCCGCGCAGGATCGTGCCGTCGCAGCGCTCGTCGCTGCGGGCCATCCGGTGGTGCGCATCGATCTCGCCGATCGCTCGGCGCTGCCGCAGGAGCTGTATCGCTGGGAGGTCGCCACCGCGGTCGCGGGCGCGATCATGAAGCTCAATCCCTTCGATCAGCCCGACGTCGAGGCCAGCAAGATCGCCACGCGCGCGATGACCAGCGCGTACGAGAAGGACGGGGCGCTGCCGCCCGAGTCGCCGATCGGCAAGGATGGATCGATCGCGCTCTACACCGACGATGCGAACGCGAAGGCGCTGGGCAAGCACGACAAGCTGGTCGACTGGCTGCGCGCGCATCTCGGTCGCATCGGCGAAGGCGACTACTTCGCGTTGCTCGCGTATGTCGACATGAACGAGCAGCACGAGCGCGCGCTGCAGCAGCTGCGTCACACCGTGCGCGACGCGAAGCACGTGGCGACGTGTCTCGGCTTCGGCCCGCGCTTCCTGCACTCCACCGGTCAGGCCTACAAAGGTGGGCCCAACAGCGGTGTCGTGTTGCAGGTGACGGCCGAGCCCGCGAAGGAGCTGGCGGTGCCGGGCTCGCGCTTTGGTTTCGGCATCATCGCGGCCGCGCAGGCGCGCGGCGACTTCGCGGTGCTCGCCGAGCGCGGACGTCGAGTGCTGCGCGTGCATCTGGGCAGCGACACGACGAAGGATCTCGAACGACTCGAAGCCGCGGTGCGCGATGCACTGCAGGGAGGTGCGTGATGGCCCAACTCGGCATGATCGGTCTCGGGCGCATGGGCGCCAACATGGTGCGGCGCTTGATGAAGCACGGCCACACCTGCGTCGTGTACGACGTCAACGAGAAGGCCGTGAAGACGCTCGCCGACGAAGGCGCGGTCGCGGCCACGTCGCTCGCCGACATGGCGAGCAAGCTGACGCCGCCGCGCGCGACCTGGGTGATGGTGCCGCTGCAGTTCACCGAGCAATCGGTGATGGGCGCGGCCGACGTGCTCGCCGCGGGCGACACCGTGATCGACGGCGGCAACTCGTTCTTCAAGGACGACCTGCGCCGCGCTGCGCTCTTGAAGCCGCGCGGCATCGACTATGTCGACGTCGGCACGTCGGGCGGCGTGTGGGGGCTCGAGCGCGGCTACTGCTTGATGATCGGCGGCAGCAAGCCCGTCGTCGATCGACTCATGCCGATCTTCGAGTCGTTGTCGCCGGGCATGGGCGACATCCCGCGCACGCCGGGTCGCACCGGCGCGCCGATTCCCGCCGAGCGCGGCCTCCTGCACTGCGGCAGCGTCGGCGCCGGCCACTTCGTGAAGATGGTCCACAACGGCATCGAGTACGGGATCATGCAGGCGTACGCCGAGGGCTTCGACATCATGAAGCACGCTGCCGACGAGACGTTGCCGGAAGGTCAACGACTCGCGCTCGATCTGCCCGGTATCGCCGAGGTGTGGCGACGCGGCAGCGTGGTGAGCTCGTGGCTGCTCGATCTCACCGCGCAAGCGCTGGTCGAGACCCCCGATCTCGCGCGCTACAGCGGCTTCGTGCAGGACAGCGGCGAAGGTCGCTGGACCATCAACACCGCGATCGAAGAGGCGGTGCCCGCCGACGTGCTCACCGCAGCGCTCTACACCCGCTTCCGTTCGCGGCAAGAGCACACCTTCGCCGAGAAGATCCTCTCCGCCATGCGTGAGAAATTCGGCGGACACACCGAGCCCGGAAAGAAGTAGATGACCGACGAACGCAAGAACGTGCGCCGCGGCGAGCCGGCGCCTCCGAACGTCTTCGTGATCTTCGGAGCCACCGGCGACCTCACCAAGCGCAAGCTCATCCCCGCGCTCTACAACCTCAAGGAACAGAAGCTGCTGCGCGACGAGTTCGCGGTGGTCGCGGTCGCGCGCAAGCCGATCAGCGATGAAGAGCTACGCGAGCAGTGGCGCGCGGAGTTCCGCGAGTTCGCCACCGGCAAGGTCGACGACGCGCAGTGGAAGTGGCTCGAGGAGCGCTGCTACGCGCACACCGGCACGTTCGACGACATGGCCGCGTTCGTGCGCCTCGGCGCGAAGCTGCAAGAGGTCGACAAGCTGCGCAACACCGGCGGCAACTACCTCTTCTATCTGGCCACGCCGCCCGAGTACTTCTCGCCGATCGTGAAGAACCTCGGCAAGGCCGGGCTCGCGAACGAAGAGCCCAACAAGTGGCGGCGCGTGATCGTCGAGAAGCCGTTCGGCCACGATCGCGACTCGGCGCGCACGCTCAACAAGGAGCTGCAGGCCACGCTCGACGAGGGGCAGATCTACCGCATCGATCACTACCTCGGCAAAGAGACGGTGCAGAACATCCTCGCACTGCGCTTCGCCAACGGCATCTTCGAGCCGATCTGGAACCGGCAGTTCGTCGATCACGTGCAGATCACCGTCGCGGAGACGGTGGGCATCGGCAATCGTGCCGGCTACTTCGAAGGTGCGGGCACGCTGCGCGACATGGTCCAGAACCACCTGCTGCAGCTGCTCGCGCTCACTGCGATGGAGCCGCCCACGTCGTTCAACGCCGATCCGGTGCGCGACGAGAAGAGCAAGGTGTTGCGCGCGATCCAGGTGCTCGATCCCGAAGATGTGCTCACGCGCACCGTGCGTGGTCAGTACGGGCCGGGCACCGTCGGCGAGAAGGACGTGCCCGGCTATCGCGAGGAGCCCAACGTCGCGCCCGAATCGAAGACGGAGACGTTCGTCGCGCTCGAGCTGCAGATCGACAACTGGCGCTGGGCCGACGTGCCGTTCTATCTGCGCACCGGCAAGCGCCTGCCGTCGCGCAGCACGGAGATCGCGATCCAGTTCAAGCGTGCGCCGCACTCGATGTTCCGCGGCACGAAGGTCGGACAAGTTCCACCCAACGCGTTGGTGCTGCACGTGCAACCCGACGAAGGCATCTCGCTCGACTTGCAAGCGAAGGTGCCCGGCCCCGTGATGAAGATGGCCGACGTGCGCATGAGCTTCGACTACGCCGAACGCTTCGGTGCGACGCCGTCGACCGGCTACGAGACGCTGCTCTACGACTGCATGTGTGGTGATCCGACGCTCTTCCATCGCGCCGACAGCGTCGACGCCGGTTGGAAAGTCGTGCAGCCGATCCTCGACGTGTGGAAGGCACTGCCCGCGCGCGACTTCCCCAACTACGCGGCCGGCTCGTGGGGGCCGACCGATTCCGACGAGCTGCTCACCCGCAGCGGTCGCGCGTGGAGGAATCACTCGTGAAGGTGCTGGCGGGCGACATCGGTGGCACGAACAGCAGGCTCGCGCTCTGCGAGGTCGCGAACGGGCACGTCACGCCCGTCGCGGAGCAGACATTCCCTTCCGCGGCGTATCCCTCGCTCGCGGAGGTGGTGCGCACGTTCCTCGCGGCCCAAGGCACGCACATCCACTCCGCGTGCTTCGGTCTGCCGGGGCCCGTGCGTGGTCGTCGTGCGCAGCTCACCAACTTGCCGTGGCTCGTCGATGCCGACGTCGTCGAGCGCGAGCTCGGGCTCGACGACGTGTGGCTGCTCAACGATCTCGAGTCGTATGCGTACGGGCTCGCGACGCTCGAGCCGGCCGCGCTGCGCACGATCAAGCCGGGCACACCACTGCCGCGCAGCAACTCTGCGCTCATCGCTGCGGGCACCGGCCTCGGTGAAGCCGGGCTCGCGTGGGATGGCCACGCGCAGCGGCCGTTCGCCACCGAAGGCGGGCACAGCGACTTCGCACCGAGCACACCGCTCGAGGACGAGCTGCTCGCGCAGCTGCGCGGGCAATACGGTCACGTGAGCTGGGAGCGCGTCGTGTCGGGGCCGGGGCTGGTCGCGATCCACGGCTTCTTGCGCACGCGCGCCGGTGCTGCAGAACCATCGTGGATGGAAGTGCCGAAGAGCGAGCAACCGGCGCTCGTCGCCAAGCACGGGCGCGAGGGCACCGACGAGCACTGCGTCGCGGCGCTCGATCTGTTCCTCGGTCTATATGGCGCGGAGGCCGGCAACCTCGCGCTCAAGCATCTCGCGACCGGTGGGCTCTACGTCGGTGGTGGCATTGCGCCGAAGCTCGCCGACGTGATCGGTGCGTCGCCGTTCGTCGATCGCTTCCTCGCGAAGGGGCGCATGGCCGCGTTGCTCGAGGACGTGCCGGTGTACCTCGTGCTCGACGACCACACCGGCATCTGGGGCGCGGCGAGCTACGCGGCTGCGCGGGGCCAGGCGAATGACTGATCCGCGCGTGTTGGATCGCGCGGGTGCAGAGCTGCGAGTGTTCGCGTCGAACGCGGCGCTCATCGATGCGGCCGCGCGCGAGATCGGCGTGTACGCGCGCGCGTGCGTGAAGGACCACGGCACGTTCTCCATCGTGCTCGCCGGTGGCAACACGCCCGCCGAGCTCTACCGTGCACTCGCGCGCTGCGTCGACGCCTACGGACGCACCGGGAATCCTTCGGCCCCGCCGTGGGAGCACACGCAGCTGTGGTTCGGCGACGAGCGCTGCGTGCCGCCGGCCCATCCCGACAGCAACTATCGGATGGCGCACGAGGCGTTGATCGGGCCGCTGCGGTTGTCCGACGATCGCGTGCATCGGATGAAGGGCGAGCTGTCGCCGGCCGAGGCCGCGGCCTCGTACGAGGCGGAGATCCGTGCGGCGTTCGGCGATCGTCCGCGCTTCGATCTCGTGCTGCTCGGCATCGGCGAAGACGGCCACACCGCATCGCTCTTCCCCGACACGCTCGCGCTCGCGGTGCGCGACAAGATCGTCACCGACAACTACGTGCCGCGGCTGGATGCGCACCGCATCACGCTCACGATGCCGACCTTGTGCGCGGCGAAGCGCGCGTGGATCTTCGCGGTGGGCGAGCGCAAGGCCGACATCTTGGCGCAGGTGCTCGACGGGCCGCGCGATCGCTTCCCCGTGCAGCAGGTGCGCACCGACGACACGCCGGTCGTCTGGTGGCTCGACGAGCCCGCAGCCGCGAAGCTGCACGCCTAGCGCGCAGGCCGCCGTGTCGGCTGCACGCGCGGCACGCTCTCGTGCCATCATCGGGTATGGCGATGCATTCGATGTCGAGGTTTGGGCTCGTGGGTTCGTTCGCGCTGGCGCTCGCGTGTGGCGGCGGATCGCAAGGCGACGAAGACTCGGGCAGCAGCAGCGACACCGACGGCACGTCGACGAGCACGACCGCGACCGTGACGACCGCGGTGACCGTGACCAGCGTGTCCGTCACGTTGACCAGCGCAACCACGACGGCGAGCACCACCACGAGCCCGCCGGGCGAGCCTTGCTGTGCGCCGCAAGGCGGGCCGGGTTGCGCGGAGGATCCCGCGATCGCCGATTGTGTATGCGAGACCGATCGCTATTGCTGCGAGACGAACTGGGACGAGGTCTGTGTGTCGCGCGTCGTCGAGCTCGGCTGCGGCGTGTGCGATCCGGGGCCGGGCACGTTCACCACGACGTCGCCCGATACCGGCGAAGCGACCACCGCACCGCCGCCCGACAACGTCGGTCCGTGCTGCGATCCGCACCCCGAGACCGGTTGCGAAGTGCAGAGCGTGTCGGACTGCGTGTGCAACTACCTGCCCGAGTGCTGCGAAGACTCGTGGCGCGAAGTCTGCGTCGGCGCGGTCGATGCGTACGGCTGTGGCGTGTGCCCGCACAGCGACACGAGCACGACCGGCCTGCCGCCCGACAACAGCGAAGCGTGTTGCACGAGCCACGCGTCCACCGGCTGCGAGTACCCGGCGATCGCCGACTGCGTCTGCCTCGAATACCCGAGCTGCTGCGCCGACGGCTGGGACGAGACCTGTGTCGACGCAGTCGATGCACTCGGCTGCGGCGTCTGCCCGCCGTGATTCACACCGCGCGCGTCGAGAGCCGCGCTTGCACCCACGCGGCGTCGTCGTGCATGCCGTACTCGAGGTAGCGCGCGCGCAGCTGCTCGTAGCGCGCCGCGAGATCGAGATCGCCGACGACGAGCTGCAGCTTGCGCAGGCAGACGCGACAGAGGTGCATCGGGCTGCGATCGAGCTCGACGAGGTGGTTCACGCCGTTCATCACGCACAGGTGATGCACGCAGTGGGTGATGCCGAACATGTGACCGACTTCGTGCGACACGATCTTCAGGCCGCGACGCAGCGCGACGCCGTCGGGGGCGTCGGGGTTCTCGTCGAAGCTGGGGTCGTAGCGCAGCAGGCTCTGTACGCCGACGCGCGCGTGCAGTCGGGCTTGCCCGAACACGAAGTTCCAGCTCGACGACGGATACAGATCCTCGCGCGTCACCGCGAGCATGCAGTACGCGTGTGCGGGTAGACGCTGCTCGAGCTCGTCGAGGATCGCCCCGGTGCGCAGCTGCCTGCGCCCGCCGTGCTGACGCGCGTCGAGCCGCTCGAACGGGAGCGCGAGCGGCTCGACGATCGCCACCGGCAATCCGAAGAAGCGCCCGAGGTAGTCGTGCAGCTCCTCCATGCGCGGCGCCATGCCGTCGAGATCGCCGAGCGCGACGATGCAGATCGTCGTGCGCGGCGGCGCGGGACGATTGGGCTCGCCGAGCAAGAAGTTGCCCACGCTCTGCGGATCTTCGTGGTGCTCCCACAGCCAGTCGCCCGGTGCGGCGACCGGGAGCGCATCGAATCCATCGCGCGCGTACGCCCAGCGATCGCGCTCCGCGATGTCGGCGATCGCACCGAGCCCCGCCTCGGCCTCGGGCGCGGCGCGCTTCCACACGATCGGCTCGCCGCGCTTGCGCATGTCGCCGACATCGATGCGCTGGCCGCCGCACCCCGCGAGCCACCCGAGCGCAGACGCAGCGAACCAGCGACGCGAGGTTCCGTGGGGCATGGGCGGGCCGACAACCGCGTTGCACCGAGGTTCCGCGCCGGGGTGCGACAACGGCATTGCGGATGCCCGGGCGGCCGTGTCACATTCGCTGCGTAGCCTGGATAGCTCGATATGTTGGTGGCTCGATTGTTGGTGGTCACACCTCTGCTCGCATGCGCGGCGCAAGAGCAGCCTGCGCGCCGTCTCTTGTTCGACTTCGAGACCGGCGAGGAGGCTTGGCAGGTCGCATCGGGCAACCTGCGCGCGGCGCCGTCGCAGCGCAAGCGCGCGGTGCGACGCCACGGCGACGGCTTCCTCGACAGCGCCGAAGACGATGCCGATCGCGACGTGAAGCTGCACGGTGTGCTGGTCTCGCCGACGTTCACGATCGATCACGCCTATCTGGTCTTTCGCGCCGGGGCAATGGGCGATGCGAAGCAATGCTGGCTCGAGCTGCGCGACCCGAGCA
>DASZPU010000789.1:0-6335 GCA_035550195.1 Nannocystaceae bacterium
AGATCGTCTACGACCGCGATCGGCTCGCACGCAGCGGGCTCGACATCCGCAACGTCGCCGAGCTCGTGCGCGACAAGGTGCAGGGCCAGGACGCGACCTCGCTGCGCCGGCGCGATCGCAAGGTGCCGATCCGCGTGCGGCTCGCGGACATCCGCGAAGCGCCGGTCGACGAGCTGCGCGACCTCGTGGTGAACCCCGGCGCGGCGCATCCGGTACCGCTCGCGGCCGTCGCCGACGTCGAGGTCGGGCGCGGACCGAACGAGATCCGTCGCGTCGGCCAGCAGCGCGTCGGGCTCGTCACCGCGAACGTCGAAGGCGCGGGGCTGGGCTCGGTCACCGCGCGCATCGAAGACGCGATCGGCTCGCTCACGCTGCCGTCGGGCGTCGCGACCGCGATCACCGGCCAGAGTCGCGAGTGGGAGACCTCGGCGGGCTCGCTGTGGCTCGCGCTCGGGCTGTCGATCTTCCTGGTCTACGTGATCATGGCGGCGCAGTTCGAGAGCCTGATCTATCCGTTCATCATCCTCTTCACGATCCCGCTCGCGCTCGTCGGTGTCGTCGGCGTGCTCTTGCTGCTCGACATGCCGCTGTCGATCGTCGTGTTCCTCGGCGCGATCCTGTTGGCCGGCATCGTGGTGAACAACGCGATCGTGCTGGTGGACTACGTCGGGCAATTGAAGTCCCGCGGCCATCGCACCGAAGAAGCGCTCGCGCTCGCGGGCCAGGTGCGGCTGCGACCGATCCTCATGACCACGCTGACGACGGTGCTCGGGCTCGTGCCGATGGCGCTCGGATTGGGCGACGGCGCGGAGATCCGCATGCCGCTCGCGATCACGGTGATCGCCGGTCTCTCTTTGTCGACGCTGCTGACGCTGGTCGTCATCCCCACGATCTACGCCGGCGTCGACGGCCTCGCCGCGCGCTTGGCCGGCCGCACGCCCGCCGAGCGCCTGCACGAGGAGCTGTTGCAGGTGAAGCCCGAGCAGCTCGCCCCCGAGGGCGACGAAGATCTGAGCGACTGACATGATCCCCGGCGTATCGGACAACGCGATCGTGCGGCTGTCGCTGCGACGCCCGGTCGCGATGATGATGGTGCTCGCGTCGATGATGGTGCTCGGCGCCATCGCGCTCGCCCGCATGCCGCTCGAGCTGATCCCCTCGGGCTTCTCGGCGCCGTTTCTTTCGGTGTCGGTGCAGTACCCCGACGCGACCGCGCGCGACATCGAGGAGAAGATCACCAAGCCGCTCGAGGCCAGCATCTCCACGACGCCGGGGATCGATCAGATCATCTCCAACTCCACGGCCGGCTCCGCCCAGATCACGATGATCTTCGAGGGCGAGGTCGACATGGACGTCGCGTATCGCCAGGTGCGCGACCGCATCAACCGCGTACGCCCCGATCTGCCCGCGGACGTGAAGGACGTCCGCATCCGCAAGGAGTCGGGCGAGAGCCTGCCGGTCGCGTTCTTCGCGGTCATCTGGGACGAAGAGCTCTCCGATCCGATGACTCTGATCGACGAGCACCTCGTGCGGCCGATCGAGCGCATCGACGGCGTCGGGCTCGTGAACATGTGGGGCCGCACCGATCCCGAGGTGCGCATCGACGTCGATCGTGCGCGCGCCGAGTCGGCCGGCGTGAACATGGTCGGGCTGGTCGGCGCGCTCGGTCGCGCCAACTTCACGCTCGCGTCGGGGCGCGTCGAGGACTCCGGGCAGACGCTGCTGCTGCGCAGCAACGCCGCGTTCACGAACGTCGACGACATCGGCGAGGTGATGATCCGCCAGGACGGCCTGCGTCTGCGCGACGTCGCCGAGGTGACGCTCGGCCCGCCCGAGGTCACGCGCCACGATCGCTACAACGGTCGCCCCGCGACGGTGATGTTCGTGGTGAAGGAGTCGCAGTCGAACACCGTCGAGGTGTGCGAGCGCATCAAGGCCGCGGTCGCCGAAGCGGCGCTCCACCCCGATCTCGGCGGCGTCGAGGTGCGCAAGGTCTTCATCCAGGGCGACATGATCCGCTACAGCCTCGACCAGGTCGTGGGCTCGGGGATCCAGGGCGGCTATCTCGCGCTCGCGGTGCTGCTGTTCTTCCTACGTCGCGTGCGGATCACGATCGTGATCGCGCTGTCGATCCCGCTGTCGCTCTTCCTCGCGCTGCCGGTCATGTACTTCACCGGGCAGAGCATCAACCTCGTGTCGCTCGTGGGGTTGATGATCTGCGTCGGCATGGTGGTCGACAACTCGGTGGTCGTCGCCGAGAACATCGCGCGCTTCCGTCGACGCGGGCTCGGGCCCTACGCGGCCGCGCTGCAGGGCGCCGGCGAGGTCGCGCTCGCGATGACGCTCGCGACGCTGACGACGGTCATCGTGTTCCTGCCCGCGTCGTTGCTGTCCGAAGGGCCCACGCAGTTCTTCATGATCCGCATGGTCACGCCGGTGTGCGTGTCGTTGCTCGCGAGCCTGTTCGTCGCGCTCGTGCTCGTGCCGCTCGCCTCGGCGCTCATGCTCGGAGAGGACAAGCCGCGCACCGGCAACTCCGTGTTGCGTCGCGTCGACGCCGCGTGGAAGCGCGTGCTCGGCCGCATCTACGACGCGACGATGGGCTGGATCAACGAGGCCTACGGTCGGTTGCTGCGCGTCATCCTGCGCCGCCGCATGGACGTCGTGCTGCTCACGCTCTTCGCGATGGCCTCGACGGTGCTGCCGTTCTCGAAGGTGCCGTTCGCGTCGGGCCAGCAGTTCGGCTCGCGCCGCATCACCATCAACTACTCGATGCCCGCCGAGACCACGCTCGACGAGGCCAACGCGTTCTTCCTCGAGATCGAAGGCATCCTCGATCGCGAAGGCAAGGACTGGCGCGCGGCCGGGCAGTACGTCGGCTTCGACGAGAACACCGGTACGGTGCAGGTGTTCTTCGAGCCGCCCGGCGACGACGAGCCGCCGTTCGAGAAGTTCGCGAAGGAGCTGGCCGAGCGGCTGCCCAACAAGCCCGGCTGGAAGAAGACCTCGCAGTTCGCCGAGAGCGATGGTGCGCGCGACGACTCGTTCCGTGTGTCGATCTACGGCGACGACCACGACTTGTTGGCCGAGACGCGCGAGCAGCTCACCGAGAAGCTGCTCGGCATCGAAGGCGTGATCGGTCTGCGCACCGGCGAGGACACGCGGCGGCGCGACGAGCTCGCGCTGTCGATCGATCGCGCGATGTCGGAACGCTTCGGCGTGAGTGCCGACGCGCTCGCGAACACGGTCGCGTATGCGATCCGCGGCGCACCGTTGCCGCGCTTCCACACCCCGGAGAAGGAGCTCAACGTCCGCATCCGCTACCGCGCCGAAGATCGCACGGACGTCGACGAGATCCTGGGCTGGACGGTGCCGGCGCGCCAAGGCGGCTCGGTGCCGATCGAAGTGCTCGCCGACAAGCAGGTGGGTCGCGGTGAGGCCTCGCTGCAGCGCGTGAACAAGCGCGTCGGCACGGCGATCCGTTTGGAGCTCTCCAACGACGATCGCGCGGCCACCATCGCGCGCATCCAAGAGTTCATGAAGAGCTATCGCTTGCCCGAGGGCCTGTCGTTCGACGCCGACAGCGATCGCAAGGCCATCGACGATCTCGCGCAGGATCTCGGCGGCGCGATGCTGCTCGGCACGGTCTTCATCCTGCTCGTGATGGGCTTCCTCTTCGAGTCGTTCGTGCTGCCGCTCGCGGTGTTGCCGTCGATCCCGCTGTCGTTCGTGGGCGTGTGGTGGGTGCTCTACGCGACCGGCGAGAGCATCGATCCGCTCGCGGGCATCGGCATCGTGCTCTTGCTCGGCGTGGTCGTGAACAACGCGATCGTGCTCATCGACTTCGTCAATGCCGCGCGCGCCCAAGGGTTGTCGCGCACCGAAGCGATCGTGCAAGCGGGGCGGCTGCGCTTCCGGCCGATCATGATGACGTCGCTCACCACCATCGGTGGGCTCTTGCCGCTCGCGCTCACCGAGCCCACCGGCGAAGGCATCGCATACCAGGCGTTCGGCCAGGCGCTGCTCGGCGGCATGTCGACCGCGACCGTACTGACGCTCGTGGTGGTGCCCGTGGCCTACTGCTACCTCGACGACCTGCGCGAGGCGCTGGGCCGGTGGTGGCGCAGGATCGTGGCGTTGGGGCGGAAGTGATCAAAGCGGCCTCTTGCCCGTCTCCAGAGGTGTGCAAGAGGCCTGCTACGCCGACATCCGCGAGGCGTGGTGGCGCGCGCACGCCGACGGATGGTGCGGCTGGGATCCGGCCGCCGAGCACGACGTGCGCGCGTGGATGGCCGAGCTCGACGCGCGCGCGGCCGAGGAGCGCGAGCGTTGGGAGACGCCCGCGCGCGCAGGCGCGTCGGCCAGCGCGTTGATCGACGCGCTCGCGATCGATCTGCACGACCTCGCGCCCCGCCAAGCGAGCGACGAGGCCAAGCACTGGGTCGAGGTGCGCATCATCGACGAGCACGATCAGCCGATCCGCGGGGTCGCGCTCACGCTCATCCGGCCCGACGGCGCGCGGGAGCGCGCGAGCACCGACGACGACGGCGTCGCGCGTTGGCGCAAGCTGCCGGGTGGCCGACCGCGCGTGATCTTCGACGACGACGCGGCGTCGTTCGCCGAGGTCGGGTGATGGCGAAGCACACGGTGCAGCAGGGCGAGTCGCTGTTCACGATCGCGTGGGACCACGGGCTGCCGAGCTGGGAAGCGCTGCGTGATCATGCCGCGAACGCGGCGCTGATGGGCAAGCGGCCGCATCCGCAGATCTTGTTTCCCGGCGACGAGCTCGAGCTGCCCGAGCCGACCGAAGGTGTCGAGGTCGCGATCGACAATCGCACCACGTTTCGCCGGCGCGCCAAGAACACCCAGCCGCTGCGACTCGTGCTCGAGCACATCGACGGCACGCCGATGGGCGACACCGAGTTCACGCTCGAGCACGATCGCGACACGGTGATGGGCACGACGGACGCGAGTGGCGTGCTCGACGTCGAGCTGCCGATCGAGGTGCGCACCGCCAAGATCACCGCGGGTTGGTACACCTGGGCGATCGAGGTGGCCGCGCTCGATCCGCTCACGGACACCGACGACGACGGGGCATCGGGTCGGGCAGGGCGGTTGCACAACCTCGGGTGGTGCCACGACCCGTCCATCGACGAGGACGAGAGCGCGGCGGAGCGTCGTGCGATCGAGCTGTTCCAGGTGTGGCGCGGGTTGCCGCGCACCGGCGAGCTCGACGATGCGACGCGCGCGGAGCTCGAGCGCCGCCACGGATGTTGAAGCGATGGGCGATCCACCGAAGCAACCCGTGGCTGCCGGCACGCGGCTCTCACCGCCGAAGGCGTTCACGCACTTCGCGTTGCTCGATCACGGGCTCGGCAACACCGACCCCGGCTTCTGGACCAGCGACGGCGCGAGCTTCGACTACTTCCGCCAGAAGATGTTCGACAAGGTGATGAAGGGCCATCCGCAGTGGAAGGGCCTGCGCATCGCGATGGCGGATCTGAGCGGCAGCACGCCGGCGCTCTGCGGCATGCAGACGCCCGGCGACGCGTCGGTGAAGAAGAAGGGCGAGACGATCACCGCGATGCCGCGCTGCCTCGAGATGTGGGAGGCCGCGAGCAGCAGCAAGGTGTGCCTGCTCTACGCGGCGTTCCAGCTGAAGGCGGAGGTGATCGCGATGGCGAACGCGAACCCGGCGCTCTCGCCGGCCGAGCTGGTCGACAAGCTGCGCATCAAGTGGTTGGCGAGCCAGGTGGTCGACACCAAGCTGCCCAAGCAGCTCCTGCGCGACAAGGGACCGAAGGTCGAGCTGCGCGGGCGCGAGGTGCTGCGCGACGGCCAGCAGATCCTGCTCGTGCAGAACGACGGCGCGCGGGTGGGGCCGCCGAAGCTCGACCGCATCTTCGACATCAGCAAGCCGGGTGGGAAGTGGGCGATCAAGTTCCGCGGCGAGCCGGCGAACTGGGACACCGACGACATCGCGATGAACATGCTCGTCACCGAGGTCGAGGACGCGCACGTCTACTACAAGCCGCTGCCGGCGAAGACGAAGATCACGAAGAAGCCGTTCGAGTTCTTCGAGAAGCTGTGGCTCACCATCGAGGTGTCGCACGACTTCGGTGCGGACGACGTCATCGACGACATCGGCTTCCTCTACATCAACTCGCTGATGTGGCAGTCGGGCTTGTTCGATGCGAAGCGTGGCGCAGGCATGTGGGTCGGGCGGCACTACGTGTCGCCGAAGTACTGGTCGGCGCCGCCGTGCCCCGAGGTGCGCACGCGCGACGGGCAGGTGGTGCGTGCGGGCATGTCCGCGGTCGCGGGCGTGGCGTTCA
>DASZPU010000790.1:0-1672 GCA_035550195.1 Nannocystaceae bacterium
ACGCCGCGGGGGCCACCGCGGCGATCCTGCTCCCGGTCGCCGCCTACGCGGCGTGGAGCGAGCGCGGCGATCTGGCTGCGATCGCGTGGTGGACCGCCGCAGCGATCGCCGGGCTCGCGATCGTCGTCGTCCGTGCGCGCGCGCTGTGGCGCATCGCCGGCACCGCGGCCGCCTGCTCCACCGCGATCGCACGCACGCGGCGATCGCTGTCGCGCGACGCGAGCCCCGATCTCGATCGCCGGCTGCGCCACGAGATCCACGGCGCGTTCGATCTGCTCGTCGGTCACGGCAAGCGCGGCTCGGAGGAGCTGCGCACGCGCTACGTCGACGACGTCGAGGAGCGCATCCGCGAGCGCGACGTGCGAGCGCGGCGCGCCCTCCCCCGCCTGCGTTGGGGTCGCTACGTCGTCGGTGCGCTGGTGCTCGCGATCGCGTTCGTCACCGCGCTGCGCATGCCGACGCTCGCGCACGGTGTCTCGCTCGCGATCGGTGGCGTCGACGGTCGCACGCCGCCGCCGCCCGAGCCGGTGTGGTCGTCGCTCACGCTCGAGCTGCGTTATCCCGAGCACACCGCGAGACCGCCGCGCACCGTGCCCAATCCGAGCGGTGCGTTGCGCGTGCCCGCGGGCACGATCGTCGCGTTGTCGATGCAGCCGCGTCAGCTCGCGAGCGCCGCCGCGGTCGTCGTCACGCACGACGGCGCCGAGCTCTCCAACCCGCCGCCGCCCGAGCGCGTCGAGCTCGTCGCGGATGGTGCGGGTGGCTTCGGCGGAGAATTCACCGTGCGCGGCTCCGGCAACTGGACAGTGGTGATCGTCGCCGAAGACGGTGGCGACGAGCGGCGCTCCGCGGCGTTGCCCGTGCAGCTCGAGCCCGATCGCCCGCCCGAGATCGAGGTGACACCGCTGTCGCCCGGCGAGCAGAGCGTGCGCGACGACGAGACGATCACGATCCGCTGGCACGCCACCGACGACTTCGGCGTCACCACCGTCGAGCTGCTCTACCAGCTGCCCGACGGCACGACGCGCGGGCTCGGGCGCAAGAGTGCGCCCGACGTGCCACGCAGCTGGCGACACCACACCACCTGGGACATCTCGGGCATCCCCATCGCGGAGCGCAGCGAGGTGCTCTACTGGCTCGAGGTCCGCGACAACGATCCCGGGCTCGGCCTCGAGCCGCTGCCGGACGGCCCGGGCAAGCCCACGCGCTCGGCGACGCTGCGATTGCAGGTCGAAGACGAGCAAGCCGAGCACGCCGCGAACATCCTCGATCTCCGCGAGCTACGCGATCGCGCCGTGGACATCCTCGGCACGCGGCTCGTCACCAAGGCCTTCGACGACACCGCGGGCCCGGCGACGCGGGCCGACCTCGCGCGCAGCCTGCACGCGGAGCTCGGCGAGCTGCTGACGCACATGGCTGCCACCGTCGATGCGCTCTCGGTCGATGCGCTCACCGAGGATCGCGATGCCGAGGCGCTCGCGTCGATCCATCGCCGGCTGCTCGCGAAGCACGGCGGTGAAGCGAAGCTGCACACCGCGCTCGCACCCGGCATCGAGCACTCCGATCCCGACGGCACCGCCGCCGCGCTCGCGAAGCTCGCACCGGTGAACGTCGAGATCATCGCGGCGTTCGAGGACGAGATCCTCCGGCTCGACGACATGGTCGACGGCAT
>DASZPU010000791.1:0-5367 GCA_035550195.1 Nannocystaceae bacterium
AGGCCAAGGCCGTGACGCCGGAAGTGCTGCAGCTGCCCGCGACCGTGAGCGACGCGCAGACGATGCTCGCGCGCGTCGAAGCCGGCGGTGGCGTGCTGCCGCCCGGCGCCGCCGCGATGCTCCCCGAGACCAAGGACGCCACCCGCGAGCGCGTGCTCGAGCTCGCGGCCGCCGATCCCGAGCGCACCGCCGACATCATCCGCGGCTGGCTGCGCGCCGACCAACCTGCCTGAGGAATCACCGCCGTGCCCGACCGCGCGCTCTCTGGAACCGAACGCTCCGTCGTGCTGCTGCTGAGCCTCGGCGAGGATCATGCGGCGAGCGTGCTGCACTACCTCGACGAGTCCAACGTGCGGCAGCTCTCCGAGTGCATCGAGAAGATGGAGTCGGTGTCGAAGTCGCAGGCCGATGCGGTCTTCACCGCGTTCGACGTCGAGCATCGCGGCAACGCGATCGCGATCAGTGCCGGTGCGCGACGCATGCGTCGCATCGCGAGCCGCGTGCTCGGCCAGGAGAAGGCCGAGGATCTGCTCGCGAAGGAGATCGAAGCCCCGCAGCCGCTGCGCCTGCTCAATCGCATCGACCCCGAGACGCTCGCGAGCTTGCTCGCGAAGGAGCACGGGCAGTCGCTCGCGGCGTTGCTCGCCCACGTCGACGTCGACAAGGCGGCGGCGGTGCTCGGTCATCTCCCCCAGGACGTCCAGGTCGACGTGGTGCGCCGCATGGCCAACCTCGAGTCGATCCCCCACACCACGATCCAGGAAGCCGAGCGCGCGCTGCGTGACGAGCTCGCGCTGGTGAGCGAGGCGAAGGTCGCGAACGTCGACGGCATGAAGAAGGCCGCCGATCTCGTGTCGCGCCTCAAGGGTGCGATCGGCGAGAAGCTCATCGCGGCGATCGACGACAGCGACGAAGAGCTGGCGGTCGAGATCAAGCGCGCGATGTTCACCTTCGAAGACCTGCTGAAGGTCGACCCGCGCGACATGCAGACCGTGCTCAAGGAAGTCTCCACGGAGCAGCTGCGCAACGCGCTCAAGACCGCGACGCCCGAGCTGCGCTCGCACATCCTCGGCGCGATGAGCCGCCGCGCCGCCGAGATGTTGATGGACGACCTCGACAGCATGGGACCGGTGAAGCTCTCGGTCGTCGAAGAGGCGCAGTCCGCCGTCGTCGAGACCGCGTTGACGTTGCAGCGCGACGGCAAGATCACCATCGCCGGTGCCGGCGGTGAGGAGATGGTCTGATGACGCGCACGCGCTACGAGCCACCGCGTCACGGTGCGGGTGCGAGCGCAGAGGCGCTGCGCTTCGAGAAGATGGTGCCGAGCGAGCCGATCCCGTGGGTGCTCGCGGGCACGGCCGCGAACACGATGCCGACGGCACCGATCCCCGAGGCCGAGCTCGCGATGCTGCGCGAGGCTGCGCAGGCGCAGGGGCTCGCAGAAGGGCGCGCGCAGGCGGAGGCCGAGCTCGCGCAGGTGCACGCGGAGCTGCAAGGCGCCGTCGAAGCCGGCTTGTCCGAGCTCGCGACCTGGCGCCGCTCTGCGATCGAGTCGTATCGCAAGGAGCTCGCCGAGCTCGCGATCGCCGTCGCCGAGGCGGTGCTGCAGCGCGAGCTGCAACAAGGATTTCCCGCGGTCGAGGCGTTGCTCGAGCAAGCGCTCGGCGCGATCGATCCCGAGGAGCGCTGCACGATCCAGGTCGCGCCTGCGGCCGCGTCGGCGACCATCGCGTGGGCGTCGACGAACTGGCCATCGGCGCTGGTGCGCGGCGATGCATCGCTCGCGCTCGGTGAGCTGCGCATTCGTTCGAAGAGCGGCACGATCGACGCGAGCATGCGCGCGCGCATCGAGCAGGTGCGACGGCTCGTGCTCGGAGACGCGGGCGAATGAGCGCGACGCTGCCGGCGCTGTCGTGCACGCCGCCGGCATCGCTGCAGGCGCGGCTGCGCTTGCGCGTGCTCGGACGCGTGACCGCGGTCGTCGGACTCGTGGTCGAAGGCACGTGTCCCGACGCGACCGTCGGTGAGCTCGTCGAGATCCGCACCGCGAACGGCGATGCGCTCCCCGCCGAGGTGATCGGCTTGCGCGACGATCGACTGCTCGCGATCCCGCTCGGCGACGTCCGCGGCATCGGAGCCGGCGACGCGATCGTGCGCCTCGGGCTCGCGGCCAGGATCTCCTGCGGCGATGGATTGCTGGGCCGCGTGCTCGATGCGCGCGGCCGACCGCTCGACGGCGACACGCCACTCGCGGGCGCGCTCGAGTCGTGTCCGCTCTACGCCGATCCGCCCTCCCCGCTCGCGCGCCGCATCATCGACGCACCGACGCCGGTGGGCATCCGCGCGATCGATGCCGCGCTCACGCTCGGTCGTGGTCAACGCATCGGCATCATGGCCGGCGCAGGCGTGGGCAAGAGCCGACTGCTCGCCGACATGGTCGCGGGCACGAACTGCGACGTGTGCGTGGTCGCGCTCATCGGCGAGCGCGGTCGCGAGGTCGGCGAGTTCCTCGAGCGCACGCTGTCGCCCGCGGCACGTCGACGCACCGTGTGCATCGTCGCCACCTCGGATCAGTCGCCGCTGTTGCGCATGCGCGGTGCGTTCGCGGCCACCGCGGTCGCGGAGCACTTCGCGTCACGCGGTGCCGACGTGCTCTTGGTGATGGACTCGCTCACGCGCTTCGCGATGGCGCAGCGCGAGATCGGGCTCTCGGTGGGCGAGCCGCCGGCGACGCGCGGCTACACGCCGTCCGTGTTCGCGCTGCTGCCCCGGCTGCTCGAGCGCGCGGGTCGGTTCGAGCGCGGCTCGATCACCGGTGTCTACACCGTGCTCGTCGAAGGCGACGACATGAACGATCCGATCGGCGACGCGGCCCGCTCGATCCTCGACGGCCACATCGTGCTCTCGCGTCAGCTCGCATCACGCGGACACTTCCCCGCGATCGACGTGCTGCAGTCGGTGTCGCGCGTGCTCGACTCGGTGGTGCCGCGCGAACGTGTCGCGCTCGCCCGCGCGCTGCGGCGTGCGCTCGCCGAGCTCGCGGAAGCGGACGAGCTGGTTGCGCTCGGCGCCCACGTTCCGGGCAGCAATCCCGCGCTCGATCGTGCGCTCGCGCGCAAGCCCGACCTGCTCGCGTTCCTGCGGCAGAACGCCGGCGAGCCCTTCGGCTTCGACGACGCGTGGGCCAAGCTCGCCGCGATCTGTCAGGAGGGCGCGTGATCCCTCGACTGCGTCGGCTCGAGCGCGTGCGCGCGCGGCAACTCGATCACGCGCGTGCCGATCACGTGCGTGCGACCGTCGCATGCGAGCGCGCCGAGGACGATCGTCGCGCCGCGATCGCAGGCTTCGACGCACAGGTGGGCAAGCCGCTCGCAGTCACCGACCTCGAGGATGCGTACGCGCGCATCGATCAGTGCGGTGCGCAGGTCGTCCGGGCACAGGCCGTGCAAGAGCGTACGCGCGTGCGCACGGCCGCCGCCGGCAACGCGTGGAACCGCGCCGACCAAGCGCTCGCGCACGCACGTGCCGAGCGAATGGCGAAACGCCTGCGCGAGGAGCAGCGCGAGCACGACGAGCTCTCAGCCCGGAGATCCAAATGAGACGCCTCATGCTGCTTTTTACGATCGCTTCCGGCTGCAGCACCGCTGCGCGTGCCGAGCCGGAGCCCATCGCCGCTGCCGGGTCGGAGAGCGGCGGCCACGAAGCGATCGACGACGAGCTCGATGCGCCGGAGGACGAGCCCACCGACGAGCCTGCGGAGCTCGAAGCGGCGCGCGCGAAGGTCGATGCCGCGATCGTGGCCGCGGCCGATCGCGGCGAGGCCGACCGCCTCGCGATCGCGCAGCAGAAGCACGAGCTCGCCGCGCTGCAGACCGAGCTCGATGCGCGGCTTGCCGGCGTGGAACGGCTCGAAGGCAAGATCGACGAGCTGCTCGGTGCCGGCAAGGTCGCCGAGGATCGTCGGCGCGAGCGCACCGATCTGCTCGCGACGCTCATCGCTTCGATGTCGCCGCAGTCGGCGGCGACCGTGCTCGCGCAGATGTCCGACGGCGAGGCGCAGGACCTCTTGTTCGCGGTCGCACAGAGCGACAAGCGGCGCGCGGCGAAGCTGATCGCGACGATGCCGGCCGGACGGGCCGCGGCGATCGGTCAGCGCTATCTCAGCAAGGATCCGAAGGCAGTCGACGAGAGCGAGCCGCCGCCGAAGCT
Organism: Nannocystaceae bacterium; assembly: GCA_035550195.1. Lineage (GTDB taxonomy): Bacteria > Myxococcota_A > Polyangia > Nannocystales > Nannocystaceae > Xiheibacterium. The sequence goes on from DASZPU010000791.1 coordinate 4,210, forward strand.
GCCGCCGCCGAGCGCCGCGGCAGCGCCGAGCAAGCCGGCGGAGCCGCCCGCGATGGACGAAGGCGAGCCCGCGGGAGGAGCCGCTCCGTGAGCGTGCAGGGCATCGTCGCTGCCACGGTGCCCGCGAGCACCGAGCCGAGCGCCGGTAGCGATGCATCGGCGAGCGAGCGTGCGTTCGCGAGCGTGCTCGCGAGCGTCGCCGGCGACGCGCCGACCGAGACGATTGCAGTCGTCGACGCCGCGAACGATGCGAGCGTGGCGGTGCCGACGTTCGACATCGTCGCGCCGAGCCTCGACCTCGCGGCCGCGCCGACCCGCTTCGCGCAGGGCGCTGCGACGCCGCGCTTCGCCGATCTCCCGCCCCCGCCGGTGGACGACGCGAGCGCCCCGAGCTGCGACGTGATCGTGCCCATCGACGACGCGTTCACGCCGAGCTCGGACGGGGTCGCGCCGATCGACGAGGCGAGCGCGCCGATCCCCGAGACGAGCGCGCCGAGCTTCGACGCGGTCGCTCCGACCGTCGACGCATTCGCGCCCGTCTCCGATCCGCTCGCGCCGAGCGTCGATCCGATCGCCGCGACGACGATCGCTCCGGCGCCCGTCGAAGTGATTCCCGTCGATCCCGCTGCGGCCGCGCCCCGCGTCGCCGCGCACGTCGAGACGCGCGTCGATAGCGACGCGCGCGAGGTCTCCGTCGCCGAGCTCGAGCTCGCGCGATCGGAGCACGGCGACGCGCCGATTCCGGCCAAGGCTCCCATGTACGACGCGATCCAGCAGCCCAAGTCCCCGGCCCCGCAGCCCGCGGCCGCGCGCCCCGAGCCCGCGTCGCGCAGCGACTTCGCCGACGCGCTCGCAGCTCGCTCCGCCGAGGAGCCCGAGCGCGATCCATCGCCGGAGTCGATCGCCCCGCCCGCGCTCGAGCTCGCACCGCCGCGCGATCCGATCGCGCCCGTACGCGCGCCGATCACGATCGACGAGCCCGATGCTTCCGCGGCCGACGATCACGAGCCGAGCGAGCCACGCACGACGACGACCGCAGCTGCGCCGACGCCTGCGCCGCCCACCATCACGCCGACGCACGAGTCGCCCGCGAAGCCCGTCGCGGACGCGTCGCGCACCGCCGCAGCGACGATCGATCCGATCGCGGCGCCGCGCGCC
>DASZPU010000792.1:0-2052 GCA_035550195.1 Nannocystaceae bacterium
TGGAGTCGCAGTACGCCGTGCAGCAGGCCTCGCCGTCGCAGGCGGGCAGCGTGTCTGCGGCGGCGCAGAAGCTGCCCGCGACGCAGTCCCACTCGTAGTCGCACGGCTCGCCGATCGCGAGCGCCGGGTCGACCGTGTCGCCGCAGACGAAGCCGAGATCACCGGGATAGCAGGCTGCGCCCTCGGGGCAGTCTTGCAGCAGCGGATCGCACGCGTGCAAGCAGGAGTGGATCACGCCTTCGAACGCGATCTCGCAGAGCGTGTCGGGTTCTTCGCACTGCGGCGACTGTTCGTTGCCGGAGCAGTTCTCGACGCACGTGCCGACGCCGGAGTCGGGCGCGAAGTACAAGCACACGAGTCCGATGTCGCACGTGTCGATGCCGCTCAAGCCCGGCACTTCGGCAGTGCACGCGTCGCCGACCTGACCGGGCGACGGATCGAGCGGTGAGCAACGCGTCGCGTTCCATGCGTTGCCACCGTCGTTGCCCCACGGCATGCACTTCTCGCCGCGCGGACAGTCTTGCGCCCAGACGTCGCACTCGGCCGAGCCACCACCGTCGGGCGGACAGAGGAACCCGCAGCACGTCTTGCCGCAGTCGTCTTCGCCGACTTCGGTGGTCGTCTCCGGATCGACGGTCGTCGGGAACGTCGTCGGCTCGGGTGTCGTACCGACGGACGTGCCCGGCGACGTCGTGCCCGGGAACGACGTGGTCGCGCTGGTCTCACCGATCGTCGTGTCGAGACTCGCGCCGGTGTCGCCCGCGTCGTCGGACGTCGCGACGACCGGACCACACGCGCACAAGGAAGTGATGAAGATGAAGCGAGCGTGTTTCATGGCGCAGCACAGAAGCCGGCGGTCGAGCCCTCGAAGGTAGGGTTGCACACGCGCTCGGGTCCGCACGGCTCGGGCAGCGTCGTGTCGCAGTACGCGGTGCAGCAGCCGGCGCCGCCGCACGCGGGCAAGAGCTCGGCCGAGACGCACACCGATCCGGGCGCGCAGGTCCATTGTAGATCGCACGGCGCTTCGAGCCCGATCGTCGGCTCGATCGCATCACCGCACACGAAGAACTCGCCCGCGCCCGGGTAGCAGCCACCGCCGTTGGGGCAGTCCTGCACGAGCGGATCGCAGCTCGGCAAGCACACCGGCAGATCGCCGCCGAGCTCGACCGAGCACAGCGCGTTCGGATCGTCGCAGGTCGGGTCGGGGTCGCTGTCGCTGCACAGCTGCACGCACGTGCCCGTGTTGGTGCTCGCGTCGACCCAGAAGCACATGAGCCCGACGTCGCAATCGTCGATGCCGCTCACGCCCGAGCCTTCGACGGTGCACGGATCGCCGATCTGTCCCGGGCCTTCGTCCACCGGTGAGCAGCGCGCGGCGTTCCAGATGTTGCCGCCGTCGTTCGCCCACGGCATGCACTTCTCGCCCGCGGGACAGTCCTGCTCGTAGAGATCGCAGCCGAACGGATCGGTCTCGGAACCGTCCCACTCGCCGCAGCCTTCGCAGATGAAGTTGCAGCACTGGCACGGATCGGAGCTGTCGCAGCCGGTCGTCGCATCCGTGGTGCTGGTCGCGCTCGTCGTCGTCTCGGTCGTCGTCGACGACGTCGCAGTCGTCGGATCGATCGTCGTCGTCGGCGATGTGCTGCCGACGGTCGTCGGCGTCGTCGTCACCGCCTCCGTCGGATCGTGCCCACCGCTCGATCCGGTCTCGCCGTTGTCGTCGCTGCCGACGATGGGCCCGCATCCGACGAGCCCGAGCACCACCAGCGCTCCACCACCACGCAGGCCCATGCGCCCAGCATGGCAGAGCTATAGAAGGAATGCAAGGAATGTCAGCAATGGGTCGAAGTCGCGCGTCGTGCTACCGTACGCGTACTTTGGAGCCCATCGAGAGCTTTTGTGCACTCGCTTCGGTTGCGGCGAGCGAGCCGTTGTATGGCACGGCCGCGAGCCACACCGATGCGTGGCTCGTGCTCGAGCACGCGGGCGCGTGGGGCAAGAAGGCCTGGGACGAGGCCGACATCCCGGCCGACGTGCGCGCGCACGTCGCTG